>JBBQBB010000115.1:0-1976 GCA_038317095.1 Bacteroidia bacterium | reverse complement strand
TATAAATATTACATTCAATGTGAATTCTTAAAATGCCAAAAGTCGCTAAGTAACTGAAAATATTTCTTTTTTCACACCATTTTACAGCCTTCATTAAACTAGTGCAGCCGTTTTTTAATCAATTCCTCTTAAACTATGCCCAGTGTACAATTGGAACAATTGCAATATACGGAGCCTTTGCCTCAATACACTTAAATAGGGGGGTATCTTGGTGGTGTGGGCAATACATTTTTTTAATTTTTATTTCTGTAATACAGCAATGGTTTAAAACTTGGGCTATTTAGCGTTGCTTTTTGATGTCTCTTATCTCCATAAAAATATTTTTGCACTATTCTTGCCAATATTTGGTACAAAATAATAATATCTATTTCATCCAGCATAATAGATATCGTTTTTCTAGCTCATTTTTATTCTGTATTTTTGCGTTATCAATGATTTAATGATGTTTTAAAATCATTAATGCTTAGAAAATGGATACATTGAGACAAAAATTAAAAGTTAATAAGGATGCTCAAGCCTTTTTACAAGCCGAATTGGCTCTCAGAATAAGTTCTCATCATTCTAACATATGCAAATACGAACCTGATGAAGTAAAACCACCTATTGACATGGTTGAAAAAATTGCAAATTTTTTAGAAACTACAGCAGCATATTTGTTTGGAGAAACGGAAGATAAAGAACTTCTAAGATACCCCTCTATGATAAAGCGGTTAAACGATATTGCTAAATTTCCAGAACAAGACAAAACTTGTATTCTTTATGCTCTCGATGCAATGATTAATAATGTGAAACTTAAAGCAATTTAAACAATGAGTTTGGCTATTAATGAAATAAGATTAGAGATTTTGGATGTTATTGATAAATTAGATCAAATTATTGCTTCAGAAAAGTACAATTCAACCTATGTGGGTTTAAAAGAAAATTACCAAAACGTATTGATTTTAATAAATGATAATGCCACTAAAGAGGTCGTCTTAAAGGAACTTGCATACACAATCCGAATGCTAATGGAAGCTCCGCCAAGTAGTAAAACTCTTGGCATGGAAGCATTATTGCTCATGGATAAAGCATACAAACATCTTGAATCACTTAACTAATTCAGGGAACTCTTTAGCAAAATCACTTACAGAATTATATACCTTACCAGTATTCAAATCCTTTATTTCTACAACCCATTTATTGTCCCATTGATATGGTAAAATTATTTGGTCGCTACCACCTGTAAGTGTTTGTAAGCCATTTTTACTGGTTTGTGGTCCAACCTTTCCAATGTTCATTTTCACATCTACAGGAACATTAATTTTCGCTTCAAAACGCATGGAGTTACTCCATTCATCGAGTATTGCTAATTCATTTCGAGTTGCCCCCTTTGTTGTGGTAACGAAAGAACCGCCCAATTCAGCCTTATCTCCAAAAGCTCTATATGTAGTTACTTGGTTCGTTGATTTTACGGTTCTATATTCTGCATCTAAAAAAGTTTTGGCTTGGTCTCCAAATAAGCTTTCTTTTTGTAAAACAGTAACCGCATTGTCAATTTTTGTAGAGTACTTCCCAAAACTCCCCGCCCCCTGCACCCCCAGCCAAACTCCTCTTTACCGCAATATCCGATATCCGGCAAACCTTCAACCCAAAATCCTCCAAACACGCCTGCCGTTTAGCATCATATTCCATTTACCAGCATGGCTACTGCCTTTCTAAATAGGGTTAATGTTGTTTTTAATTGGTATGTTCCTGTAACCAAACTTAGTACATCAAATGTGGTATTTACAACTGACTTGACTGGCTAATAAATTGACTTTCAATTACAGCAGTCTCGAATCCAGCCAGTATTTTTTTTTCAAAAAACTACTGCCGCGCATTTTTATATACCTATTTTTACTTCACTTTCTAGCTTTCAATTTTCCGCTTTTGGGAAGGAAACCGCATAGTTTGGTAAGGAAACTTTTGAGAATACGGCCGATGCACCTAGGTTGAAC
>JBBQBB010000114.1:0-2064 GCA_038317095.1 Bacteroidia bacterium | reverse complement strand
CTGTTTGCAACGCATGTTCCTTGCGGTGGCAAAACGAAGCCATTTTGTGGCCACCCTTCCCAAGTATAAATTACATCGCCAAAATCATTTACATCTGAACTTGGGTCAAATGGATTCGGTCCAAAAAACATTCCCCCTTTTTCACTAATTTCATATATAGGAACTTCATCTTTATTTGCATTCAATTCTGAATAAACCAAATTCCTAGCGGTTTGCAGGTTTTGATTTACCACTTTTCCAGTATCACTCATTGACACACAAATGCCACGTGCCATTGCATCAATAGTGTTATTCAAATCTTCTACAGTATAAATTTCAGAATAACTACTTGGGTTGAAATAGCTGCCACTTAATTTATCTTTTTGATTTTCACTGCTTTTTGTATTGCGTTGTCGCTTACAATTCATAATCATAACTACAGTTAAAAAACAGAGGAGCATTGTAGGCATAAGCAATTTGTTCTTTTTCATATTTATATGTTTTAATGAATGCCAAAGTACCTATATCTAAATTGTTTATTAATTGCAAATAACGCAAAATATTTGCATAATTTGCAATTAATCCGAATATTCCCTAATTTGGCCACGTGAATCAAATTGCAATAACAATAGGTAATAACCTTAGACAATTAAGAGCAGCTAAACAAATGAGTCAAAAGGAAATTGCAGACTTTATACATATTTGCAATTCCGTCTATTCTCGAATCGAATCAGGCGAAATAATGGCTAGCGAAGATAAATTGATTCGTTTAGCGGCATTCTACAAAGTTGATATGAACAAGATTTATGGAGGGGCATTTGCTCAAAATCCGAACAATTACGATTCTGTTATTGTGCATTCTCAGATTATGAACAACAATATAACCAATAATTGCCCAACGGAATTTACTGACCTAATCAAAGATTTACAATAAATTCTAATGAAAATTCAAAATAAAATGAAACCGTAGATTACAATTTAAATTTCAAACTGCGGGTGTTCAATATCTTACTGCTTTCAAATGAACAACTTACGGTAAAAGACACAAATTTGAATTTTTTTTCTGAAAAATATCAGCCGTTTACGTATACCCCCTCACCCCCTTTCGATAAAAATCAAAAACAAGCGACAAATCTCTCTGCCATTTTGTCACTTTGGTTGTATATTTGCAACACCGAATAGCACTGATTTCCAAAAAATTATAATTTTAGATTTATAAAAAAGCATGGACATTCAACAGATTAAACAACGATTTGGAATTGTTGGCAACAGTCAAAAGCTAAACAATGCCTTAGAAACTGCAATAAAAGTGGCTCCGACAGATATGAACGTATTGATCAACGGGGAGAGTGGTGTAGGAAAAGAAAGTTTTTCAAAAATCATTCACCAATTGAGTGGGCGTAAACATGCCCCATTTATTGCGGTAAACTGCGGTGCAATACCAGAAGGAACCATAGACAGCGAACTTTTTGGGCACGAAAAAGGATCGTTTACAGGCGCCACAGACAAACGAAAAGGCTACTTTGAAACCGTAAATGGAGGTACAATATTTCTAGATGAGGTAGGTGAGTTGCCGCTTGGTACACAGGCAAGATTGTTGCGTATTTTAGAAAACGGGGAATTTATTAAAGTAGGAAGCAGCACTGTTCAAAAAACCGACGTAAGGGTTGTAGCAGCTACAAATCGTGACCTATTGGAAAGAGCCACCCAAGGCAAATTCCGTGAAGATTTATACTATAGACTGGCCACAGTTCCCATTCGCGTTCCTAAATTGGCGGAAAGGCCCGAAGATATTTATTTGCTTTTTCGCAAATTCAGCAGTGAATTTGCAGAACAGCATCGCAGCAATCTCATAGAACTCACCCGCGAAGCCCAGCAATTATTGGTATCTTACGCTTGGCCTGGAAACGTAAGGCAGCTAAAAAACATTACGGATCAAATTTGCGTTTTAGAGGATGGTGGCCTTTTAAGTGCAGAAACCATTGCTAAATACATACCCAACAGCATTAACAACCTACCAATGCTGCTAGGCAAAGGCGATGCAACCACAGAAGGCATGAGTGAAAGGGATATTTTTTACAAGGT
>JBBQBB010000113.1:0-2127 GCA_038317095.1 Bacteroidia bacterium | reverse complement strand
GGCGTCGTCAGTGGGATAGGACATTTTGTTTTTGGTGTATTTTCTGATTTTGCCATTGAGATTTTCTATTACGTTGGTTGTATAAATTATCTTTCTTATTTCCAAGGGGAAGTCTAAGAAAGCAGTCAATTCTTCCCAGTTCACCATACGCAGCTTGTACTTTAAACAAGTACAACAAGTCTGAAAATGATGCCAGAACAAATTTCTATGGTATATATGGGAGCACCCCAACACTTGTCATCCAAGGGAAAGTAATTTCCACCAGCGCTGATTATACAGACGTAAATCTTTTTAATCCTTATAAAAACAAATACACCTCATTTTCCCTTTTTCTAGAAACCTCAATTGTATCAGATTCCGTGCAATTGCGTGTAAAAATAGTTAAAAAGGATACTTCATCTGTTTTGGATGGTTGGCTTTATGCAGCCTTACTCGAGGATACCCTAAAATTCAATGCCAACAATGGTGAAAACACACATTACGACGTTTTTAGAAAATCTTTCGTCGGTAGCTCTCCTTTGAACGCAACCTTACCAACAAAAATTGGAGATTCATTAATTGTTGTCAAAAAAATAAAATTGGATAATACGGGTTGGGTTTTCAATCAAATGTATCCCCTGGCAATACTTCAAAACACAAATAAGTCTGCAATACAATCCGAACAAGGCAAGCGCCTTAGCGATAATCAAACAACCAATACAAATAAAATTACAGAACAAATAAATGCTTATCCAATTCATAATTATTTGAACTTCGATTCTAAATATTTCGGATTTAAATATGTTGTAACCGATATTAATGGAATAACCGTTCTGGAAGGAATTATCAGCCACTACCCCGTTGCATTGGAAAATATAAACTGTGGTAATTATATCATTAAAATAGCCAGTGAAAAATTGACAATTATCACCGAAAAACTGATTAAATATTGATTCTTTTTGGCTATAAAATAAAAATTACTCCTCTCCCGGTGCAAAAAAATCTTTTACTTTTTGCGCATTGATATTGAGTACAACACCTGCAATTACCATGGCCATTCCTATGTATTGTAGCAAGTTGTAATGTTCGTCAAATACCAATAGTCCGGCACCGGCACCCCATAAAATACCTACATAACTTACCGCGGATACCCTGCTGGCCAGGTCTTCTTGGTAGGCTCGGGTCATGAAGAACTGTCCGATTTGGGTACTTACACCTGTTAACACAATCCAGAACCATTGCATTCCATGCGACGGCCAAATCCAATCGTTAGGTTTAAAGATAAAATAGGACAAGGCAATGGGAACACTTACCAACGGAAAATAAAGTACCACCACATTTGGATCTTCTACTCCTTTTAGTTTTTTAATGGTATTGTAGGCAAGTGCAGAAAAAAATGCACCACCAAATCCAGCAATCATAGGTAAAAATGGCACTTTAAATCCAGATCCATTTACTACAATTACGCCCAAAAAAGTGAATGCAAAAAACAACCATTGAATTTTTATTACCCTTTCTCCGGCCATCCAAATGGCCAAGATTGTTGTTAATACTGGGGCCAAATAGTGGATGATTATGGCATTCCCCAAAGGCATTTGATGCAACGTATAGAAATAACACAGCAATCCCATGGATCCGAAAAAACCGCGCTGAATGAGCAAAAGTTTGTTCTTTCCAAAAGGACTTACACCCAACTTAAGCAAAGTTAAATACCCGATGAGAATTTGAACCAAAGACCGAAAAAAAACCATTTCCGGAGCCGAAAATTCAGGGGTCATTTTTACGGAAATATTCATCACCCCAAAAGCCATGCTTGCTATGAGCATCATCCACACACCGGGGGAAAGCCGAATTCCAAATACCTTAAACAAGAATTACAAATATAGAGTGAAGGATCGAAAGAGTGAAGGAAATGAATATGCGAAATAGTTAATTATGAGAATAGGCAATTATCGCTTTCACGGAGTATTAAAAATTGAAAGAAAGTATTGTCACCCAAAAATCGTATGACTTTGCCAATGACATTGTAAAACTGTTGCTAACGCTTCAAAAACGAGAGAAGTAATTCGTTTTAAGTAAGTTGTTGTTGCGGTTCGGAATTTAAATATGAGCAAACATAGCAGAGGCTTCAGGTTCTATTTCCAAACG
>JBBQBB010000112.1:0-2770 GCA_038317095.1 Bacteroidia bacterium | reverse complement strand
TTCCTCTTGGCCTGTGTACTTTTCCCAAATCTCCGCTTTTGTACATTGAGTTTCAATTAATTCTTGAATAATGGCATGTTTTTCAGCTTCGCCAAAATCCTTTTGTGTTTTTTGAATTGTTTTTTTATGTTTCATTTTTTTTGTCCTGTTTTTTAGTTTACAATGTGTAAACTTAGTTTAGGACAAGACACATTTTAAAAAAGTGCGGGGCGGCAAAAAAAATAAAACACGAATCGTTGGGCTGTTCCCGAAAAATCGGGACAAGTTGTGTCGGAAAAAAGTCCGCTTTTAAGTTTATATGTCGTCTTAAATTTTCGACAATTGTCTGTCAGTTTAATGTTTGTTGTGTGGTTCAATACGCTTGCCTATAAATTGCTTATACCCGATACAAACATTCGCATAGCACATGCTTTTTAGGGTGCTATGCGATACTTTGTTTCGCATTATTTTTAACATTATTTTCTCACTTCTATTACCACCAAAACAGATTTATCTGCCTTGGCGTCGGCGGTGAATGATACGGTTTCAGTGGTGCGGTATTTGATGTTGCCCAAGGCTCTCTTCAACAATAAAATAAGCAGAAGTTTTTTCTACACCATAACACGGATTGTAATTCTCACAATCTAAATCAGCGGGGTCATTACACTTGTCCTTGCAGGAGTTTAGACCAAAAGCTAAGATTACAACTAGCATTAAGAGTGCTATTTTATTTACTTCCATATTCTATACATTAAAAACGAAACCCTAGAGAAATACCTCCCCATAAATTTACAACAGGTTTAAATTTTCTACTGATCAATGGAGTTACTCCTATTCTAAACAAAAATCCTTGATTCGAAGTATATCGGTAACCAATTCTTACAAAATTAACAACACGGTGTTTACTTTGAGGAACATTTACACCATTCACAACATTATCTGGTCGGTCGGAGTCGTAAAAATATGTTGCACCTAGTCCATATTCAAGATGGTTTTTTTTGTCGATCCCATTTATTAATTTAACTTCAATGGGTATTACAATTTCATTGAATTCTCCTATTTTGCTCGAAGAAAATCCATAGCCTAAGCTAGTTGCAAAAATTTGTTTCCCAAGTCTTGAAAGGCCTCTCTCATAATTTATTCCATACAATATACTGTTACCCCCCAATTCAAGATAAATTGCGTTCTTTGGATTGGCCTCGAAAATGGTATCTGATCTTTGTCCAAACAAATTTGTGGTTGTAAACACTGTAAAAATTACAATTAACGCTTTCATTACACTATTGTTTAAGTAATTTCAATTCGGTTTTCATTGCATCCATTTGCTTTTGAAGTTGGATGATGTACAAAGTTAACTCTTCAATATTTAGTTGTTGAATGGCTTGCATATTTGCCACATCTATGCCATTTGCCAATACCTCGGCTTCATTCGGCATATCGGGCAGGTGTTTGTTTTTTGCAATATACGATTCTACTTCTGCAAGTGTTCGAAGTTTGTATTCTGGTGCAAAAACAAAATCACACCACCAATTGGCATCCACGTTTACATTAGTAGTTTTGAGGTTTCCTCTAAACTCAATATTGCCATTTTTGTCCATTCTCATACCCCCTACGCAGGAGTCACCGCTTGCTGCCCAAGGTGCAATCACCAAGGCACTTAGTGAGTTGGCTCCAGACGCCCCTTTGCCATCGGTAAAAAATAAGCCTTGGTCGCCCTGTTGGGTTATACGGTTGTATCCATTGGTTTTCAACACTGGAACAAGGTGTATTTGCTGGGTGTAATATTGATATAATCCGGTTGTTGGGTCAGTATAGCCTGTCCCCAAAGCTCGTGAACCAAAAATGGCAGCAGGCCTGTTGGGTGCATTGCTGCCTCTTACATCCAAAGCTGCTCGAGGTTGGGCAATGTTTATTCCGCAACTTCCATCGGGCATTACAATAAATTTGGTATCGAACTCATCCGGTCCCGAGGCACCTGACCAAATTCCAGGAGGTATTTGTTTTCTGACCCAAAAGATAGGACTTTCTGCACCATATAAAGGCGTAAGAACGTTGGTAATATTTCCAGTTGCAAAGTTAATGGGTACTACAAAAGGCAAATTTCCGCTACCTTCTCCACTGCCACCTGAAAGCGAAGTATCAATGGGAGTTACTGCACCGCCAATAAAGTCAGGCATAAAGTTAGTTGCCATCACAACATTACCGTGGCATTTGTTCAGGGTGACAATTGAACCAACTTGACTTAGACCTAATGGTGGGCAATAATTTATTTCCATCCAGCCACGAGGTTGGTCAATGTTTAGCCCAAGCCAACCATTCTTAGTTAAATTCATTCTAAATAGATCGTCCGTAAAGAATTTTAGGTCAAAGGCATCGGTAGAACCGAGTTTTGGGCTTGAAATTCCATTGAGGTTGTTGCCTGTTAAGCTCCAGTTTTGGGCTTTTGACACGGTTGCTGCTCCTAGAATGAGCAACAAGATAGCGATTTTGTTAATTTTTCTATTCATATTTCTATGCCTTTATTATGGCCAAACCGTTTAATTTCTGCATTTTCAGCAGAATGTTCAAGTGCGAAGGCAAGAGAATTAGAGTGTGTGCAACTCTCTCTAATTCTGCGGGTTGGGTCCTTCTAACTTGCACCTAACGTCAGTCCGTCTAAGTACTCCCATTGCTTTGCAAATATAATTTTTTTTGACTCATTTTAAGCACATTTAAGCGCTGTTATGCTGCGCTGTTTAAAATTATGGGTTGGATAGTGTGAAAATTTAGTGGTCTGATATAGGCTAATTTT
>JBBQBB010000111.1:0-2937 GCA_038317095.1 Bacteroidia bacterium | reverse complement strand
AAACATATGGATGAATTTGTATCCAATACGCAATGGAAGTCTACGTTATTAAAGTCGAGTATTTGCTTGGCGGATATTTCCATTTTCGACCAAAATTTTGTTGGACATCCAGAAACTTTAGACGTACAAAAACTGGATATTTCTGGTACATTCGACCATCTGCATCTAAACAATACGGATATACGAATGGGCAATGAAACCAAAATTGTGGGCGATTTTTATTTGGAGGGTTTACCCAATTGGCGCAATACCTATTGTGATTTTAATGTAAGACAATTTAAAACCAATGCAGGTGAACTTAGCCGGATTTTGCATGGAATGGAATTGCCACAAACCCTTTATGATGCAGGAAATATAGATGCATCAGGTCTGTTCCGAGGACGGTTTTTAGACTTTAACTGGAATGGCAATGTCAAATCCAATTTTGGAGAATTGCAAACGGATGTGGTTTTAGACTTAAAAAACGGTTTAAAAACGGCAGAATTTAAAGGAAAACTTTCTTCCTCAGGATTTGATTTGGGAATTTTTAATGAAAATTTGGGCAAGTTTGGATTTGACTTGGAATTGAACGGAACTGGGCTAGACCCCGAGACTTTTCACTTGAATTTAAATACCCGAATTGATGAATTTGATATTCGAGGCAGAAACTTTTCCAATGCAAAAATTAAAGGAACTTTAACCGGCAAATATTTTGAGGGAAGCGCTGTCATCGACGACCAAAGAATTAATAGCAGTTTTAATGGTAAAATTGATTTCATTGGCAAAATACCCGTTTTTAAATTCACTGCAGAAACAAAAGGTATCGATTTGTATGCCCTTAACCTAGATACAACCAATACCCTTATTTGGGGTAAGTTTAATGTGGATGCAAAAGGTGTAAATTTAGATGATTTTGTAGGAACGGTAGATATGGTTGACGTTGCCATTCAAAGGAATGGGATAACCTATCAATTTGACGCACAAGAGGTATCAAAATGGGGGAACCCTAGTGCAATGCGATTGGATTTTTTGGGCGATTTTGTGACTGGAAATATTTACGGGAAACTGGCATTTGACAATGTTGAAAAAATTGCGAATAATATCATAGCAAATGTATTCCCAGATAGATTTAAGTACGCTGAATACGTTGGAAAGGATTCATTTCAATTCAATTTAAAATTGCCTGAAACGGCGATCATTTTTTCGTTTTTGGATACAGGAATGAGCACAAGTGCATTGGCCTTTAATGGCTATTATTCTAGTTTCAATGATGCGGGTAGTCTAAATATAAAACCTTTTGACTTTAATTACAACCAATACAAATTTAAAAACCTAGATTTAAGTAGTAAATATCAATTGAACAACGGATTGGATTTTAGAATTTCAGCTTTGGAAATACAGAATTCCAATAAACCGCAGTTTCTGAATGTAAATCTGCAAGGCATAGCCAAAGAGGGAAGTGCAGATTTTAGCCTGGATTTTACCGATAGAACTGGTGAATATCTAATTAATTTAAATGCAAAATCGGAAGTATTTGCAGATTCAATTACCCTGCTGCCGATGAATTCTAAAATTATCATGGCCAAAGAACTTTGGACCGTCTCGGATTTTTCGCAAATTACTTTTTTAAACAATGGCAGAATATTTTGTAGGGAATTGTATTTGGACGGGAAAACCCACTTTATTGAAGCCAAAGGGGTTATTTCAAGTCTAGAAACGGATACATTGCACGTAGATTTTGGAAACTTTGGATTTGACAATTTAAAGCCTTTTTTGCTTGAATCGTCATTGGATAGTATGGAAGGGAAAATGAATGGAACCTTGCATTTGAGTAACTTGCTCGGCTCACCTCATTTTACTGGAGAAATTCAAGGTAGAAATTTAAAGTACTATGGACAAGACTTTGGCAATGCAAATTTGGCTTTTGTAGATCGGCATTCTGCCGGAAGAATAAGTGCAGATTGTGAATTTGTAAAAGGGTTGTTGAGTGGTGTAAGTGTTAAAGGCAGTATAGGGTATGACAATGCCAAGCCTGATCAACAGTTGGCTTTAAGGGTTGAAATTCCAGAAAACACTTCTTTGGCAGCCGCACAGCCATTTTTAAAGGATATTTTTACCATTAAGTCTGGAACCTTAAATGGGGAACTTTTTATTAAAGGCAGCAATAAAACCCCGCGATTAGAAGGAGAAGTGAATCTTAGAAATGCAAATATTAAAATTGATTATTTAAATACAAATTATATTTTGAATGGGAAAATATTTTCTAATAAGAATGGATTTTTTACGAAGACACCCATAAAATTGCAAAACGAATATGGCAATGGTAAAGCAGTCGCCATTTTGGCCATTACGCATACAAATTTTGATAAATTTTATTTGAATATTAAAATTGACAGTGTGGATAATTTAAAAGTGTTGAATACTACACAAAGGGATAACGATTTGTATTTTGGAACTGCATACGCCGATGGTTATTGTAACGTTTTCGGTCCATTGGATAGAATTTCTATGGATATACATTTGAAAAATAGGAAAAACAGCAAAATTAGTTTGGTATATTCAGACTTAGAAAAAAATGACATTTTAGGCTTTATCCGTTTTGTGAAACAAGGAGTAGATACCTTGAAAAGAAAGAAATTTGAGAATAACGTCATTCAAAGAATAGACATAAGCTTCGAAGTGAATCGGGATTTGGAAGCAGAGTTTTTAATTGACAAACAATTGGGAGATGTAATCAAAGGCAGGGGAGATGGGATACTTCGCATGGTATACGATGAAAACCAAAACTTTTTTTTATACGGGTCTTTTATTGTTGCATCTGGACAATATGTATTTTCACTGCCGGGAATCAATGTTATCACGCGTAAAATTGAATTAAAGCAAGGAGGATACATACGCTGGAGTGGCGATCCTATCGATGCCAATTTGAACTTAACGGGTAGTTTTGTTAAAAAAATA
>JBBQBB010000110.1:0-3634 GCA_038317095.1 Bacteroidia bacterium | reverse complement strand
CTTGCAAATCCCACCCCCCCCCCCAATGTGTGTAAAAATTATTTTTTTAATAGTTAATATTTTGTCTTTTGCTTTGCTATTTTATCACTTCCCTGTCCCAAACCAGATTATAAACCAGATTATTGAACTCTTTTTTTTTGGATATATACCAGTATTGATTTCTATAACGAATCCAGAACCATCATCTCTCCCACCCCATATTGTCCTTTCTCATTCACAGCCACTGTGCAACATTCTACCGCGTTGTCGTGTTCGAAATAAATGAGCCAGTTTTCTGCTACTGCTTTTTGATACAAAGCTGCTTTTTCTTGCATGGTTTTTAGGGGTTCTATGTCATATCCCATCACGTAATTTAAAGGAATATGGTTGCTGGATGGAATTAAATCCGCGGCATAAAAAATGGTTTTATTTTCGAATTTAATTTCTGGACAAATCATGGAAATTGTATGCCCACCCACAGCACGGCAAGTAAAATTATCGGTAAGTTTTTCGTTTTCTTTTACAAAATTTAATACCCCTTTTTCTTTTAATGGTGCGAAATTTTCTTGCAAAAAACTGGGTTTTTCCCGTGGATTTGGGTTATTGGCATGCTTCCAATGGGCTTCAGTTAAATGATAAGTTGCATTTGGGAAAGTTGGCTCATAGCCTGTTTTGTCTTTGTTCCATTGTACAGCTCCGCCGCAGTGATCGAAATGCAAATGGGTGAGTAAAACATCCGTAATGTCAGCAAATTCAAAACCGGCATGGTTGAGAGAAAGTTCCAAAGAATCGGTTCCGTTTAAGGAATAATAACCAAAGAATTTATCGCTTTGTTTGTTGCCAATACCTGTGTCTATTAATATGCGGCGGTTGCCATCTTCTACAAGCAAACAGCGCATAGCCCAGTTGCACATGTTGTTTTCATCCGCTGGGTTTAGGCGGTTCCAAATACTTTTTGGAACTATGCCAAACATAGCCCCCCCGTCGAGTTTAAAATAGCCTGTTTGTATGGTGTGGAGTTTCATCGTTTTTGAATATGTTTTTGGTTTTGTCTCTGGCAGACTCTGGGGTTTGTCATCATTTTTGCAAAAGGCAAAAATACAGCCAAACCCAATATTGCCATTTCGTTTTTTCTATAAACGTGTAACTCCTACGCCCCACCCCGCGGCGGGTGCGCAGGAGTCAATTTTCGTCAAAATATAGGGCATTAAAATCTATTTTAATTTTTGAATAAAACATAGTTAAAGCCATTTTCCAAGCTTCGAAACAACCTCCTTGTACGAAACCAAATTTTCCTTTTTAAAATCCCCGTCCCAAGAAATCAAAAATTCTTCTCGTTGGGATTTGCTTAACCCAAGACACATTGCACCATTTTCGTTATCAACAAATCCATGAATCAATTGATAATTGGCCAACAATAACTTTTCATCTTGTTTCGTATCTATTAAATCGTGAAACTCTTCCTTTAAATGCGCAATCAAATTTACAGATAAAAGGGCAGAAAACAAAAATTAAAAATCGCCATAAACATCTGTTAAGGCTTCATATCCTGTTTCGGTTATTAATATGGTGTGCTCATATTGTGCGCTTAGTTTGCCGTCGATGGTACGCGCAGTCCAGTTGTCTCGTTTATCAACTTTAGACCTAGCTTTTCCTGCATTGATCATGGGTTCTATGGTAAAAGTCATACCGGGTTTTAAAATAGGTCCTGAATTTTTTTCGGCAATGTGCGGTACTTCTGGGTCTTCGTGAAACTTTACACCTACCCCATGTCCGCAGAATTCATACACCACGCTATATCCATTTTTATGCGCGTGCTCGGCTATTTTAAAGCCTACATTTCCCAGGTGATTTCCAGGGAAACACTGTTCCATGCCCTTGTGCAGGCATTCTTTGGTAACATCACACAATCGTTTTGCGTATACACTGACTTCACCTACAAAATACATCTTGCAGGTGTCTCCAAAATACCCATCCAAAATACAGGTAACATCAATATTTACAATATCCCCTAACTCCAAAACCGTGTCATTGGGCACGCCATGGCAGATTACGTCATTTACAGAAATACAGGAGGAATGTTTGTACCCTTTATACCCTTTGGTCGCTGGAATTGCATTGTTGCTGCGAATAAAATCTTCGGCAATACTGTCTAATTCTATGGTTTTAACGCCCGGTTTGACAAACTGCTCCAGGTGTTTGAGGGTTTTTGCCGCCAATGCACTGCTTTTGCGTATTCCTTCAATTTGCGCTGGTGTTTTGATGAGTATTCTCACACCGCAAAGTTACTGCCTTTGAAGAGAAAAGCCATAACCCCAATAAAGACCGATTAGGCCCGTTGCAAAAGCAAGTCAGTCACAAATATTGCGGGGTGAGTTCTTGCTTCAATCAAATCATCGTCATACACATCTTGCTCAGCATCGTTGTCTTCCAGTAAGCAGAAGCATTTGCACGACGGGCAGTGGTATTTGCTGTGAACCAGATACATGCCACCGAAGTAGCCGCAATAATAACATTGTTTATTTTCCATATTACAAAATTACAGCCGCAAAACGAGAATGATTTTCACATTAAGTCCACAACATAATTAAATAAAATTTTAGTAATGTGAGTTATATTTTAAAATTGCAAATACGCTGTTTTTTGATATACATCGCATAACCATTCATTCAAATATTTATTGCAAATAAATTTTGTTTAATCATAATTCCAAGTATATTTGTTTTACCCATTAATCTATACCATGAGAAATTTAATCATCATTCTTGCAATACTTTTAGGCGGTGTTGCTGTTTATTGGTTTTTAATTCGTAAAAAACCAACGGATAACAACAACAGAATTGAAAACCGTGCGGAATTAAAACAATCAATTATTCAACCACATTTTGTCAAAGGGAACCAGTTTAAGCACTTTGCATTAGAGTGCAAAATTGATGAGGTAAATATGGACAAACCTTATTTTGTGCCAGATGGACCCATACGCGGAAAATTAAAACCAGAGAATAAGGTCATAAAAATTTTACCATTGAATGAGAGAGGGACAGATGAAGCGCGAGGTGCCGTTCCAGATCCAGTTTTATTCAAAAGTTATAGCGTTTATTTAGACAATGTTATGTCCATGGGCATCCCTCCTGATGTGAGTGGAGCATCGTCTGGTGATGTTTTCTTAACATGCCAAAACAGCTATGCAAGAATGAGTTTAAATGGGGGAATTAGTTATAACACATTAGACCCAACCACAATTTTCCCTAGCAATTGGGATATTCGCGGACCAGGAGATACCATAAGTGGCCCAATGTGTTGCGATCAGGTAATTCAGTATATTCCTTCCATTAATCGATTTATTTGGTTTATGCAATTTTGGGGAATGTGTCCTGGAATTTGTGGTAAAAACAGGTATAGTAGACAAAATTAATGGTATTTTGGAGTCGTTTGGTTCAAGTGGACAAAATTAATGGTGTTTATTTTTTGCTTTTTGAATGCGTTTAAGATACAATTTTCATCTTTGCCTCATCCGGCCATCCGCTATAGGCCCTTGTGTGGCGGCTACTGCTGCAGTGCCAGCGTTGGCTTCCTGCCGGTCGCCCCCGCTGGCGCGCATCCGTTTGCCCCCACACTGCAGGCGCTGCCGCTGCTACCCGGGGCATTTGCATTT
>JBBQBB010000109.1:0-3636 GCA_038317095.1 Bacteroidia bacterium | reverse complement strand
GGCTTCGGCTGCCATTTGCAATTTTTCGTCTTTGTCCACCTCTCCGCTATGGCAGGCGTCTATCAACATCAGTTTTTGGCGCGCCGGTATGCTGTCCAGTAAGTTTTCCAAGGCTTCATAAGGCAAGCCGCCATTTTCTGGGTGTTCAAAATCTACATTGCTGGTACCCAGATAATAATCGTATTCCTTGCTCAGCAATCCATGGCCGGAATAGGCTACAATTACTTTGTCGTTTATGTTTGTTTTAAATAGTTTTTGTTTTAATGCTGCAATACTTTTTTCTGTTACTTTTTCATTAAATAATGTATCTATTTCAAGAGTATCTCCATATCTTTCGCGCATTTTTTTGGCCAATTGCCGAACGTCCTTAACGCTGTAAAGCAAGTTATAAGTCGGATTGCTAAATTTTTCTACGCCAAAACCCATAAAATATACTTTCTTTTTTTCTTGGATTTGTGGTGTATATTTTACATACAATGGCATGCGGTAACTTTCCGTTCCGTTTACATTTAAGATGGATGTTTCTATTCTGTTATCACCACTGGTAAGCTGGATATTTATGGTAGTATCAATGCTGTTTTTGTTTCGTTTGCGAAGGCTGATTCCCTTTTGTCCGTATAGGGGAATTTCATTTACCCAAATGTTGAAACGGTCTAGCTTATAAGTGCTGTCTGCGCCTTTGATATGGATCGATAATTGATTGGCTTTTTGTTCATATTCAATAGCGTCTCGGTTTACAAAGTCTGCTTCGGGTACTGAATATCCTTCCTCAAATGAAGTGGTATCAATCCCTAGTTTTTTGATGCGTTTCTCGTATGCCTTTTTGTAGGAATGGATCAGGGCTGTATCCATATTTCCGATGGCTTCCAGTACTTTATCTGGGCGGTTGTATTTTACATCGAGTTGTTCGAAAGTGATGACTTTGAGGTCGGGAGTGACGTAGTGGAGAAGTTTGGCTGCGCTATGATTGGCAGTGTAATAACCTAAAGGGGTAATATTGAAGATATAATTGTTTCTCAACATTAGACAAGTGTAAATTAATTTGCCTGTATTCCATTCCCAAACTTTGGCTGTATTATCTTCAGAAATTGTTAATATTTTTGTTTCGTCTGCAAGTGAAATTACAGAATTTACTTTATTTTCATGACCCTTGAGATCTGAAACAAAATCGAATGTCTTTGCATCGTATATTGTGACAGTTCTATCATGAATAATGAAAATATAATTGCCGCTTTTGCTCCAAAATATTTTATCCGCATATCCTTTAATTTCGTGCGTAACAGATCCTGTGTTTATATCTTTAACTAAGATTCTTTGGCCCAACTCTGAATTACTCGAATACAAAATATATTTCTCATCAAAAGACAAAAATGCATTCCCCAAATACTCATGCTGCTCTGCATTGGGTTTCACGTCTAATTGCATTTTTTCTTGTTTTAAATCCCATACCCTCAATGCATCATAAGAATTAATTAACAATTTACTCCGATTTGAATTGAAAGAAACTTGCCCGTTTGGCATGGTTAAAATAGGTTTTTTACCAAAAACAGAGAACAGTTTTATGTTGTCATATGCAAATGCGATAAATTTTTCATCATCAATGAATTCAATCGGTTTCAGCGAATTTAGATCAAGATTTAATTTGTTCATTTGTTTACCCGATTCTAGGTCTATAAGCTTTAACTCATTGGAAAAATAGGAAATATATCGTGTGGCTGAAGGATTAATAGTTGAAAACCAAACCTCCCCAGTTTCAAATTCGGATTTCATTTCACCTGTTTTGGCATCCATTATATAAAAAGCATTGCTGTTATTTGTAAGAAAAAGTTTTTTACTGTCTTTTGAAAAAACATAACTACCAGGTACGTTGGTATTTATGTGTTGCATTTTCTGAGTTTGCAAATTCGGGTTTATGCACTCAAATGATTGAGCATTCCATAAACTTACTTCCCCGTCATTCACCCGTTTTAACTTAACAATCACCTGGCCATCTGGGCTATAATGCAACAGTTCGATAGAATCGTTAACGACCATTTTAACAGGAGATAATACATTATTTTCCATCTTCCACATGAATGTATTTTTATATGCTTCTGTAATTATACATTCACTATTTAACGTTGAATAAGCATTGTCAAATGCATTTGTTTGACCTTTTAATTCTATAATAAGTTTACCTGATTTTGTGTCCCAAATTGCCGCTATTTTGGATCCAGAATTATAACAGGCTGCTAAATCTCCTAAGTCACTAAATACGGCAAATGTCTCTAATGAAAAACCAGATGTCTTGTCAAAGGTAGAAATTACGCTGTCCGTTTTATTGTCTATAATTTTCATTCCCTGAAGACTATGTATAATATAAAAATTTCGGGATTTATGATATTTAGCAAAGTTGCTGTTATACGGACCCTCGCTTTTAAATACACCAGAATTAGCATCCCAAAACTTAGTTACAATACCAGTAGTAAGAACAGTTTTGCTATCTGGGCTGAAGGAAACAGATGCTAAGCTATATTGATTGCCATTTAAATCAGCGATAAAACTTCCGTCTTCTAAATTCCAAAGCTTAGCATTCTCACTTCCGATAGATGAACTAGTCATACGCTTACCATTTGGGCTGAAGGTTAACGAAGTAACAAATTTATTGTGCCCCTTCAATTCAAATAACATATTTCCATTGTTTGTCTCCCAAATTTTTATTGAGTTTTCATAATTTGTTGTAGCTATTCGTCTCCCATCTGGCAGAAATTTTACCATTTTTTGAGCATGATCTTTCAACGTTGAAAGAAGTTCTCCAGTTTGAGTATTCCACACTGCCGGAGGATCATATCCTGAATTGGTAACTACCATTTTACTATCAGGACTAAAATCTGCCCCTTCAATATTTTCTTTGCATCCATTTAAAATAACGACGGGTAAACCAGATTCAGCCGATAAAATAACTTGTTTACTTCTATTGCTAGTCATCATTATAAATTTACCGTCAGGACTAAAAATTGCAAAATCTATATACGTTCTTCCTGTAGTTAAGTTTTTGATTAAAAGTCCAGTTTTGGCATCCCAAAGTTTTGCAATACTATCTAAGGAGGCGGTTGTTAATATTCTATTACCTGAAGAATTATAAATTAAAGAATTAATTGCCCCTATATGGCCTTTCAGTTCGGCTAATAATTTGCTAGTTCTTACATCCCATATTTTAACAGTTTTATCTTTGGAACCTGTTGCCACATTTTTCCCGTCAGGACTAAATTGTATAACATCTATTGAGCCAGAATGCCCCACTGGCAAAACCAGCCTAGGCGCTTGCCCCTTCAATCCACCCAAAAAGGCAAACCCAAAAATCAAAAGAATTACCCTGCCTTTCATTTATAATTTATGATTCACCATTTACAATTATTCTCACCACACCCTCCAATCACTATTAATCGTCTCATTCCTACTCGTTGGTTTCTGCATGCCGTTGGTCAGTTCAACAACCCGCTTGACTACGATGGTTTTCAACTGAGAAACCGTGAGGCTGCTATTGCTGTTCATGGCTTCCAAAATACTGTACGTAAAAACGCCGTTTTCTAAATCTCCATTTTCAAGTGCAAATTGGGTGCCCGCTGATGCTGAGATGATGGTTGCGCCCGTTCC
>JBBQBB010000108.1:0-3685 GCA_038317095.1 Bacteroidia bacterium | reverse complement strand
ATTTCATCAGGTAATCTGGCGCATACAAAAACTGCACAAACTTGTCAGACGCCACCTCTATGGGCATATAATCCCGCGCCCAAATGTCTTTGGTTCGTTTCAGAATTTGGCAGGGCACGCCAACCCTGTCAAAGGTATCCGTAAGCGTTTTTGCAAATGCAACAATTTCTTTACGGGTAAAAAGCGTATCCGGCAAGTAAATGGTCTCAGTGTTTTCCATGCAGCAAAGATGGGAGGGGAGACCGCACGGTATTTGCGGGGTAAATATTGCACAATTGCAGGGAATGCCAAAAAATGCACTAAAATTGCCAACTATATAGTCAAACCAACATTTTAATAATGGGCAGTAACAAAGAATTGGTAGATAAATACATTCAGAATCTTTTGCCTGGCAATGGCGAAGAGATTTATAAATGGAAGATTATTAAGCAAAATATAGGTCATCCAGATGTGAACGCTGCAGATTTTGCAGCCGAAATTGCCAATGTAAAATTTCACGATCAACTGTATTTTGCGGCAGCGGACACTATGAAACAAATGGGTGCGCGCGCAACTGAACCTTATAGGGAAATATTGAAGCGCCTATTTGATGAAAACGTTCCACTACAATTAAGAATTGAGAGGTATCGCGATGACGCAGAATCTCTTTTTAAAACCATTGCAAAGAAAGAAAATTTAAGTGCCCAGCATGATGAACGCACAATTGCTTCAATTCTTACATACCACAATCCTGGACATTATACATTTTTTAAGAATGAATATTACTTCAAATATTGTGATTATATTGGTGAACCAAGGCCGAAAGCGGGCTTAAAATATGTCCACTATTTGGGCTTAATCCATAAATTAATTGAAGAGAATATTGTCAACAATACAGAACTTCTAAATTTAAAGAATTCTTTTTTAGATGGGGACTGTTATCAAGATCCCAACCACATGATTTTTGCCCAAGATATTTTGTATTTCAATTTTGTACACGCGGTAGAAAAAGAAGCAACCAAAGATGCTCTGAATAAAGACAAATATTGGTATCAACTTGCAAGGGTGGCACAAAACATTGCGGAACCAAATACATTAGCGCAGTTTTTTACTTTGGTGAATAAGCTGCTTACGGGTTTGGAATTAAATGAAGATGACCCTCGGGTGTATACATCTGTTAGAATGGAGAGAAGCTTGATTCAACTTACTTTGGGCCCAAGGTATGTAGTATCCTTGGAAAAGAAATCGGATAATTTATTGTTGGCATTTTGCGCTGGATTGGATGACTTTGAAGACCTGAAGCATGATTATCCAAATGGCAATATTTCCTATATTAAATATGGTGAAGAAAAAAATGGAACGTGGAGTGTAATAAATCCAGAGGATTTTTTAGCCGAAAAATGGACTCCCAGAATTGTGGAATCAAATGTGCGACATATTCAAAGCAAAGGTTCTCAATATAGGACCATGTATTTATCCAAATACAATCGATGGGTGATTCGAGTTGCAAAAAACCCTGAACTAATAGAAGAATTATTGAATGAAGATTTTGAAAATGAAATCATAGAGATGGAAGAAAAAAAAACAACGAATGGAACAAGTAAAGGTCCATTGAATCAAATATTATATGGCCCTCCTGGAACAGGAAAAACGTATACGTTGCAACAAAAGTTTTTCCAAAGATTTACTACAACTGAAACTGCTGTTTCCAGAGACCAATATATTGCAGGTAGAATGGGCGAATTTAGTTGGTGGCAGGTAATTGGTGCGGCTTTAAAGGGACTTGGAAAAGCCAAAGTTACCGAAATAAGCAATCATGAATTAATTAAACTCAAAGCGAGTGTTTCAGCGTCCAATACCATCAAGCAAACCATCTGGGGACAACTACAATCACATACGGTGGAAGAATGCGTTGAAGTAAAAGTGGCGAAAAAACAATCGCCACTAATTTTCAATAAAACCCAAGATTCATTTTGGGAATTGAGCATCGAGGATGATGAAGAAATGGCTGAAATTAACGAGCTCTACAATTTATTCACTGATTTTAAACCATCCTCTGAAAATAAAATTAAACGGTATAAATTCATCACATTTCATCAATCCTTTAGTTACGAAGATTTTATTGAAGGCATTAAGCCAATCCTAGCCAATGATAATGCAGACGGCGAAATTGGTTATCAAATAGTGCCTGGTGTTTTTAAAGAAATGTGTGAAATGGCAGCCCGTGATCCCAAAAATGAGTATGCACTTTTTATTGATGAAATCAACAGAGGAAATGTCTCCAATATTTTTGGAGAATTGATTACACTCATTGAAGATGACAAGAGACTTGGGGCAGAGCACGAGATGTATGCCACTTTGCCTTACAGCAAATCATTATTTGGTGTACCTAAAAACTTATACATCATTGGCACCATGAACACAGCGGACCGAAGCGTAGAGGCCTTGGATACCGCCCTGCGCCGCAGATTTAGTTTTGAGGAAATGCCGCCAAATTATGAGCTTGAGGGATTGGAAAATGACATTGACGGAGTTGAATTGAGGACATTGTTATTGACAATTAATGAACGCATAGAAACCCTACTAAATCGCGATCATCTTATTGGACATTCGTATTTTTTAAATATTGAAAGTGTCGATGAATTAAAATCAGCGATGTACGATAAAATCATTCCTTTATTGCAAGAATATTTTTATGGTGATTATGGTAAAATAGGCATTGTGCTTGGCGAAGGGTTTGTGGAAATGAAAAAAGCGGAGAACAAACGTTTCGCAAAATTTGGAGAATATGATACCTCTGATTTAAGTGATAAAATTCTTTATTCCATTAAGCGATATGACGATGAAGAAAACAATGTTGCATTTATGGAGGCTGTAAAGCAAATTCTTGTCAGCGAAGGATAAACATATTATAACCGTTTATGAGCACGATTGTATAAAATACGATCCGCATTTTTATGGAAAAAAAATAACAGAAGAACAGTTTAAAGCATTGGAGAAATACCATGGAAGTGGCACTCTCTACTTCAGTTTGGTTTACAAAGGGGTTCAGTTCAATGCGTACGTTGGGGTAATACAAGTTGGCAATTTAACCATAGAAGTTTTACCCAAAATAGACCGTAAGAACGGCGACGCATATTGGCGAAACATATTGCTAAATATGCTGAAACGAATTGGCTTTATCAATGTTTCAGCGACCAGTAAATCCGATTTAAAATTAAAATCAAACAGCATACTGGACTTGTATTTTGACTTGTTTTTAAATGAGGCAGAATCACTCTTGCACAAAGGTTTGATTAAGCAATACCGTAAAAAGGAAGAAAATATTTCTGCACTAAAAGGGAGTTTGAATTTTGCAAAACAAATCAGTAAAAATATAGTTCATAAAGAAAAGTTTTATGTACAATACACCACCTATGATCGCGAGCATCCCTTAAATAAAGTGATTTATAAAACGCTTCTTTTAATTCAAAAAATTAACACCAATTCGACCCTTCAAAGCAAGGTGGGTGCATTGTTGCTCAATTTCCCAGAAATGCCAGGTATTTTTGTCGACGAAGCCTTTTTTGACACAATTACCTATAACCGAAAAACAGAAGTCTATAAACCTGCAATTTCAATTTCTAAGCTGTTGCTCTTGCAATTCCATCCTGCCATTTCTTCCGGCAAGCACCATGTGTTGGCACTTATGTTCGACATGAAATTA
>JBBQBB010000107.1:0-3950 GCA_038317095.1 Bacteroidia bacterium | reverse complement strand
ATGGGTTGTAACCTTGGTCCAACTGGTATTTCAATACTGTTGTATAATGAAATCTGTCCACACAATACAATTCTTGCATTAAAATTAATGTTGGCAATAACTGCATCAGAAATTTCTCCACCCACATTGTCATAATATATATCAACTCCTTTTGGACAGCATTGCGCAATAGCTTCTTTAATATTTTTTGTGGTTTTGTAATTGATGACCTCATCAAATCCAAAATCTTCTTTTAATGTTTTTATCTTTTTGTCGCTGCCAGCAATGCCAATTACACGGCAACCATTTATTTTGGCAATCTGACCGACCACCATTCCAACAGCACCTGCAGCTCCTGAAACCACTAGTGTTTCTCCTGCTTTAGGTTTGCCAATATCTATTAAACCAAAATAAGCAGTTAGGCCCGTCATACCCAAAATACCTAAGTAATAACTTGCTGGTGCAACAGAGGTATCAATTTTTCGCAAATCTTTTTCATTAGCTATGGTGCGTTGTCGCCAGTTTAGCCTGCCCACAACCATATCGCCTGTTTTAAAGTTCGCCGACTTAGAAGCCAATACTTTTGCAACTACGGCTCCTTCAATTGGCTGGTCAATTTGAAAAGGAGCTACATACGATTTCGCATCATTCATTCTGCCACGCATATAAGGATCTACCGAATATAATAACCCTTCCACAGTTATCTCATTCTCCTTCATTTCATCCAGCTCCACGTTTTCGAAGCTGAAATTATTGAGTTTAGGTGCACCCTTAGGCCTTGAGGCCAATACGATTTGTTTTGTCGTCATTCTTTTTACTTTCTTGTAAAAGCTCCAATAATTTTTCTGCCGCTGCTTTTGACGATGCCGGATTTTGGCCCGTGATTAATAAACCATCTGTAACCACATAAGAAGTCCAATCTTCTTTTTTAGAATAAATACCGCCTTTTCTTTTCAATTCATCTTCCAACAAAAAAGGCACTACCTCAGTGAGCCCTACAGCTTTTTCTTCGGTATTTGTAAAGCCCGTTACTTTTTTACCTTTCAATAAAGGTATTTTTTCTTCATCCACCACATGCAGCAAAACTGAAGGTGCATGGCAAACTGCCGCTACAGGTTTTTTACCGATCCAAAAATTTTCAATGAGTTTAATAGAATCTTTATCATTGGTTAAATCCCACAAAGGACCATGACCACCAGGATAAAACACAGCATCAAAATCATCTGCGGATACTTCTGATAATTTTTTTGTGTGAGCCAATAGTTCTTTCAACGTGGCATCTTTGTCAAAACGATGCGTAGCTTCTGTTTGATTTGCCGGTTCGGTGCTTGAAGGGTCAATGGGGGGTTGTCCGCCTTTTGGTGAAGCAATGCTGATGGTAGCTCCTGCATCTTTCAAGATATAATATGGTGCTGCAAATTCTTCTACCCAAAAACCGGTTTTCTTGCCAGTATTTCCTAATTCACTGTGCGATGTTAATGCCATTAATATTTTCATAATTTCTTTTATTACTATAGGTTATTTATAAATTAATTTTTCCGTGTTCGCCTTCTTCATATTCTTTACCTGTTGCTATTGCTTTTAGCATATTAAACAATACTACCATTTTGCTTGAACTGCTGTCCCAATACTCAACCTCGTTGGGAACAACTTTAATAAGGGTCATATCGGGATCCTCTAAGCCCAACGGAAACCATGCTTTCATGATGGCACTCCACAGTTCTTTCATTTTGCTTTTGTCGTTTACCAAAGTTGCAGTGCCGTGAATCATTAAATAATTATTACTGCTTTCGTTGGTAATGGCAATGGATACTTTTTTACTTTCATCTATTTCCTCAACTTTATAGGAAGAAGCCTTTGTAAAAAACCACATAGTGCCATCGTCATCAATTTTATTTATACCCATTGGTCTGCCCGATAGATTTTCAGCATCTTTTTCGTTCGTGATGAGCATACAGATACGAGCATCTTTGACCATCTCCACAAATTTTTCTACATATTGATTGTGTTCTTGTTTCATAAAATATTTTGTTTTTAAATGTGACTAAAAATATATGCCACAAAGGTTTATGTCTTGAATCGAGTTAGCGTTACACAATAAAAAGGAAGAATTTACAACATTCACACATTTGTCATCTTACAATATAGAATAGTCTTCTTGCGGTTGGTCAAAATTAAATGTGAAGCAAATTGCGTTGGGTCGTGTGTCGGCTTTGCCTCTCTTTTTATTTTGTGAAGGATAGCAAACACGGCTTGTCCGACTTTTAAAAATGTTCAATCAGACAAGGTCAGTTTGATGTTGGTAATGTCCCATAGGGTTTAATCTAACGTCAGTTTGTGTGCCTTTGGTGCAGATAAATCCAAATACTCAGTTTTTTATCCAAATTTGGCTTAATTTCAGTCCTCCTTACAGCTATAAGCTATACGTTACAGGCAGCTTGTTTTTGGATCTGTTGCTAGGGTAAATAATTTTTTTTTGAAGGTGGCATATACCAAATATAGCGTTCTATTTCCGCCTGTGTTTTTGGTACATGAATTTACCATAGGGCACGTTTTGCGAGCTGGTGCAAGATTTGCAGAAATCTAATTGTGCTGCACCCCAATATAAACCCACCATAGAAAAGTTTGGCACCTCTATACATAACTCCGTGGCATGCACCTTTCGATGCCAAAAAATGGTCAAGTCCACTCGAATCCTATCAGGAGAAAAGCCGTAAGGCATATCTATCAGACAGAGAAAGAATCAAATTGCTAAAACTGTTTTGATTTCGTTACCCATCTTTTTTTAAGTTGGCTGGCGAACTTGTGTCAATGCTGATTAATTCAAATTGGGGTAATGTAGCGGATTCCAAATATTGACTGGTAATTTTATCGAGGAACGATTCTGTCACTATATCTGCTTCTAAAAATTGTTCAATATCTGGGTAAATAGCTAAAATATGTTCATCGCTTATTTTTAGGCGATGTCTAATGTTTTTGAAAAATTTAATTTCAGAATACTCGACTTTTTCATCAGCTTTGATTGTTTGAATGGCAAAGTCAATTAAAGTCAATTCTTCTTTTTCGGTAAGACTTGCTTTCCCTAACAAGTCAAAATAGTAGGAGATAAATTCCTTGCCCCTCGTATTAATTTTATTTACAAGCGTATTTATTTCTACTTGAAAGTTGAGGTTCTCAAACAATGGCGATTTTTCGCACATTGATTTTATTAAGGCAATCTCTCTGCTATCAATGTTGCCGTCTGATGCCATGCAACAAAAGGCCGTTTTGATTAATAGTTTGTCAAATGTTATTGTGTTCATTTTATTTTTTTATCAAAGTTTAAATCCAATTATAGGTCGGTCATTTTTTTGTTCAATATTTTCGCCATTCATTTTTGCTTTAATTTGCTCGTGTTTTTTTAATTCTTGAAGCGTAACTGATGGTTTTGTTTTTTTTATCACCTCTTCCAAGATTTTCATTGTAATTCTTGATTTTTCTTTTAATGCCAACCGAGAAGCTTCATTAACTAAAAATTCAATATCACCAGAAACATAGTTTTCTGTTATTTTTGAAAGATTGTCATAATCCATTCCAAAATCTAAGGGTCGATTTTTCAAGTAGTTTTCAAATAGTGCCTTTCTTAGTTCAAAATCTGGTGGTCCTATATAAAATTTCTTTTCCAAACGACCTGCCCCAAGCATTGCTGGGTCTATCATATCAGGATAGTTGGTTGCTCCAATGATAAAAATTCCTTTTTCTCCAGTTCTATCCATTTGAGCCAGCATTTCATTTACAGCACTTTTCGCCATTTCATGAACCTCACTATCACGGCTTGGAAGGAGTTCGTTTATTTCATCAATAAATATGATTGTAGGAGCATTCTTTTCAGCTTCTTCAAACATCTTTGCAATATTTTCTTGCGTTCTGTTTACATAGCTACTCTTTAAACCGGAACCCGTGAAAAACATATAATTGAATCCAACTTCTTC
>JBBQBB010000106.1:0-4298 GCA_038317095.1 Bacteroidia bacterium | reverse complement strand
AGACATCCATGCCATTAGATAAATCCATTCGATCTGTACTCATCATTGGTTCAGGGCCAATCATCATCGGTCAAGCTTGCGAGTTTGATTATTCTGGATCCCAAGCAGCACGCAGTTTGCGCGAAGAAGGTATTGAAGTATCGCTAATCAACAGCAATCCAGCAACCATTATGACCGACAAAATGAACGCCGACCACGTTTATTTGTGGCCATTAACCGCAGAGAGCATTGATAAAATTTTATCAGAAAGGCAAATAGATGCAGTTTTGCCAACCATGGGAGGCCAAACGGCATTAAACCTAGCCAAAGAATGCGAAGAATTGGGCATTTGGGAAAAGCGCAACTGCAGAATCATTGGGGTAAATATTGAAGCCATTGACAAAATGGAAGACCGCGACAAGTTTAGAAACCTGATGATTGAATTGGGAATAGGGGTTGCGGATGGTCATATTGCCAATAGTTTTTTAGAAGGAAAAGAAGTTGCCCAACGCATTGGTTTTCCGTTGGTTATACGCCCCAGTTATACGCTTGGCGGAACTGGAGGAAGTGTCGTTTTTAAGAAAGAAGATTTTGATACCCTGTTACAACGCGGATTGGAAGCCAGCCCTGTGCATGAGGTACTCGTAGAAAAAGCCGTAATGGGCTGGAAAGAGTACGAATTAGAGCTGCTGCGAGATGAAAAAGACGACATAGCGGTAATTTGTACCATTGAAAATTTTGACCCGATGGGTATCCATACCGGAGATAGTATTACTGTGGCGCCAGCAATGACACTAAGCGATACCTGTTTTCAACGTATGCGCGACATGGCTTTTAAAATGATGCGCAGTATGGGCGTTTTTGCTGGAGGTTGTAATGTGCAATTTTCTGTGAATCCCGAAGATGAAGAAATTATCGCCATAGAAATCAACCCTAGGGTGAGTCGCAGTTCGGCTTTGGCTTCTAAGGCTACTGGTTACCCAATTGCCAAAATTGCCGCAAAACTCTCTGTAGGTTATTACTTGGATGAATTAAAAAATCCGGTTACCAAAACTACTTCTGCCTTCTTTGAACCTGCGTTGGATTATGTGGTTGTAAAAATACCACGTTGGAATTTCGACAAATTTCATGGAGCAGATACACGCCTTGGTTTTCAAATGAAATCTGTGGGTGAGGTTATGGCCATTGGCCGCAGTTTTCAAGAAGCCTTACAAAAAGCTTGTCAAAGTTTAGAAATTGGCCGACATGGTTTGGGTGCAGATAGGCCAGCAGAAAGGAATTTAGAAACCTTAGCCCACGGGTTAGAACATGCTAGTTGGAACCGCATTTTTCAATTGAAGGATGCACTTTCTTTAGGTGTTCCTATTAGTTCTGTGCAGAAAATAACCAAAATAGACCGCTGGTTTTTGGAACAAATTGCCGACTTGGTAAAAACAGAAACCGATATTCGCCGATTTAATATTGATAATTTGCCTACAGATTTGATGCGCATCTCCAAAGAAAAGGGCTATAGCGATGAACAAATTGCATGGTTGATGGGCAATTGCACGGCAGACCAGGTTTTCGAAAAACGCAAAGCGCTTGGCATTCGCCGGGTTTATAAAATGGTAGATACTTGCAGTGCTGAATTTCCCAGTCCCACCAACTATTTCTACAGCACTTTTGATGGAGAAAACGAAAGCGTTTTTTCCGAAAACAAGAAAAAAGTAATTGTATTGGGCAGCGGCCCCAACCGCATTGGACAAGGCATAGAGTTCGATTACAGTTGTGTGCACGGCATTTTAGCAGCCCGCGAAGCTGGGTATGAAGCCATCATGGTAAACTGCAATCCAGAAACGGTGAGTACCGATTTTGACATGGCAGACAAATTGTATTTCGAGCCTGTTTATTGGGAGCATTTGTGGGAACTGATAGAGTTTGAAAAACCGGAAGGTGTGATTGTACAATTGGGCGGACAAACTGCTTTGAAATTGGCCGAAAAACTGCATGCCAAGGGAGTAAAAATTATAGGAACAAGTTTTGATAACATGGACCTTTCCGAAGACCGCGGCCGTTTCAGCGATTTGCTGGCAGAATTAAACATACCCTATCCAAGATACGGTGTTGCCCTAGATGCCGAAGAAGCAATAAAAATAGCCAATGAAGTGGGCTATCCTGTGCTTGTGCGACCCAGTTACGTGTTGGGCGGCCAAGGCATGGTGATAGTGATTAACGATGAAGATTTAGAAAAAGCGGTGGTTAAACTCATGGGCGATTTACCCGGCAACCGGGTATTGATTGACCATTTCTTAGACCGCGCAGAAGAAACCGAAAGCGATAGCATTTGTGATGGCGACGACGTGCATATTTTGGGCATGATGGAACACATAGAGCCTGCAGGGATACACAGTGGTGACAGCAGCGCCGTTTTGCCACCCTTCAGCCTAAGCGAAGATGTAATGCAACAAATGGAAAAATACACCATTCTACTGGCCAAAAGCATGAACATCCGCGGATTGATGAACATACAGTTTGCTGTAAAAGAAGGCAAAGTATATGTGATAGAAGCCAACCCCAGGGCCAGCCGCACTGTGCCATTTATTTGCAAAGCCTACGACGTACCCTATGTAAATATGGCCACCAAAGTGATGCTGGGTGTGAGCAAAATCAAAGACTTCACCATTCCTCCGCGTCCACCTGGCTATGCAATAAAACAACCTGTTTTCTCTTTCAACAAGTTCCCAGGTGTAAGCCGCGAACTAGGTCCTGAAATGAAAAGCACGGGTGAAAGCATTTTGTTCATCAAAGATTTAATGGATCCCACCTTTAGGGAGCTTTATAAGATGAAGAGTGTGTATTTGAGCTATTAAAAGGGGTTTATGGGGTAAGTTTTAAGGTTAATGCCAAAAAAGCGCTTAGCTTATGTCGAACTTATATTGACTTATCACTGCCCTAAACCATTAACCACAAACCTTAAACTTTTTTTTAAGGACTATATTATTCTGCAAAGAATACCTTAAATCAGGAGTAATAGACAAAAATTAGGATGTTTATTTTTAGGTTTTAATGAAAGTTTGAAATGTTATTCAGATTTTTGCATGTTGGACTAAACGGAAGTAAGCTCTGCTGTGGAGCAACTTGTCAGGGATATTTCCAATGGGCGATAAAAATGTTATCGCAGGGGTATTAACGGGCCCTTAACAGGTAGGGTTTTTGAGTATGTTATATATCCGCTTTGCTTTGAAGAAATGCGACAGCATGAAGGCTTATTGAAAGAAGAACGCAACTTAGAACAAAGACTGTTATACGACAGCTATCCAGCGGTGGTAAATGAAACCGAAAACAAAAGACGAATACTAGGAACCCTTGGGGATCAATTTTTATCTAAGGATATATTATCCCTTGATTTGATAAAAAAACCCGCCGTTTTAGAAAAGCTCTTACATGCTTTGGCGGTTCAGATAGGGCAAGAATTATCTTACAATGAGATTGGCAGAATGCTGCAATTAGGTAGTAAAACAGTAGAAAAATATATTGATTTATTGGAAAAAACATTTGTGTTGTTCCGCGTACATGCATTTAGCCGCAATGCGAGAAATGAATTGGTAAAATCCAAAAAAATCTATTTTGTAGATATTGGAATTCGCAACCAAATTATTGGCAGTTTTCAGCGAATAGACAGTCGCGCAGACATGGGCCAATTATGGGAAAATTATTTAATTACGGAACGCAGAAAATGGTTGGCCTACAATCAACCCTACACAAAAATGTGGTTTTGGCGCGCACGGCAACAGCAAGAAATAGATTTAATAGAAACAGAGGATGAACAAATAAATGGATTTGAAATTAAATGGAATAAACAAAGCCGCGAAAAGTATCCCATTACATTCAAAAACAATTATCCAAATGCAGAATTACGAACCATAAACAATAGCAATTATCATACATTTTTATCTGAGTAAGTTTGTACGATATTCAAATGGCAAATATTTTTACAGTGAAATTTTAGGCAACCTTACTTTGGGTACCAAAGCAAAATATGTGGCATTCAATAATCTTTTTGGATTTCGTATAGGTTTACAATTTAATTTGATGTCAGACAATTAGTCGAATCTCGTTTGTTTAGATCATAAAAAGTATCGCGAAAATAGAACCTATGGGCTCAGCTATTGCTGTGATAGATGACCCGCGCTGTTCTTTTCCTCAACCCCTTCCGGGTTGGCGGTTTATATCCCAGCTTTTTTTATTGATGACAGACCCACTTCGGGGCCTAATTGTGCTTGGATGGATAATCCTTGATGTTCTCTTTCCCAACTGTTGCTAGGTTGGCAGTTTTTATC
>JBBQBB010000105.1:0-4392 GCA_038317095.1 Bacteroidia bacterium | reverse complement strand
ATTCATATAATCTTTCAATTTAAGTAAAAATGTATTGTTTTGTGCATTGGTTTTTGAATGGCCAATGCACAAAATAAATATAGTTACTAATACTACTAAATTAATATTGAATAATTTTAATATGCGAAATAGCATGATTTTTTAAATCTTCAATTGTTAACATGTAAATACCAGTTGTCAATCGGTTTAAAGAAAAATTCCCAGCACTAAACTTTTCCAAAACAACCCGGCCATCCATACTAGTAACTAGTAATCGCCAATTTTGCGGCATATTTGCAAGTTGAAACCCGTCGGCTGAAGGATTAGGTGATACAATTATTCTTTGCGCTGTTTGGGTAACGTTTTTGAGCAATGGATTACTAGAAATTGCACATTCCAATCTATTAAAACTTTGGAAAGCTAGTTGATGCCAAGTTGCCATAGAAGAATTTATCCAACTGCTATCTGACAGTAAAGTTGACAAATAATAATTTGCAGTTGTATCCAGTGCTTTTAACTCTTGCCCATTGAGTAAAAAGAAACCGCTATCAGTAGTTTTGGTTCCAATACCAGTATATACATCCTGGTTATTAAACAAGCCAACAAAAAGGCCAGAATCAATGCCTCCTAAACAACTTCCAGTTACATATCCTGTAACATTGGGATAAAATTGTAATGGAGCATCATAAAATTGAAGTTGTCTATCTGCCCATAAAATTGCACGCGCCGGATAGGCAGCAGGATTTTTTAAAATCGCATCTTGCCCGGCAATATTGCTAAGTATTTGCACCAAACTGTCATTCAGTGCAGCGCAATTGATGCTGTAAATTGCAGAATCGCTGCTAAATGTATCAATATAATAATTGATACTGTCAGTCCAAACTGTATCCACAATTTTTGCGTTTGTACCTATTATGGTGTTTATATTTTGAAGTCTATTTAAAACCCATATCTGATAAACCGTTTTAAAATCTAATTCAATAGAGTTTGTTGGGAAATAAAAATTTAGTTCAGGAAGGGCGGCATTATAATTTAATTTTTGAATCAAAGACTCAATTTTTACTAATTTTAATAGCGATGAATCAGCTATCCATTGGTCACTTGATGCATCAAAATAATCATGCATAATGCCGTATTTAAGCTTCCATTGTAAAACTGTATCTTGAATATCAGCAAAAGCGACATGGTTATTACCAATAGGACTAACTAACCCAGCACTAATTTCCACACAAGGATTCTTCCTGTTAAGATTATGTGCAATTTCAAATGGAGCAGTACTTGGTTTAGCAAGATATGAAATTACAGGCTTAAGATTCTGCACAAAATCCCATTGATTTCGATCAACCGCATTCGTATAAACATTTATATCCGCGCCCCACAGAAATGTATTGTCAAAATTATTAGGACGTGCGATTATATTATTATTTACAGGATAAAGGTTAGCATGTATTTTAACATCATCATGTTGTGTTGGATTTAAAGTGGATTTATTGCGTAAAAAATTCCAACCAAGTTGTATTCCATTGACGCAGCTATTAAATCTATTGCAATAATAATTGCTAAACATGCCATTGCCAGTAACCTGCAAACCATTTCCGCCATGTAAAACATTATAATAAACAAGTGAGTTTTTACCCTCACTCATCTTTATTGCATTTGGTCTCCAGTCTCCATAACTGTTGGAATTTATAGCATTTCCTATAAAGTTCAGTCCATTGCTATTTTCTGCTAATACCCCATTGTAAAAAGGCTGAAGCGCATTTGTAAACTCAACGTTATTGGTGTCAATTGTAAATGCAGGATTATAAGGGATTCCAAAAGAATATTGAGATTTGGCTATGTTTGCACCTGCAATTTGTCTTAAAACGATTCCTTGCCCAATGCGCTGTAACTGACCTATTTTATTTACATTTAGATGCATAAGCCCGTAACTTCTGGTAGCCAAAACTGGCTCCCCAACAGAAACCCCAGTAGCATAAGATTGGTTATTGATGCTATTGTTGGCTATTATAATTTTTGAATTCAGAAGGTCTGGTGGATTTGGAATCTGTGCTGTTGGCTTAATATATTTCGCATTGTCAAAACACTCAACCGCGGCCCAGTTGCAATTGTTAAACGTATTGCCCAATGCGGGGTTAGTTTCATCACCCACAGTAAGTTTACCTCCATGGTTGCCTAGGTATTGTATGCCATAGGCTAGTGTGTTGTATATGTTGTTTTTGGTAATATTGGCAGTCGCCATTTCGCCGGCTATGCGCACCCCTTGTTGCAAATCGTGTATGGTACAATTTTCTATGATTACACTTTTGTTGGCTTGCCTGTTTGCATCTAGCAAGCAGCCGTATTGTTTGTTTTCATAAATATTGGCTTTTAATATCTGCACACTGCTGCCAATGGCATTAATACCATATTGACCGCCTTTTATATTATTGGTGGTTATATTGTCGCCAATTTTTACATTGCCATTTATTACCATAATATTAGAAATGGTGCGTCTCTTATTATCGTTAAAGTATAGGTTGGCTGAACCACGGTATTGGTCGCGCAATGGCAAATCGCCGATGAAAAAAGAATTGGCAAGGCTTATTCTGTTTAAATCGTTGCTACTAATTTGTACATTTATTTCATTTCTACTTAGATTACTCTCTTCTTTTATATTTAAAATATTGTAGGCAGAGTTCGTTTTTACACCTATATATGCATCCATAATTCTGCTATTGGTTCCCAATGTGTTTTTTTGCAACACCAATGTATTTGTAGCAGTTGCATTAGGCCCTTTTCCTTTTAGCATATTTATACCCGCCCACATTAGCCCGCAGCTTGCCCCTTTTAGGTAAGTGCCTTTTAAAGTTACAGAAGCCTTGGGGTAAATATTAAATTGGGCTTCGTTGTAAAAGTCAATGGTCATTCCATCCATAACCACAGGCGATGTGCCTGCTCCCACCGTTATAGAATTTAACACCAACACCCTCCCCGAACCTTTTTTAGTCAATCCATGAGAGGCATTGCTCCAGTTAAAGCTGCCTGTAGGGGATACTCCAAATTTGTATGCAAAAACAGTTTCGTCTAAATCCAATAATTCAATGTTTTGACCATCAATTTGATCGTTTAAATTATAAATACCAAAATATGATGTTGTTGGACTAAAGTAATAATTATATAAATCTATATTTTTATGAATTGCAATAGAACTAGAAAATGGAGAAATAGTTAGACCGGCAAGATTCAATTTATACAATCCATTGGCTTTGGCAACAATTAATTCGCCATTTTTGCTCATTTCAATTGCAGATCTTGCATAAGAACTAGAACTGGCAAAAGTATTTACCGCGTTGGTTGTTAAATTCCAATGGTAAACTGCATCAACTGTGGATGTTAATGCAGAGGATTCGAAAACTGAATACACCAAATTGTTATCGCCAGTAAATTCTAAACCAGCAACTGCAGGGTTAGAACCATTATTATTATAAATTGAACTTTTGGAATAACCTACAAATTTTCCAGTTGATGGATTAATATCAAATACCCAAACTTTTTGGTCATCGGCAAGTGAAAGTAAGCTGCCATCTGCAGACAAATCCATTTCTGAAACATAGTAACTAAAACTTGTGGCTATATTGGCTATAGTTGTAATATCAAAATCTGTTTGAGAAAAATTTTGGATTGTGTTATCATATCTGCTTTTTGTATATTCTGTTATTTTTATTTTCCTCGATGTGTAGCCGTTATCGTTTGCCAGTAAAGAATAACAATAATAACCTGATAGACAACCTGTAGTATTGTCGTGTTTTAACCGAATTGCAAAAACTGATTCGTGAAAGTTATTTTTATCGCCACGAACAAGCAGTACATTCCCAAAATTCAAATTTCCAAATTCATCAAACTCTTCTTTAGCCAAGTTATATTCAACAATTTGACCACCCACTAAAATATGGTAACGCACTCCTTCATCTATAGGCACAATTCCAATTTCTTTGCCTCTGGTATTTAGGGTTTTGGCAATTTTGTTATTCCGGTCTATAATAAATGTATTTGTTCTTGTAGAAATTACATAAAACAACAGGCCACCATTTTTATCTGTCATAACATTGGTTGCCGAATATTCTGAAAATGGAAGAGATGTCGTTGGGTCATTGGGCGGCTTGGGGAAATTTGTACCCAAGCTAGATGATGTTGTGGTAAACTTCACATTTGTGCAAGTGGAATAAGGTTTAAATAAATGTCATGCATTTTTCTGGGCAAATAAACTTACCCCCCCCTGCAATCATCATGCCGCAAATAGCAGCGAAACGGATTGCCATTCCGGCACTCGGTTTCATAAAAAATCGTTTTTTTGTATTCATATTCCTTCGTTGTTAAAATTGCTCATTTCAATCTGCCAAAGCTATCAAAAGCACTTTTACAAATATAAAT
>JBBQBB010000104.1:0-4448 GCA_038317095.1 Bacteroidia bacterium | reverse complement strand
CAGATAAAATATCAATGTTATTCAATACCGCACTGGCATATTGGGGCTGATATATTTTGATTGCTTTTGTCGGAATGGCTCCGTATATATTCGTATCACGACCTAAAAAATTAAATGGAAGACAAGTGCCTGAAGTTTTGTATATTTTATTTAGTAATTCTGATTTAACCCAATTTGTGGCATTGGCATCCGCCGTTATTTTAATTCGTGCAACTATGGATGAATCTGGCATTAATTCGGTATTTGCAAAATATTCATTTTTGGAATTGGTGAATTCTAATACCAAGTTGCTTAGTTTGCCGCTAGTTGGCGAGAGGTGCGCGTTGGTTTGTTTGAAATCGGTATTTTTTAATTTATTGGAATTAAATTCACTACAACGGAACCAGTAAGATATAAGAATTGTAGGTTTTATGGTTGAAGTAACTGTGCCTGACCTGCCACCTAAAACCGTTGCTGAAGGAATTACTGCACCAATAGGGCTTGCGCCACCCATAGACGGTGGACCAGAATACAAAGCATATGTTGAAGAAACATGGACAATATTTATTTTATAATAATTGCCTGCTATTAATAGAGTAGGCGCAGAGAATCCTATTCTGCCATCGTTATAAAGGGCATTGGTTTCTTCAATCGTATTGTTTTTGACATCTGTGTACCTTGCGATTGATTTTGTACCCGAAGTTGTAAATAAATAATTTTGATTGACTTTGAGTTGGATAAACCCATTGGGCAATTCTTTCGGATGGAAATTTACATTTAGCATTTCTGGCCATGCATATTTTACATTTGAAATCGAAATATTATCAGGATATTTCCCAGTAACAAATTCTGAAACGGCGGTTTCAGAGACCGGTTTGGAATTTATGTATACGGGTTTCTCAATATTGCCAACGATTTCTACCAAATCAACAGAAACAGAAATTTTAATAAGTTGTTTTTCTGGAAAAGGATCGCGATTGTTTGTAGAAATTCTTTGGTTGTCCTTATCCCATATCCAATTGGATGATGTAGTTTTGCCATTGACAGAGAGAATTGGCGATTTGGATACGAATTTATATTTACTGCCATTTGGAGAATAGAATGGAATATTTATTGGTGCTGAAAAATCGATTGAAACTGCATCCAATGGATTGTAATCTTTGGTTTTATTCAGTGGTGTAATTTTATAAATAATTGAAGTATCTGAAAAAAGAGCTGTTCTTAAATCACATTTATTACCTAAATCAATATGAATATTATTGTTGAATTTCCAAAAGCCACCCAAATTAAATTCAATGCGCATATTCCCATTAGCGTAAAACGGATTTGGGCCATGTGCGTCAAGGGCAAGGGCGCCGGTTAAAGTAAATACATCAATCGCAAAATTCCCAGCTCTGGCTCCAACTTTGCCTTGAATAAAAGTATACAAAGAACCGTACGCATACCAATTTTGAATCCCGGGTTTTTCACCAGTACTGGCACAAATAGCGTTGTCTTTGAATTTCATTAAATTTAAATCGGAGGCGGCAATAACTTTTAAATTTGCATATACAGAGAATTTTTTATCGGTGGCACCTGCATTTGCAGTTGCGTCAAAGCGGGCTCCAAAAGCAAATCCAGCACCAGTAGAAAGTGCTTCTAGATTTCTTATAGCGTCCATTTGGGGCGAATAATGGAGTGCTTGTATTACTTCGTTTGGTGCGGGTGCCGATGGCAATAATTCGGTTCCACAATTAAAATATATACCACAACTGATATTTGTTTGGTTGCTTATTTTTAATTTGATTACTAAAGGTGACAGAGGGACTCCAACGCGGATATACCATTTTTTATTGCTAAAAAAAGTATTAATTTCTCCAGCTTTTCCATTGGTTCCAGAGCCTTGAATGTTGTTGCCTATAATGTTGTTTATATAAATGGCGGCGTTTGCAGTAAAATATTTATTGTCAAAGTCGAATTTCAGCATAAAAGGTCCACCAATTTTGCCTTTTGGTGTATAGCTGTTTACGTAGGCCGACCAAGCGGAACCGTCGTTTGGAGTTATTGCTGAATTGTTTATGATAGCGCTTTTATTTACTGGTGTGGTTTCTGCCATTACCTCTATATCTCCATAGAAAAGAATATTTTGTATGGTCCCCGACTTGGCACACTGTATTTCAAAAATGGTTTTGGCTTCATAAGATGTTTCACTTCCACCATTAAGAAAAGCACCTGCTCTTAATCCAATACCTGCATTTCTATCCGGTATAAAAATAGGTCCCAGTTCTGTTTTTCCTATGTTTGGATTTGCCACAATATCTGAATTCTTTTTCACCCGCATTCTATCCCAAGCGCCACCTACAAAACCATTGATATTCACACCTGCAAATACTGGTATTCCCGGAGCTGGCCATGTTAAACCTGCGTCGAAATACCAATACCGTGTTTGATTTATATTGCCAAAAAGTGCTTTGGCATTCCCTTTTATTTTTATGTTGTCTATGGCAAAAGAAACTTGTCCATTAAACCCGTTTCCATAATTTAAATCTTCTTTAAATATATCAATCACTCCCGTCACTTTTACCCCTGATTTTTCAAAGGCCGCCGATATGTGATTGACCGCGAAATCTTTATATTGTAACCGATTGCTTCCATTGATGTTTTTCCATTCGCACCGAATTTCCATGCCCGCACCAGCCGTAATATATTCTGTAAGATTTAACCCAAATGAGAATTGCAGCGTAAACAAACTCTCTTTAGAAACAAGTGCAATTTTATTCAGTGTTAGCGGGAATTTAGAAAAAGATGCCGTGTCTTTGGATCGTTCAATACCTAAGTATTCTACGCCAAACTTAGGGGATTTATTGGATACATATAGATTTTGAAAAGTTACTTTTGGGAAATTAAAATTTTCATTTGTTTTTTGAGAAGCGATGGTTAAAGATCCAGTCAATGAAGCACGCATTTCAATCTCACCTTTTGCAATTACAGCAGAAACATAACTGCCTTGATTTAAATTTAATTTGGCTACTTTTAATGCTGGAATTGTGAGGGGTTTGTTTATGCCAATTGAAAAAAGATAATTGTCGTTTGCTCCAATATTTGCTAGATAGCTAAGCCTTGATGTGTCTGGTAAAATAGGCAATCCCAAATCCCCTTTCAATCCACCCCCTTTTATGCTGTTAAATACAAGATTCAAATATGCTTCTTGAATTGAAATATTCCATCCCGCAATTCTCCCTTTTTCAAAGTTTAATATATTTTGAACAAAAATATTACCACTCATTCCAAATTCGTCTATAAATAAATTGGATACACCTGCTATTATTCGGTTTCCCATGTTTTCTTTAAAGTGTTTTGGAAATGTGAGGGTGCCTTTTTGTAGGTAAAAGCCTTCCCATATTTCTACGGATCCACCCAATAAATTATCTTGAATATATTCTGTAGGCAATAACAACCCATTTATATTATTCGTTTCGCTTAAATCGAGGGTGGCGCCTTGAATTTTAAATACAAAATCTGTTAAACTTTTAATTTGAAAAGAAGGCAAAGAAACCTGCACCAATATATCTCCCCAATTTTTGGCTTTCAAAAGAAAGTCTGTTTTCATGACCTTGTTTTTAATGATTTCGCCCGAATCGGTGCAGGGTAGAATGTATTGCGAATTGAATTCCGCGAACCCTGAAATGCCGAATTCTTTCAGCCCTTTGCATTCCATTGTGGCATAACAGCCGGCCATGTTTCCGCCATTTAAATTAATTTTTACAACATTCCCTAACCGGAAAAATACATCTTGCAATAAATAAAGATTTACAGGTCCTGTCAATCCGTTCGTTTTGCTAAAAAACACATTGTCTGCTTTAAAAGCGACCAATTGATTGCTGTGTGATTCTCTGAAAGCAATGGCTGCGCTAAAAACAGCTTTTGTAGAAAGAATGTCTATGTTGTAAATGAGAATGCCAAACCGCAGGTCACGGCTTGGAGGTGCAAGCAAAAATTCCCCTTTGGGATTCGCTTGAAAACCTGCACCCAATTCATCTGCTACTGCACCTGTGGCGGCACAATTTTCAATTCTGGATAATAGTGTATCTGCCGTGGCTTGAGAAAATAGGCTGGGATATATTCCCAGCAAAAAGGCATAAAACAAAAGCCATCGATAGAATATAGGTTGTATTGCAGTTTTAGGAATAATGTCAGAATGTAAACGCTGCTGCCACAGGGTTGTACACCACCGAAAAAGTGTCAATGAATAAATCCTCCGATTGCAAATCAAGTAATTTTTGGGAGAAAACCAAATTTTTGTGGAAAGATATTTTGAAAAGTTGTATTCCCAAGAAAAATTATTCTATTTTGTTTGGAATATTCAATTCATTTTCTAAGTTTGCAAATGGAGGGGAATTTTAGCACAAGCATGGCTGGCAGGTCTGATTGATTCCCAAAGTAAAATTTATAAAATTGAAGGGAATATTAATTCATTTAGAAAAAGTGTA
>JBBQBB010000103.1:0-4480 GCA_038317095.1 Bacteroidia bacterium | reverse complement strand
TTACGATTGGGGCTTGCATTACTCTGGTGGACAATGGGTCCCGGCTGTAGGATTCGAAAATCATCCTGTTATCAATGTAACGTGGTACGGTTCTGCCGAGTTTGCTACTTATGCCGGTGGTCGTTTACCTACCGAAGCCGAGTGGGAATATGCCTGCCGTGCTGGCACTGCCACGCCATTTAACACAGGTGCATGCTTAACCAATGCACAAGCCAATTATTATTGGGCTAGTCCATACAACACTTGCACAAATACCAATACTACTCATCCGGGCACAACTCAAGCGGTAGGAAGTTATGCCCCCAATGCGTTTGGCTTATACGATATGCATGGCAATGTATGGGAATGGTGCAGCGATTGGTATGACACTTATCCCACAACTGCCCAAACCAACCCCACAGGAGCTACAACAGGGAGGTACCGCGTGGAGCGCGGCGCTAGCTGGAACGGCAGTGCGCAGTATTGCCGGAGTGCTTACCGCGGCTACTACTATCCCAACAATAGCGACGGCAACATTGGCTTCCGCCTCGTTCTCCCCCAGTAAACAGTGGTTAATTCTTTCCTTCCTTTAAGCTAAAATGAGTTGGCTTAAAAGCGAGGGAGGGACGACCGAAGCGTAAAAGCCAACGCTGTTGCTATAGGTAGTAGGTGTGAGAATCTTTGGGTGAATAGCAACCGCATCTATTTCAGGCCATTGTTTGCTAGAATCTGCCGCAAGTTCAATCCTTACCGCAGAAACATTATAACCAGTCATTGGGAAGCCAATTCGCAATATATTGGCCAAGGTATCGGCTTTGCTGGGTGGGTTTTTTCCTTTGCGACCAAAAACCAAATTCCATTTTCCTGTTGCCTGATTTTGAATATAGACCGAATCTATGATTCCGGCACCACTGGTTTCCCAAATTAAAACACTATCGATGGGACTGTTGTTTTCGAAACCCAAAACCAGTGAATCACGTGTTTTGCCAAAGTTTTTTACAGTCCAAGCGCCTGAAATGTCATCGTACTGCGGGTAAACATTGGGCTTCCCCAAAGCCTGCGCCGCACACCAACTTTCTGGATAAGGGCGGTATTGGGTTTTAAAACCAAGCACTTTACCGGCATAGCGGTATTGGGCATTTGCAAGTCAAGATAAGGACAAGATAAAAAGACAAATGGTATATTTTAGTTTCATAATAGAGTACGAATTTAACAAATTATTTTTAAAAAAAATTGATTTTAAAAATTTTCAAAACCGATTTACATCCGCCCTTGCCAAATCTACTTCATATCCAAGTGGGTAAGGCGCATGTATCATGCTGCCAGCATCTGGGATAGGGTACAACTCGTCGTACCTTTTAATTACATTGGAATCCATGCGGCGATACAGCGTTGTTCTGCCTACAAAATCTGGATGATCAATACCCGCAGCAGCCATTAATTCTACAGCACTAAAAACGGTTTTATTGTGAAAATTGGCAACCCTTATTTTTTTATCTTCTACCACCAATCCCCGCATTTTGGACGGATCTTGTGTTGTTACCCCAGTCGGACATTTGTTTGTATTGCATTCTAGTGCTTGTATGCATCCAAGTGCAAACATCATTCCCCGCGCGCTGTTGCACAGATCTGCACCCAAGCTAAGGGCCCTCACAATGTCAAAACCAGAAATAATTTTTCCCGAACAAATGATGCGAATGTGTTTCTTTAAATCAAATCCGGTAAGTGCGTCATAAACAAACGCAACCGCATCGCGCATGGGCATTCCGACACTGTTCGTAAATTCCAGCGGTGCTGCCCCAGTGCCGCCTTCGCCACCATCCACAGTTATAAAATCAACATAAATTCCTGTTTTGACCATGGCTTTGCAAATGCCTAAAAATTCACTTTTATTGCCAATCGCCAATTTAAATCCAATGGGTTTTCCACCAGAAAGTGTGCGCAGTTTTGCTACAAAATGAACAAATTCTATAGGTGTTCTAAATGCAGAATGGTATGGGGGAGAAATAATGTCTGAACCGCCGGAAACCAAGCGAATGGCTGCAATTTCTGGGGTTACTTTACTGGCAGGTAAAATTCCACCATGGCCGGGTTTAGCACCTTGAGAAAATTTTATTTCAATCATTTTTACATTGGGTAAAATGGCCCGTTTTTCAAATTCTTTTTCGGAGAATGTGCCATCCGCATTTCTGCAACTAAAATACCCTGTGCCTATGTTCCAAATTACGTCTCCGCCCGGTTCCAAGTGGTGCGGACTTAAACCGCCTTCTCCTGTATTGTGTGCAAAACCACCCAATTTGGCACCATGGTTTAATGCTAGAATGGCATTTTTACTCAATGCGCCAAAACTCATCGCAGATATATTTAAAACCGAAGCATCATAGGGCTGCGTGCAATCGGGTCCTCCCACATTCACCCTTGGATTGGGGTTTACTTTGTGCGCATCTAAAGCGCGAATGCTATGGTTAATCCATTCGTAGCCAGTTTCATAAACATCTAGCTGCGTGCCAAAAGGAGAGGTGTCTACGGCGCCTTTGCTCCGCTGGTATGCCAAACTTCTTTGTTGCCTGTTAAAAGGTTTCCCGTTGGTGTCGCTTTCTACAAAATATTGGTACACTTTTGGGCGTAAAAATTCCATCAGCCACCGCACCCTACCGAGTAGTGGAAAATTGCGCCACAAGGAATGATGCGTTTGCAACAAGTCATAAAAACCTACCGACAATACAGGCAAAATGAGGATGGATATCCACCAACTTTCAGGAAACATATAAATGCAAATTCCTGATATAAAAATAATTATGCAGGATAAAATGATAAATGATTTGCGCATGGTTTTTATGTCACAAAGTTAACCTACTAGGCATTGTTTTTCGGAATTCTTTTATTCAAACATTCACTGCCTTTTTCAATTTGCGATTGCAAATACCCGCGCCCTTTATCGGCGTACCGCAAAATGGTCCTATAAATTAAGCCTTTTAACTATTTAGAAAAGCATGTGCATTCCCTAAAAATTAAATCTAATTTTTTGTATTTAAAGAATAAAAGCAAACATCATTTCCTTCTTAGAGGCCCTTGGAACACCATTGCTCATTAAAGGTTCAAAGTGGGGTATCAATCTAAAAAGGCGTAGGACTTCTTTTTCAATATCATAACCAACAGGAATAATATTGGTTTCTTCGGTACGTGTTATTTTGCCATTTACATCAATATACAAAACGAATTCTACAATGCCTTGTACCTTCCAATCTCGCGCCAAGTCTGGGTAATCTTGGTTCAATCTCACCAGGCGTTCATATTTATTTTCTCCACCCGGATAGTGGGGTTCTGTTTTTCTTGGATAACAATCTCCATCATTCCAGTCACTTTGTGTTATAGGGTGAACACACATATTTTGCAAAACTTCGCCATGGCTAAATTCGTCCAACCTTGTAATTTTACCCGTTGGGGAAAACATCATACATCGGCCATCAATTTTACCCAAACTGTCAAAATGTTCGCATTCGCAAAGGGTTCCATGTTCGTAAAAAACGGAATCTTTCATTTTTTTATCTCCGTGAAATAGCGCTTTAGAAATTATTCTACCCAATGTGTCGTATTCAAGATTCCAGCCTTCCTTGAATTCACCATGCCAACTGGTTTTTTCTAACACCCTATTTTTAGCATCTCGGCGTAAGCTGTTGCCTATTTTTTTTCCGTTTTCGTATGGAATTTCATGGATGTCGCCATTGGCAAAATAGCGGTAAGATAATCCGTGCATAAGGCCTTGGCTATAGTATACACGGCTGTATAAAATTCCATTTTGATCGTAATAATCCCAAGGACCATCTGGAAATGAACTGGATTTGCGGCCTTTTGCTTTTATTTTCCCATCGGGCCAAAACAATTCCACATTGCAATTGCGAACATCGAAGCCATTAACCCTCGGAAACGATCCTTTTTCCACCAATCCATCTGGGTGCAGGTTGTACGTTTCAAAAAAAACGGTGTCCCTTGCAACATGATAAGTTACTTGGTATTCCGCCAACCGTTTGTTGCGCACGCGGCGGTAATTCACATCGGTGTACATGGTGTTGACGGGACCTTTGCCCAACGCCAATAATTCTGAATTTAACAAACCAATGGTCAATAAAAGTACGACCCATTTTTTGGGCAAGTTCATATAAAAGTTTTTTAATAATAACCTGCATCCAATGGCAGTTGAATACCGGCCAAAAGTTAACATGGCGGGACAAAAATAAATAAGTAAGTCCTATTTCTATACTTTTGGTTTTCCACAATGATTCTTAATGCCCGATTATGAGGTCATTTTTTGTTTGAAATACAGCCCGAGAAGTTGAATTCATATAAACTTTTTTCATGATTTGTTTGGAATATTCAATTCATTTTCTAAGTTTGCAAATGGAGGGGAATTTTAGCACAAGCATGGCTGGCAGGTCTGATTGATTCCCAAAGTAAAATTTATAAAATTGAAGGGAATATTAATTCATTTAGAAAAAGTGTA
>JBBQBB010000102.1:0-4536 GCA_038317095.1 Bacteroidia bacterium | reverse complement strand
GAGCTTTGATGATTCCAGGCCCGCCGGGGGCACCCGCACCAGTTAAAAGTATTTTTATTTGTGTCATCCAACAATATCGAGTCAAAAAAGTTTCTGACTTTTGGCAAATATAAGAAAAAGCGGGGTTGGGGAAAGCATTGCCATTCAAATTGCATTTGATACAAACTGTATATTTGCACTTTATCTGCGAAACCTACCCATTTGTAAAAACAAAAATAGAAATGATTTACTTTCTTTTAAGACATTTACGCAATACAATTAAAAAATCGATTCACTTTGTTAGAGGGAATATACAAAATACAATTTCTGATGCTATTTTAAATCAAGAAACGATTCTAATCGTTTGTGAATCAAATGTACCCAGAATTGAAAGAATGTTGTTTTATTTACGAAAAATACGAAAAGAACAATTTGTTGTAATTTGTTCAAAAGCCAAATTCCAAGAATCGTTTTTTAAACGTTGTCAAGATGTTACCGTTGTCTTAGTAGATGGCGAATGGCAAATTCCGGGTATACTTAAACAGTTTAAGAAAATCAAACTCATTCACGCATTCGAAAGCAGAAGCATTTACGCTTATTATGCATTAAAATCTAAGGGCAAAAATATCCCATTCATATTTGATTTTCAGGATTTATATACAAATTATACGGGTGACAAAAAATTGCCCAAATGGATGCGCGAAAATCTATATTTTGAAGCCTACTGTTTGCGAAATTCCGATGCTTTTGTATCATACAGCCTAGAACTCATTCCAGCAAGAAAAACATTGGGCATTGGCAAAAAACCAACAATATATTTTCCATTCTATTTGGATGATGCAGAAATTAAAAAACCAAGTTTAAAAACAAATGATGAAAGAATAGACATAGTTTATGCAGGAGGCATTGCCGCATTAAATCGAAATGTGTCTTTTAACCTGTCTTTAACCGAAAAGAATTTGCGCAATTCCAATGTTTTTTTACACATTTATCCGAGCCCCAGCAGTGGAAAGGATGTTATAGAAGAGTATAAATTATACGCCCGTCAATTTCCAAATTTAATCATGCACAATCCAGTGCCAAACAACGCTATGGGAGCCGAACTCAATCAATACCATTATGGCATTGTACCTTTCTTTAAAACAGTTGAATACAAAAGCACCAACAAATACAAATACAGTTCTGCATTAAAAATATGGAACTATTTAGAAGCTGGTTTACCCATTATCATTGCTGCCGATGTTGAATATCAAGCTTGGTTGATCAAGCATTATGGCGTTGGGGTGGTTGTAAACGAAAACGAGTTTAAGGACATCTCAAAAACCCTGAACGCACAAAACCTTGATTTCATTCATCAAAACATTGTAGAACTTCAAAAACAAAAAACTTTATCTTCAAATATTTCTAAAATTGATTCCTTGTACAGTCAAAGGATGAAGGTTAAAAATTAATGCAATACGGTTACCGTTCCTTTTCTGGTTTCCCAATTCAACACACCGTTTTGGTACATTTTAGCTTCTAGCAAATAAACATAAGCGCCATCTGGCACCAATTGACCTTCGTATTTACCGTCCCAGCCAGAGGTCATATCTCTACTGTCGAACAATTTTTCGCCCCAGCGACTGTAAATTTGCAACCTATAACTATAAAGCGCACAATCGGGATAAGGTTTAAACAAATCATTGCGTCCATTTTCATCGGGCGTAAAAGTATTGGGAAAATAGATGGTACATAAACAATTTTTATACAAAACATTAATAGAATCTTGCATGAAGCCACAGTCATTGTTAACGGAAACAATATATTTCCCTGCTTTGTTTACATTTTTAATGGAATCTTTAGAACCATCATTCCAATTGTATTTTGCAAATGGAGTAGTAACATTTAAATCTAAGGTAGAGCCTAAACACAGCACTGTATCCATTCCCAAATCAAAATTTGGCGTTTTAGAATTCACTACTAGAATGGCGTCTGAATAGGAACAATTTGGACTATTTATGGTTATATTATAGAAACCTCCTGTGTAAATTTTACGTAAAAAATATTTGTAATTGTCACTCCATTTTCCTTTCCATAGGCTGGTATCAATTTGTGGGTAAATCCACCCTGGTTTACGGTTACACAAAAAACTATCTCCTACAATGGAAAATTTTGGGGTTGTAAATTGGGTTACCGTAATTGTGTCTTTTAAATTGCAAGTGCCTGCTTTTTGGGATATCCAATAATTACCTCCCGTTTTAACCACTCTCTTTGCCGCAGAACTTCCATTATCCCAAAGTGCAAGACCTGGCATTGGATTTAAAATAACCACAGAATCTCCAAAACATAAAAATGTATCATTTCCCAACTTCGGTTTTTTCGGTAGAAATATTTTAATTGAATCCGCATTTTTGCATTTGGTAATGCGATTTATCGCCGATAAAAAATACATAGAAGTATCCGTTATTGTTGCCAAAGGATTTGAGACGGTATCGTTGCTCAAATTTGCTTTTGGCGTCCATTTATAACTAACATTTGGAGAAATAATACCTCCAATATTTAATTTTTGTTTCGCACACAACAAAGTGTCATTGCCAACAATCAATTTGGGGAGTGCATTTTCAATGATTTTTATTGTATCCGAAAGTGTGCACCCTACAAGTTTAAGTGTAAGAATATATATACCTCCATTTTTTATAAATCTTTTGGAATAAGAGGTTCCATTGTCCCACTTAGCCGTTGGATATTTATTAAAAATTGCCAGAGAATCCCCTTTACAGAATGCAGTATCCTGACCTAGCACTGGCTTTTTCGGTATAAAAACATTCACGGTGTCTTTAGAACTGCAGCCTGTCAAATTGTGTTTTACAACAAGCACAAACTGACTAGAATCTGCAATCCATACCTTGGGATTTGGAATTGAATCATTAGACATTCCTTTCTTTGTTGTCCATTTATAGGTATATCTTTCAATGCCTGCTGTACCTATCTGCACGGAATCGGGGGAACAAATGAGTGAGTCTTTGCCCGCATTTATAAAAGGCAATGGGTTGCACACAACATTGATATTAGAGGTGTCTGCGTTGCAAGTCCCTTTCCATATCAATTGAACATTAAATGTACCCGCATTTTTGGGTTTAAAATTGCCAAAATTTGTATTTGAAGCAGAGTCCACAATTTTATTTGCTTGTTTTATATACCATTTTGCTGAGCCCGAGGCATTGCTGCTGCCATTGGTTAAATTCACCGTGCCACCTTCACAAATTTGCAAAATATTGGAAACCGCTTTTGCATTATACTTACAACAAGCATTGTTTATTGTCAAATAAACCGAATCTTTGAATGTAACCATCGCAGCATCGGTGGCCGTAAATCTATACCAACCAGACGCAGATGGAGATGCTCTGGTGAAGATTGCATTGGAATTTTCAAGGCCTGTCGAAGGCGACCAAACTACTTTATAAGGTGGCGTTCCACAATTCATATTTGCGGTTAAAACAGATGAATCTCCCTTGCAGATTTTCAAAGGAATTGCAGATGCACTGCCCTTAAAATTGTCGTTTATGATAATTGTTTTTGTGAGGGTGTCTGAGCAAGAATATGGCGTGTCGGAGTATGTAATTTTTTTTACAATGTATGACCCAGCTGTTTTGTACATAAATTTTACATTTGGCGAATTATTAATACGCGTTCCGTCATGAAAAATCCATTTGTGTTGCAAATAATTTATATTTCCGGCGTTGGTACTTTGATCCTTGAAAAATACTGAATCTTTAACACAGAACGAATTGGAGCTAAATCCTGCTTTCAATATGCATTTATTAGTTACAGTTAATGGACAGATATTCGAAACTTTAAGTTGCGAGGAAATGCTACTGGAAGAAATACTTTTAGCTGCGGAAGAAAGCACACCTAAATTTGTAAAATTTGCGTTTGAAATGCTCGGAGATAAGCTCTTCATAGAAAATGTAACTTTTGTATTTTTACACAAGGATTCGCCGCATTGGTTCACTTTAAAAATCACCACATCACTGTTGGAATTAGTCATAGATCCTGTAATTAACAACCCGCCATCTATATCTGTTTCCAGTGTTTTGTACAAATTACTATTCAAATACGATTTTCCAGTTTCGCCATAAATCCGAATCCAATTAACATTTCCACTTATGTCCAAACTTATTAAAAATAATTTTGACAAACCACCATCAAAACCTTTGGTTGATCCAGCTATATAAAATGTTTTTCCAATTCTGACAACTTCACTTACTTGTTCATCAGCACTTGTACCAATTACTTTGGACCAAATCAAATTTGAATTTGTATCAACAAATCGGATTGCTATATCAACCCCGCCATAAGTAGAAGTTCCAGAATTCGAAATTGAAGATGCCATTAAAAAACCTGAACTATCCGAGGATTCAATAAATGACGATGACCTATCATATAAACTAAAATCAATATATTTTTTAAAAATATCATTTCCTGCTAAATTCACTTTAGAAAAAATATCACCATAACCACCTGCAGCATATGGTGTAGAACCATAATAATATATTGCATTTTTTATAGTAATTATAT
>JBBQBB010000101.1:0-4657 GCA_038317095.1 Bacteroidia bacterium | reverse complement strand
GGAAAATTCCAAAATACTGCCCCCTACCCGGGTTATGCCATAAACTGCTGCAATGTTTTGGTAAATACCCAGCATCTCCTTTTCTTCCGCATTGCCGCTGGATAGAATTCTGTCTTCCACCAATGTTGTGGCTATCTCACCACCAGCAACCGCCATGTCCGCAAACATCAAGGCGCTTAATTCTGCGCCTGCTCCTGCTGTGAACAACACAAACGCAGACATTGCGGTGATTTTAAAATTTGCCAATCTATCTGAACGACCTTGCTTTTTTAACAATTGATGCACCCAAATGATGGGAACAACCAACTGGGAGTCTTTTCGCAACCCAGAACCATCTGGCAGCAAGAACTGAAAATCGCTGTTCAGCATAATTCGCACATAATCAAATGGACCCGCAGTAAAATCGTTGCGATATGTGCTGGAGCCAACAAATTTGCTCGTTATAGTGACATTATTATTCGAAGTAGACCAAAGTCCCTCGTATGTAAAATCCGTCTTGATTTTTCCAAGATAAATGGTTCTATTTTTACCAATACCAAAAAACGGAATGTGTTCTACCAATATTCCAGGATTCATTGTATTAGGCCAGGCTCCAATTAAATCGTTCGGTATTTTGTTGTTTTCTATGATCAATTGCGAAACTGCATTGATCCAATCGTCTTGGTTGTCGCTGCTTAAATCGTTGTTTATGGCAGTGAAATATTTGTAATTGTCCGCTTGTAAAAAATCTAGAATGTATTTGGCGTTGTCACTTGGGGTGGTGGCAACTATATCTATTAGATTTTTCCCTTCTTTCCAGTCGGAATAATGCTTTAGCAAATTTATTCTGGGTGTAGGTCCTATCATTTTATAAATGCAAGCATTGCAAAGATTTTTACCCTCTAAATATTTAATGGCATCGGCTATATTTTTATCTATAAACAAATCCGGCAATCCTTGATAATCTGCATTGTATTTGGTTACAAAATAGTAGGTATATTTTAGAAAATTAAGGTCCGATTTGTCTGCATTCTCAACAGTCTTATTGGTAAAAACATTTAGTTGATTTCGGGTAGTTCGGCTATACTCTGTAAGTAAATTATAAGACCCAATCTTATCCAATACTTGACGTTCTTTTGCTTGACGATTTAAAATGTACATACATTTGAGCAAATTCTGGTTTTTTGCCAAAGTTTTAACCGCCGCCATAGCATACACTGCACCCATACCGCAGGTATTCTCTTTAATCAAATATTCAAACAGAAAACGCGATTCTTCTTTGGTGGTGGCGTCATAATTTGCGACCAAAATCTCAAATTGGTCTATTTTACTGCAATGGTTTTCTAGAAAAAATGGACCTTTTATTTCACCACTTCCAACATTGCTTTTTGCAATCTCAGTTGCATTAAAATCAAAATAATTGGTTGGAAATACTTTTAAATTCAGCTCATTCAACTCTATGCACGGCAAACCAATTAAAACATTTTTAAACTTTTTTGTGTATGAGTAACTTTCAGAGTATTGCACTGCATCATCTTTAAAACGATAACCGCTAAATAGTTTGTTCGCCGGGTTTCCATTTCCTACAAAAAGGCTGTCATGTAAAACAAAGGATGTCAATGTGCCGTTGGCATTGAAATTCTCATCGATTTCTTCCCATCGGTCTCCCGGAGTGGCGAATGTTAGTTGAGTAAGTCCTTTTTGCGGTATGGAAATGGGCAAACCCGACGGAGCTAAAAATGTCAAATAACCATCAGCAGCAAACTTGCTTAATTTTTCGATATTTTGAATACTTGCATACTTTCCTTTGCTTTGTTTTTGAAACAAATTATTTAAAACCGACTTGATCTTCTCCCCATCAAATACCCCCATCCATTGCCCATAATTTAGCACACCAAATGGGGCCGCATAATCCATTAGGTTTTGGGTTTTGCCCGATTCTTTTTCGTCGGTAAAGGTGTGTTCCAGGAGTAATAAACCATGACCCAATTCGTGTGCAAGCGTGTGGGCCGATGGCGGTGAATTGCCACTAAAAACAAAGCCATAATTGCGGTTTAAGGCCATGTATCCCGCTTCGTTTTCTGTGGCTGGGCCTAGCAGAAACATCCATGCCGTATCGCTGCCATTGTATTTTGTTGTATGTGGATATTTTTGTTCTAAAGCAGCAATAAACTGATACAAATTGTCGGAATAATTGGCAGTTAATTCGTTGCGGTCTATTTTAATTTTATCAATTTTAGGATCGTATTTTTCTACTTTTATTTGTGGCAATATTTCCACTTCCGCTTGTATGAAATATCGATTGTAAATTTTATTTAATTCACTTTGAATGGTTGCCACTTTCGCGGAATTTCCCATTCCATTTATTGGAACCAATTTCACAAATATTTTTCGGTTGTCTACTTGTATTAAATTTATTTTTCCCAATATTTCCCGCACCTTTGGTTTCTTGGGGTCGTTAAAGCTGTGGAAACCTATGGCCCAAATGGCATCGGCGCACAAATGCATGCGACCCGTCGCATAAATGATGTATTGATTTGGACCTATTTTTTTGTATTTTAATTGGGTACCATCGCTGCGCAAAAATTGTACGCTATCAGGGTTTATTTTTACCAATTTCCCAGGATTGAAATAGGCGAAAACCGAATCCATTTGGCCCGTATGCAGCAGTTTCCAACCGGCGTAGTAGGCCGTATCCGTGCAGTCTAGCTGATCGTATTGGGTACCTGCGGTTAGGCGGCTCACCTCCATGCCGTCATACCCCGATTGGATGGGTGCATCGAAAAATACCTTTGGCATACCTGTTCGCAGTGAGGATGGCGTTCCTTCTCCACTCCTTGGATTTGCAACAATGGGGTCTGCTTTTTTGCCTTCTGCTTTGCTCATTTTACCCCCTTGCGATACAAACCATTCATTGCCATCGCTGTCTACAATCACTTTGTTTTTTCCTGGGAATAGGGTGCTTTTTCCTGAGGTTCCATTGATGGTAATTTTGCCATTTTCATCCGCAGTAACCGAGGTGATTTTGCCAGCATATTTTTCAATTTGCCAAAGGTTCCAATTGTCGCCAAAATTTTGCCGCCATGTTTTCGCCAAATTGGATAGGGTTCGATTGCTAATTTCAAGTGGTTTTCTGAGTACTTGTATTTTGCCTTCAAGCAATCGTTTATCTGCGTTTAAAACAATGTTTTCGAAACTGCACGGAATGGGAATTTTGCCAGTGTATGGCAGTTGCACGGTGCCTGTTCCTGTAAACTTTCCTGCTCCGCCTGTTGCAGATAGTACAAATACCTCAAAGTCGGCAGCCAGTATGCGGTCACCAGCCTGCAAATAGGCCAATGGTTTTCTGTTTTTTAAATCAATAACTGGCAAGGGTTTTCCGCAGTTTTTTGCCCATTTTTCTAGTGCCGTTTTAGCAGTATCGGTGGTGATTTTAACCGCATTTGATTTCTCACTTTCCCCTTCGCTGCAAATTCCCGCCACTTGCAATTCATACGTTTTGCCCGGTTTCAAATTGTTCAATGATACACCCGCATTAAAAACCATTTCCGTTTTCCAACCGGCGTATGGAATTTCTCGATACCAAACAGTATAACCTCGGTGGCGCGGATTGGCATCCCATTTCATTTCCAATGAGGATCCATCGCCTTTGTTGACAGTGATATTGGTAGGCAAAGGGCAGCGACTTCCGTATACAAATGATACAACCTGACTGTAGCCATTGTTGTCGAAAATGTCATTTCCATCCACATCTATGGCTTGCACTTGTATGGCATAGGTTCTGCCTTCTACCAAGCTTGGTTCACCGGGCCCTAGAATATAGCTGGTTTGGTCAGTAAGTGTTTCGTAGAAAGCCAATGCGGTGCTTTGCATGGCATCGTTGGCATTGCGTGTTGCTGGGTAAACCTCTACCATGCGCAATTTATAGCGGATTTTTCCATTCAATGCTGGGCTTCCGGTATGTCTAGGTGTCCATTGCACAAACAAATACTGGGGGGTTTGCAGTCCTACAACCGAATTTTCTATTGGCGAATTTATTAAAGGGGGTTGGTGTTTAAAGAGCATCGCAAAGGCGCTACCTTCATTGCTGATGCGCAGATTCTGGGCAAAATCATACACCGTAAAACTGATTTTATAAGCCCCTTCGGGCAATTTGCCACCCGATTGCTGAAACGCCGTTTTGGTGGTGCCCTGAAAGCTGAGGTTGTTCAGGTTGAACAATGCTTCTATATCGCTGCCATTTAATACCGCAGGTACCCCAGCCGCGAGGGTTATGGGTGCAGATGGTTTGTAAGAAATATTCGTTTCCAAAGTGATATTGGGGCCTTCCAATTTCATTTTCAACCAAGCATCCACTATGGGTGTGGCAAAATCTTTGTTTAGCAGTGTTACCGTAATTTTATCCGGATCAGACACAAATTGACTAAACACATTGGACAAGGGTGTTTGCAAGGATACCGCCGCCTGAATGGGGTAGTTTTGTGACCTCGCCTGGGCAGAAAAACCAAACGAAAGTGCTAAAAAACCAATGGATTTATACACTTTTTCTAAATGAATTAATATTCCCTTCAATTTTATAAATTTTACTTTGGGAATCAATCAGACCTGCCAGCCATGCTTGTGCTAAAATTCCCCTCCATTTGCAAACTTAGAAAATGAATTGAATATTCCAAACAAA
>JBBQBB010000100.1:0-4927 GCA_038317095.1 Bacteroidia bacterium | reverse complement strand
GGGCAAATGATGCTGGAACAAACCAAAAATGAAGCAGACAACTTTGACATTCGCAGCCTATCTGCAGGAATTTATGTGGTGCATGCAAAAATAACAGAGACAGGTGAAGTACGAAAAATGAAATTGGTGGTGCAATGAGGGGGATTCAACCTTCAATTTATTCTCGCATACTTCCTTCTTCTCACCCAAAAATTTAGGGCACCAAAAATAACAATTAGAATAATGGGTGCCAGAATATTAAGCAATTGCCAATACGTTTTTTCTTCGCGTATTTTGGTTGGATCTAGCAAGCGCAGCCCCAATTCTTTGCCCCTAATTTCTATCAGTCCATTGTCGTCAATTAAATAATCGATACAGTTTAATAAGAATTTTTTATTGGCAAAAGTAATTTGAGAATAGCGGTCATAACCCGTGGGGAAATTGCCACCGCGGGTACTAACTGGGTTGCGCATAATGTCGCCATCGGCTATGACAATCATTTTGCTTTGGCCCTCTTTCAAGAATTTGAGTCCACCAAATTTTTTCTGGTTTTGAAAAACGGATTTAAAATTGCCTTCTAGCAATACACCAGAAACTTTAATTCCTCCATCCATTTTGGCCAAATAATCTTTGTTGTTTCCGCGTGCAAAAACGGTTTGCAACTCCACAGTAGCAGGGGCATTGGCGGTCATGCTGCGCGGTGAACTGCTAAGAAGTGGGGTAGCTGTAACTTCTGCTTTGGGTTTTATTTTTAAAGTCGCCGGAAATTGTGCCCAAATGGGCCCCAATCCTTTGGTAATAATATGGGTTTGGTTGTTGCTTGTAAACAACGGGAAATAAGGGAAATTAACCATATTTACTTGTTTGCCTACCGGAATGGGAATGCGGTTACACACCAAATCTTGCAACAAATCGTTGTTGATAGAAACGCCATAATTAAACAAAGAGGTATTGATGTTTTCCAATCCGCGGGTCATAGCCATAACCGTGGGTTGGCGCTGAAAACTATCAATCTCAATCCAAACAGGATCTATCAACCACAAAACTTTTCCGCCTTTCATAACAAACTGGTCAATCAAATACAACTCAGCGGGACTGTAATCTTGCATCGGTTTTTGTACAATCAGCAAATTGGATAAATTCAACCTGCGTTGCAAACTGCTAATTAAAATAATATCGGCGCTGTCTTTGTGCTTTTCCATTTCTGCTAAAAACGGGCGACCCGCATTTGGATCTGTTACATTTAAATTTAAGGATTCGAAGCTGTAATATTTAGAAACTTCTTCGGCAAAAGAAGCTACACGCGCATCCAACATTTCATTGTTGCCATCGGCCAGTGTTATTTTTTTCTCTTTGTCTACCACACACTGGCGCAGGGCATTGGCAATTTCGTATTCAATATTATCTATGGCGGCACTCACAGAACTTTCCTTGTCTTTGGATACATCTACAGTGTAAAAAGATGCGGTAATCGATTTTCCCGCATAACTCAATTCTGCACCTGGAATTATGTATTTGAAGGTTGTTTTGTCGCCCTCATCCTCATCCATGTCTGGCACCGGTTCTATGCCTTTGTCGGAAAAAGATTGCAGTACTTTGCTTTTTTCTGAGAGTACAACACCGGCAAGTGGGTCTATCAATTCTATTTCTATTTTGCGTCCGCTGGCTTCCCTAAATTCGTAGGCCATGTCGCGCACTTCATTGCGAAGCTGTTTAAAAATGCTGCTCATTTCCCCCTGAAGATACAATTTAAAATAGAGTTTTTCTTTCAGGTTTTTACTTAAATTTTTACTGGTTTCAGACAGTGTAAAACGTTTTTCTTTTGTTAAGTCGAAACGGTGGTAATAAATATTGGAAAGTACATTGGCAATCACAATTACAACCAATACTACAATGAGTTCAATCCATGATTGGGTTTTATAAATTCTGCGCTTTCCCATTACCATTTTCTGCTTTCGTAAACCAATTTAGTGAACCAAATAAACAACACGGAAAAACTTCCAAAAAATACCACATCTCGCGTATCTAAAACGCCCCTGCTTAAACTGTAATAATGTGTTTCAAGCCCAAACCAACTTAAGCTTTTACCTATCACATCCAGAGCTTTGATGTCGCCAACCCAACCCAAAATACTGTAAAAAAATATGCAAAGAACCATGCTTAAAATGAGTGAAATAATTTGGTTTTCGGTAAGCACAGAGGCGAATAAACCCATAGAAGTATATGCTGTGCCCAACAATATGAGTCCAAAGTAAGAACCCCACATGGCACCAGTGTCTATGTTGCCTATGGGTTGCCCTAATTGGTAAATAGAATAATAATAAATGAGGGTGGGGATAAGTGCAAAAACAATCAAGGTAACATTTGCAAAATATTTACCCAAAATAACCCCCAAATCGGTAACAGGCCTAGTACTCAAAGTTTCTAAAGTGCCCTGTCTTTTTTCTTCAGAAAAACTGCGCATTGTAACTGCCGAAACAAGAAATATAAATACATAGGGTGCCACATTAAACATAACGGACATACTTGCTGTACCAAGATCGAATACTGTGTTTCCTTTGATGACCCACATCAATAAACCTGTTGCTAACAGAAATACAATCATAACAATGTAGGCTGTAAGCGAACTTAGAAAACTGCGAATTTCTTTTTTATATACGGTCCACATTGCCTGTTAAGGTTCTAAATATATCTTCCAATGAATTTTTTTCGGATACCAATTCCAATACTTCGTAATTGTTGGCCAATGCAAAATGCGAAACAGCTTGCCTAAATTCGGGGACTTCGCTATCCAATCGCCACGTATTATTTTCCAAGTTTTGTGTATTTTTTATTCCAGGAATGGTTTTAATTTTTTCCAAAGACAAAGCGGAGCCAAACTGAACGCGCACCACAAATTTGGTTGCACTGGCGTTTCTTAGATTTTCCAATTTGTCGTCAGCAACAATATTTCCTTTGTCTATAATGATAACCCTATCGCAAATGGCTTCCACTTCTTGCATAATGTGTGTGCTAATCATGATGGTTTTTTCTGCACCCAAACTGCGGATTAACTCTCTAATTTCTACCACTTGGTTTGGATCTAGTCCACTGGTCGGTTCGTCCAATATCAATACATCTGGATTGTGAATCATGGCTTGGGCAAGACCTACACGTTGGCGATATCCTTTGCTCAATTGGCGCAATTTTTTGTGCTGTTCTCTTTCCAATCGGGTTAGCGCAATAACTTCTGCTACCCTTGCCTTTGTGTTTTGCACACCACCCAGCTCACCCGTGAACGTAAGGTATTCTTTCACATACATATCCAAATAAAGTGGATTGTGCTCTGGGAGGTAGCCCACATGTTTGCGCACGTCGATGCTTTTTTCGCCAATGTCGAAGCCACAAACGGTTGCTGTGCCTTCTGTAGGTGGAATAAAGCAGGTAAGCATTTTCATGGTTGTGCTTTTTCCGGCGCCATTGGGACCCAGAAATCCCACGATTTCACCTTTTTTTATAGAAAAGGAAATGCCATTCACCGCAGTTTGCGCGCCATAGCGTTTGGTAAGTTGTTGAACTTCGATACTCACAGTTTAGGGGCAAAAATATACATTATTCGCCGGGTTAACATGGCAATGATGTCCCCGAATGGTCAAAAACGTGGATTGTGTGTAATTTATTGTGCATCTGCGGCGCAGGAAGACGGTTTTGATTGTGGGTTTTAAACTTTAGCATGCCTATTTCACTATGGGGCGATTCGGAAGGCACAATTGTCAATGCCAGATGCCATATACCTGCCAGGGGCATTGGCGCAGGATAGAATTCGTATTATTCTGCCAAAAAGGCACCAAGCCGCAAATTTTGAGTAATTGAGAATCAAATTAAAATACATTCAAAGAACTGTTTTTTCTTTGCGCCCGCCCTCGCCGCGGCAAGGCGGATAGCGCTGTTGCCTCAGAAGCAGGTAGGTTTGTGTGCCATTTTTGCCACTTGTGTCTCAGAATAAATTTTAATACCATTTCGGAAAACATACACCCAGAAGTTGTAAGGAAACAAACTCCCAAATTCACCCATAAAATGTCTTAAAGAGAACTCTGTGGGTGATAGACTTATTTATTGCGCCACCAATAATTTACTTACTTTTTCAACCCCGTTTTGGGAAGTTTTTAGCAAGTACATACCGGATGGTATTTGCAATGGAATGCGAATGGTGCCAGCGTTGTTGCTTTCCACCAATACGGTTTTGCCTGTAATGTTTAACAATTGAACTTGGTGGATTCCATTAATGGAATAGTGCAACAATTCACCCGCTTTTGCCGGCATAGGATATAATAATACATCGAATACATGCGGTTTTGCAACTGCAGCAAATCTATCACAATTGCCAACATATATGCTAAAGCCTTTGTAAACTTCTGCGCGTCTTGGGCAACTATTGTCAATGGCATGTACAGAAAAAGTATAGGGTAGCATTCTTCCTACCCCTTTGGGCACAACCCAGCGGAAAGTGCATGATGGTCTTTTTCCTGTGGTGCCTTTCATAGTGAATATGGATCCTTTGATTCCTGCATTCCAACTCAGTTTTACAGAGTCGCCATACGTGATTTGGTTGGGAGAATAAAGTGCATCAAATGTCGTCACTTCAAAGTTTACAGTGTCGCCTCTTTAACGCAAATGGTTTAGATCCTGTAACGACTGGAACATTTTTTTACCCGCAGTCGTCGCGCACTTCAATTTGCATATCTCTCCGCACAAATCCTATTTCTTTCCATGCGCCATTGAATTTTCTATATTAAGTGGCTATGGCCGCTACAACGGCTATCTCATCGCATTTGGCGGGTGTAAAAACCATTTCGCCTGTCAGTGAATCAAAGAAGAAGCCAACCGGGGGGGGGGGGGGGGGGGGGGGGGGGGGGTGGGGTGGGGGGTTGGTTGTTTTTTTGGGGGTGCGGTCAGCGGATACCGGAAA
>JBBQBB010000099.1:0-5186 GCA_038317095.1 Bacteroidia bacterium | reverse complement strand
AATGTAAATAAAAGTGGGCAAACTTACAAATCATCAAAAGGACTGCGTGTGTTTTGAAGGTTTTTTGTGCTTTCATCGTATATATTTCTGTTGTGCTGCTGTTATTGTACCCCGGTATTTTCTTGTATGTATCACAAATCTGTTCCCTTTGGCAATCTGCAATGTTGCACTTTGGCAAATATTTTTCAATTAGGGATAGAGGACAACCTCCGCTTTTTGTAACTTCGCACCTCTTATATGAGTAACCAACCAGAACATGTAGAATGCCTTATCATAGGCAGTGGACCCGCAGGTTATACTGCTGCAATTTATGCTGCCCGCGCAGACATGAAACCCGTTATGTATGAAGGTTTGCAGCCTGGCGGTCAACTTACCATTACTACCGATGTAGAAAACTATCCTGGCTATCCGGATGGGGTAGAAGGGCCTGAAATGATGGAATTGTTTAAAAAACAAGCCACACGCTTGGGCACAGACGTTCGTTTTGGTATGGTAACTGCTGTAGAATTTAAAAATGGCGGACCCCAAAAAGTAACGGTAGACGAAACATACGAAATCTTAGCAGAATCTGTGATTATTTGCACCGGTGCTTCGGCCAAATGGTTGGGTTTGGAAAGCGAACAACGCTTAAATGGAGGTGGAGTGAGTGCTTGTGCAGTTTGCGACGGCTTTTTCTACCGTGGCAAGGATGTGGCAATTGTTGGTGCTGGTGATACTGCCTGCGAAGAAGCTACTTATTTATCGAAAATCTGCACCAAAGTGTATATGATTGTAAGACGTGGAGAGTTTCGCGCTTCCAAAGCCATGATGCACAGGGTAATGAATACCCCAAACATAGAGGTAATCTTTAATTCAGAAACCGATGAAATTCTTGGAACCAATGTGGTTGAGGGCGTGCGGATTAAAAACAACATTACTGGCGAAAAACGTGAAATTCCTATTTATGGATTTTTTGTAGCCATAGGCCACGAGCCCAATACGGGTATTTTTAAGGATTACTTGGACATGGACGAGCAAGGGTATATCATTACCCAGCCAGACAGTACCTATACAAACATGGAAGGTGTTTTTTGCGCAGGGGATGCCCAAGACAAAATATACCGTCAAGCAGTTACCGCAGCAGGGAGTGGGTGTATGGCAGCATTGGATGCCGAAAGATGGTTGGGCGCCAAGCAACATGCAGCCAGCATAACGCAATAATTTTGGGAGAGCTGTAACGCAAACCGCAACCGATACTTATTTTTTCACTTGCCCTCGATTAAAAATATGACGGTCCTCGGAAATAAAATCTTTGTGATAATTTTTTCCCTGGCATTTGCATTTTAGATTTCAATGCCAGATTGTTTGTGTTTTTTTTCAAAGTATGAAGACCCATAAGAATCCTGAATAAAATTAAACATATTTTGCCATTGCTATTTTGCATGCCGCTTTTGTTTTCTTGTGTAAGCATTTCTAAAAAAAAAAGAAAAAATCACCTGGATCCCGATGTGATTGCAGTTTGACGGAGGTAGAAATGTCAACTATCTATCCAGTGTGTTGCATAGGGGATAGCATTGTGCTTTGTAAAACAGGCAAAACGAAAGGGATGATTTGGACTGCTTTTTTGCAGAAAAACAAATTGCATGCTGGTTCACTCAATATTTACAATTGCAAAACCAACAAAGAAATAACAACGGAACATTTTACGGGCTCTGTTTCCTATAGAAACAAATCTTTCGTTGTTTATTCTGATTGGAATTTTCCGTTTTTTGAACCCTTCTGAAAAAATTGGAAATCCGTTGTATTGGATGTCTATAAAGAGGTGATTTATTCAGAAAAAGACCAAATAAAAAAAACTGCACCAGAAATGATTTTAACGCCATTAAAATACACGAAACAAACCCTACAGGAAATAAACAAGGAATACGAAAGAAAAAGGAATAAACCACATAGCTTTTACATTACAGGCAAACTTCTCGGAGCTGCGCTGAGTGGCGATACGCTGTCGAGGGGAAGATTGTTGCACTTTAAAAATGATTTTCCCGATGACGAAGAAGAAAGTTACTTGAAAGAATGAATGAAAATACGCCAATATTTTGACGAAAAAATAAAAAAGGGTGAAGAAATAAAGTATTTGGACGAAACGCAATATGGCAGTTTAAAAAATTACCGATAATTTCATTTTTAAGGCAAATTCCGCGATAGGATTGGCAGTGATTGTGGATGCGGATTTTGGGTTGAATTGGAGGCATACCAATTGCTAGCGATAGCACCAAGTTGCGCGCACAAAATAGCAAAAAGAACAACTTTAACCAAGGTAAAATAAACGCCACGTAGACTATATAAGCTAAAAGCTGGAAAACTACCAGCAAGACCTTGCCTAGGCGGATGTGGATTAGAAAAAGGAAATTAAAAAAAAGACAAAAGCCCAACAACAGCGCAAGATAAAATATGAGGCTTTGCAAGTTGCATTAGACAATTCTGACTGGGAGTTAAACTCTGTCTCTAACGCAGGTAGCAGGCCAATGCAGATACGCAACAATTTGCTAGAAGTGGCGCAATGTGCAAACCACAAACGATGCGGATAATTTCTCTATTCCGAGCAAAAGAAGCATTTGAATAACTTTAGAAGTATCCTTTGTTGCCATTGAAATCTAATTTCGAGTCCTAACTATATCTCTTAATCTAATATTTTGAGGCTCCCCATTTTATCAAAATATGTGATTTATGTAACTTTTATATAAAATCGTGTAACTCTTTCGTTTTTAAGTTGTGTAAGATTGCGCAAAATGCCAAGGGAAGACACTTCAGCACTGGAAATTTCCTTATTATTAGAGGCTATTTACCAAAAATACGGATATGATTTTAGGCAATATTCCAAAGCCCACATCCATCGCAGGATTAGGAACAGGATGGCGCTGTCTAGGTTAGAAGATGTTTCTCAAATTCAAGCTAAAGTTCTGAAGGATGAAACATTTGCATACGAACTTTTACAGGATTTGTCTATAACAGTAACTGAAATGTTTCGTGATCAAGATTTTTATAAGTCCTTGCGCGAAAATGTTGTTCCTATTTTAAAAACCTATCCTTTTATAAAAATATGGCATGCCGGATGCGCTACAGGTGAAGAAGCTTATTCAATGGCAATCATTCTGCAGGAAGAAGGATTGTATGATAGGACAACAATTTATGCTACTGATTTTAACCAACACGCTTTAAACAAAGCAAAAGAGGGAATCTTTTCAAATTCAATGATGAAGGAATATACCGCCAATTATCAATTGTCGGGAGGAAAAGAACCTTTTTCAAGTTATTATACTTCCAGTCACTGTCACATAATCATGAATCAGTCCTTGAAAAAAAACATTGTATGGGCGAATCACAATTTGGTTACCGATAGTGTATTTGCTGAGGTGAACCTAATATTATGCAGAAACGTGCTCATTTATTTTGATAACAGTTTGCAAAATAAGGTGCAAAAACTTTTTTATGAAAGTCTTATAAATGGCGGTATTTTATGTTTGGGTACTAAAGAAGTTTTACGGTTTACAGAGTTTCACGAAAAATATACCGAGTTGGATAAAAAACAACGCATATTTAAAAAGAAATATCAAAAATGAAATACGAAGCTATTGTAATAGGAGTTTCTTCAGGTGGCATGACTGTTCTGAAATGTATTTGCTCAGCATTGCCTGCCGGGTTTAGCATACCCATTATTATAGTTCAACATGTAAGCGCACGTTCCGATAACGAATGGATAAAACTTTTAAATGACAAAAGCAATCTTACTATTAAAGAAGCAGATGAAAAAGAAAAAATAGAAAGCGGAAAAGTTTATATCGCCCCAGCTAATTATCATTTGCTAATCGAATCAGATAAAACCGTTTCGCTTACAATTGATGAATATGTAAATTTTGCAAGACCATCTATAGATGTGTTGTTTGAATCGGCAGCCGAAGCGTACAAAAACAAATTGATTGGTATAGTGCTTACAGGTTCTAATAGTGACGGAACAAAGGGTATAAAGAGAGTAAAGGAATGCGGTGGATTGGCCATTATACAAGATCCGGAAACGGCTGAATCTCCTACTATGCCTGCATCAGCAATTGCTGCTGTAGAACCGGACTACATTTTATCGCTGGATAAAATAATTGGGTTGCTCATTAAACTGGATAATCCTACAATAACACAAACAAAAATCGGCTAAATAATAAAATAAAAATGACATTTGATAGAAAAATACTAACTGGTTTTATAGCTTGCGCTGTAATACTTTTTGGAGTTGCAGTTTTCTCTTATAAAAACAGTGAAAAGTTTATCGCTTCCACGGCATTGGTAGATCAAACCAACAAGGTGTTGTATGAATTCAGCCAAATTCTAACTGCCATCACTGATGCAGAGACAGGCAATCGTGGTTATATCATTACAGGCGATGAAGCTCATTTAGAACATTTTAAAAATGCTGAAAGTACTATTGGTGAACATGTTATTAAAGTAAAGGAGTTAACAAAAGACAATACCGTTAATCAAAAGATTAAGGAACTTGAAAAGGAAATAAAAACACGTTTTATTCATTTAAACAGCAGCATTGCTATTCGCAAAGATGGATTCGAAAAAGCAAAGGAATTTGTAGTCTCTGGAGTTGGAAAAGAATCACAAGATAGAATACGAGAAATAATTTATAGTATACAAAACCTAGAACTTTCATTACTTGCTGAAAGAAAGCAAACCAGTGATGATGATGCTGACAATTTTAATTTGGTTTTCGTCATTTTAATGGGCATCATCATTCTCGTTCTTATTGTTGTTTATAACATAGTTAGTTCAAATTTAAAAACACTTAAAAGAGCCGAAGCAGAAACCAAGAGCAAAAACTGGTTGCTTACCGGTAACACGGAGCTTAACGAAAAATTAATAGGTGACAAAAGCTTAGAAGAGCTGGCAAACAATACCATTGTTTTTTTATGCTCTTACTTAAAAGCACAAATTGGCGCAGCTTATCTGTTTTATGAAAAAGAAAATGCATTACTATTAAACGGACGATATGCTTTTTCTTCGGCTAGCGATATTAAAGAAAAATTTATGCTGAACGAAGGACTAATTGGCCAGGCAGCGCAGGAACAAAAACAAATTTCTATAGCAGATATAGCTGAAGAAAATATTCGGATTACCTCTTCTGTTCTAAACGCCAAACCAAAACAGTTACT
>JBBQBB010000098.1:0-5307 GCA_038317095.1 Bacteroidia bacterium | reverse complement strand
TTTATACAATTCAAAAATTCCATGTGCACCAGAGCCACGGGCATGAACAATTCGTTCAGGAATTCTTTCATGGTCGAAGTGTGTGATTTTTTCACGCAAAATAAAGTCTTCCAATAAGGTTGCACCCCTTTCGCCTGCTTTCAGTGAATTTTGGTTGTCATTGATTAATAACCCCTGATTTGTGGATATCATCTGACCGTCACCATTTTGTGTATTAGATTGTAGGTCGCTTACTTTTTTGTTGACTGCTTTATTTTCAATTTTCTTTTTTGCCATGATTTATATTTAAACGAATTTAATTAATTAGGTTTTTCTTTTGTTTCTTTTGCATTTACCTTTCAAATCGTGTTGTTCACTGCCTCATAAATGGAATGAGATTACTGGAGGCGTTTTTCTTCTTTGACTTCTATTTTTTTTAAATCGGCACTTGCCGGACCATTGATTACTTTTCCTTCAGCAGTAAAACGTGAGCCATGTGCGGGACAATCAAAAGATTTTTCTTCTGCATTCCATTGCAAAATTGCCCCAAGATGCGGGCACACAGCGGAGCAGGTATGAAGGTTGTTTTGTTCATCGCGGTAGGCGGCAATTTTTTTTACACCTGAAGAAATTATGCCTCCCTGCCCCGGTTTTAATTCATCAGCATCTTTTACATCGCCCTTGGTAACCCAATCTGCATATTGCGCAACCATATTTCCTACTTCGTGTAAATAGTCGCCGGCGGTTTTGAAAGTTATTCTTGACGGACTATATAAATCTATCCAAGGATTTTCTTTTCCGGTAATGATGTCGGTTAAAATAATTCCTCCTAGCGTTCCGTGCGTAATACCATTTCCTGAATCGCCTGTGATGATGTAGATGTTTTCGTCACCAGGATTTTGTCCGATGAAAGCCATTGAATCAATTGGCTCCATAACTTGTCCTGACCATTTGTATTCTATATCTCCCATAGCAGGAAATCTTTTTTTAGTCCACTCAACGAGCTTAATATATCTTTCTTCTTCTGGAATATTTTCATCATCAGCTTGTCCAACTTTATGGTCTTCTCCACCCGAAATTAAGAGATCATAGGTGTCATCCAATTCTTGCAAACGCACATAGTGATAAGGCGAGGCAATCCATTTTGAATTTTTATTTCCTGTATCCCACCACAAAGCATATGGCAATGTTCCTTTCAGAATTCTTGCTGCAATTACATAAGTGCGATAAGCCCACTGTTTGGTGTGCATAGCAACCCAATCATTTACTGGCGTGTTTGTAGCAACTACTATATGTTTGGCTTTAATTTTAAAACCATTTGCTTTTGCTCCTTCTGTTGAAATTTCTTCTGCTTTTGTTTCGGTATAAATATTTCCTCCCATGCCAATAATTGCATCTGTTAAGCCTTTCAGATATTCCATGATGTGAAACTGACCTTGTTCGGGAAATTTAATGCACCATTTTCCTTCTTCAGATTCTAATGCTGGAACTTGTTCTAACATTTCAGTAAGCAACCCTGCGTTTTTTGTTGCTTCATATTCTTTTTCTAAAATTTCTTTTGTATCGCTTCCGCTTAAAAATAAATATCCGGGAACTCTTTTAAAATGGCAATCAATGTTTTCATGTTTAACTATATTCGCAATAAACTGAATTGCCTCCATGTGGCTATTGGCGGCAAGCATTGCTTTTTCTTTTCCGAATATTTTTTCAAGTTCAAAATAACGGTCGTCAAGCGCACAGGTAATGTGTGCAGTTGTTCTGCCCGTTTCTCCGCTGCCAATATATCCGTCTTCTACTAAAATTATTTTTCGCCCTGCTTTTAATAAACAATAGGCAGTTGTGAGGCCTGATATGCCGCCACCAACAATTAAAATATCGGTTTCAATATTTTGTTTTAGTTTTTCAAAAACGATTGGCTGTGTTGATGCTGTCCAGAATGATTTATTTTCTCCTGAAGTTATTTTGTTGTCAATTGGTTCGGGTGCTAATGTACTCATTTTACATTGTTTTAATTTTTACTTTTTTATTTGTGCTTTAAATAAATTTGTTTAGCCGACTTCTTATAAACGGGTTAAAGACTCGCCTACCTTTTCGTTGGTCATAGTGAGAAGGTTGGAAAATCACTGTGTTTTTGTTCCCCTTTGCGCCAACCTGACATATAATAAAGCCGAACTAAACTAAATTTATTGTTATTTTTTTCTGAACTGTTTTGAATTTTAAATGATTGTTGATTAATAAGAAATGATCCTAAAACTGTGCCACAAATTTGTGCATCTTAAACGACAGTTTTCTTATATAACCTTGGGGAAATGTTACATGTTTAACACATTAAGTGAGAAATTTATTTCTTACTTAATGTGTTTTAAGAAACCCTTTTTGAAATTGAATTAAAAGGAATACCAAAACGGAATTAATTAATTTTCTCAGAGTACAGCAATGTTGTGAGAAAGGCTTACAAACCAAAATGTCAACCAAAGTTTTTTACGTCTGGAAAATATCGAAGCAGAGTGTTGTTATAGAGTTGCTTATAATCGAATTGCGCAAGGGAATTTAACCCTTGTATTCTCACGGAACCGTGCTTGCAACTCTCGCTTCATAAAGCCTGCCTAGCCCTTCAGCGGGGGCTCTCCTTGTTTGTAAATAACAAAAATACAGAATTCTAGGGTTGTATCAAATACCAGTGTAGAAATAGATTGGGGGGCTCTGTGTATTTTGACCTCAGCCATCTCATGGTTGCCATTTTAAAACAACTGTACGTGCCGCCTCATCCGCCTGCGGTAAGTGTACCCTGGCATTTGCGAATGATGGAGAAAACAGGCAAAGACCCATTGGTGTTTCCATGCTGCAAAAGGGGTCGCATGCTACTGTTAGAAATAGTGCGGCCTGCGCCATGGCAAAGCCAAGTGAACAAGCCTCCTGAATGCTAAACATACCCAGCAATATTGCCCATTGCCCAAAACAAACACAGAAAAACTGCACTCAATGACACCTTATTTTGCAAATACCACCGATAAAAAATACAATAAAAAGCAAAAGTCTTAAAACAATGCACATAAAGTACAATTAAAATGAACCCAAACCCAAAAAAGTCCGCGTACTTTATCCCCTAAGGTTGCGGCCATCGTGGAGTAAAAAGAAAACCCAGCTTATTTCACAGGCTGGGTTTTTTTATAGAGGGGTTTCTTCTACTCCGCTAAATGTTGTCAGAATTAAAACTGGTTATTCAATTTCCAAAGTTGTCTTCTCAACTAGCAAATTGATTATAAACTTGATGATGATGTTATTTTAAAATCAGCAAATTTCCATGCTTTGTCAAACCTGTTTTTTATTTTTTTCGCTTCTGATTGTTTATTTTGCATCACCAATGAATTGTATAAGCCAATCAAAGCCCATCCGTTTTCACGCCATGTTTTAAGGTCTTCTAAATAAATTTTTTCTGCTTTAGAATATTTTCCTGCTTTAAGTAAAACTGCACCCAAAGTATGTCGGATTGAAAAAAACCAATCAGGTGGTTCATCGTAATTCAATTTATCTTCAAGCGCCACCGCTTCATTCAATAACTGAATTGATTGCGCAAAGTTTTTTTGTTGCCGATAAATTTCTGCCGATAAAACTTTAACAGCAATTTGCATCAATTCATAAGTTGTATTTATATCCCAAATAGTAATTGTTTTAAGAACCGAATCTTCTGATAATTTTTTCAGGAGTAAAAGTTCTTTTTTAGCTTGGGGCAAATTCTTTTTTCCAAGATATGCCATGCCTCTTGCATAATGCAATACAGCACGGGGATAAATTAAATTCTCTTCAGGCATTGAAACAGATAATATTGTATCCCACATTGCGAATTTCACCGCCACATAATACGGAATGGTATAGTAATGTTGAAGTGTTCCCCAACCGGGTTCTTTCATAATATCCTCGGATGTATTTACCTGAACTTTTTTTGCAGCACTCCATGCAAGTTTTGAATTACCCTCAAGTGTAGCTGTGGCTGCCAAAAAATGATAATTATGCGGATAATAAGAGAGTGGATAAGCCCCTTGAGCATGGCAGGTGGTAATGTAGTTGCTGTCTACTTTTACGGCATTGATATTTGCAATTGAACCAAGATGATAATCGCCAGTGTTGATATAAATGTGCGATGGCATATGAACCAGATGACCTGAACCTAGCACATGTGTTTCAAAAAATTTTGCACTCGCCAATCCTTTTTCAGGAGTAGCAGATGCTTCTACTGCATGAATATAAAAATGATGAGCACCGGGATGTGTCGGATTTGTTTTTATTAGGTGTTCCAAAACAGCAAGCAATTCTGGGGTCCATGCTTTGGGCTTTTTGGTTTTCTTTTCATACAAATCCCAGGGATGTAAATCCATCAGCGACTCAGCATAGAGAGCACCAACATCTGGGTCGGAAGAAAATTTATCATATACTTTTTTCATTGCTTTGCTATATGCAATGTCAAGAGGGTTTCGGTCTTTGGTTGGTTTTTTTGCATAGCGGAATGATAATGCGTTAATTAAATCTTTTTCCTTTTCGGTGCAATTGGTTAAAAGTGTCTTTGCTTTTTGCACCGCTTTATAAGCCCGTTCAAAATTATCTTCTTCCATGCCTGCATTGTAATTGGGACCCAATACATAAGCATATCCCCAAAAACAAATGGCAGAAGTGGAATCAATTCTCATAGCTTCATAAAACGAACGGGCTGCTTCGGCATGATTGAAACCATAAGAAAGCATCATGCCTTGATTAAAATAGTCCTGCGCCTCTGTGTTTTTGGTAGTGATGACAAAATTGATACCATCAAGCCCTTTGAACTTAGGCGCTTTTGTTCCCGAAGAATACCAATCTTTGTCTGTCGTTTTTGGTTTACAACAGCCGGATTTTTTTTTAAAAGTTGAATCCTGCTTGCTTTGCGAAGAACTATTTGAGGATTGTTTGCCAGATTGATTACAACTTACAAAAGGCAAGATAATCAGCGTGAAGTAAAATAATATTTTCATTTTTTTGAGATTGTTGTTTTGTCTTTTTAAAGATACGATTGTTGGATTTCGTACGGTTGTTAATTGGTGTCTAACAAAGTTCCGCCTTCATTTCATTGTGGACGGGCGCGCGTTTTGTAGTATTCATTTTTTTATTGCTGCTCTTAATAGCTATCGGGCTCCGTTTCTCTTTTGCGGTCTTGCGAGCACCGATTGGAATGATAGGCTTTAAGGCCTGATAAAGGCGATGGTACGGCAAGGTTTTTTTGTTTGGTTGAATACAAAAGTATGAAAAAAGTAGAAGAAACAGTAGGTATTGATGTATCTAAATTAACTTTAGATGTAC
>JBBQBB010000097.1:0-5510 GCA_038317095.1 Bacteroidia bacterium | reverse complement strand
ATGCACTGCCCTTAAAATTGTCGTTTATGATAATTGTTTTTGTGAGGGTGTCTGAGCAAGAATATGGCGTGTCGGAGTATGTGGTCAATTTAACAGAATAATTACCTGGTATGGCAAATTTTTTATTAAAGTTGTTAATTCCTGTTTTGGTTTCGTTGTCACTAAATTCCCATTTCCAACTTACAATTTTTCGTCCATTCGACTCAATTGATAAATCTTTGAAACTAACAGAATCTTTAACACAACGAGAATTAAAAGCAAAATTTGGTATTACATCACAACTAGGTGCAGTTTCTGGAGGACATTTATCAATTGAAACCGGAGTTTTAGTAAAATTACCAACAGAAAAACTACTATTGCCCAAGGTTAGAGGAGTTACATCATTTAGGTTTGCCGCTGTCACAGCCGGATTGTTTGATGTAGATTTAAAAGTAACAATTTTATAATCGCAAATTGATTCGCCACAATTATTCAACTTTAAGTACATAATATCTGAACCTATTGCACCTGCCGTAGCCGAAATCACCAATCCACCATCAGCATCAGTAGTCATGTTTTTGCCTAAAAAATAGGTAGAAAATTGACTACCTGATTTTCCGTATATTTTTGACCATAAAACATTTCCATTTATGTCCATTTTAATGACAAAAACTTTTGAATTTCCAGCATCAAAACTCTTGGTTGTGCCTGTTAAGTAATAATATACTCCGATTCTAACAACATTCGATACATTTTCAGCGCCAGCCTCCCCAATAATTTTACTCCAAATTATTTTACCTGTAGTATCAATTCTAGCAACACTTACATCGCCTTGACCGTATACAGATGCGCCATTTGGGGTAAAATAAAAAACAGCAATGAATCCGCTATTATCATATGCTTCAGCAAAGGATAAAGCAGCGTCATAATAACCTGTATAATCAACATATTTTTTAAACACAGTAGATCCATCTAATTTAGTTTTTGTAAAGACAGACCCATACCCCCCTGATCCAAAGGATGTGTGTCCTAGCCAATAGGCATAGGATCCGATAACCTTTACATCTATATAATGCTCAGTATCAGCGCTTCGATCATGTGCTTTTGTCCATACAATATTACCAGATGTGTCCATTCTTGTAAGTTGAGCTGCCTGCAAATTGTTTTGACCTGAGGTTCCGCCCAAAAGAATTTCACTATTCGATATTTTATATGTGCATCGGAAATGGTCATGCGATTGTGCATTAGCATTTCGTTTTGTCCAAATCAAATTCCCTTTTTTGTCAATTTTCAAAATAATGCCTTCAAAATAACTTGTTCCTTTTGATGCACCCAATATCAGAATATTGCCAGATACTAATTCAACAATATTAAATGGAGAACCATATTCTTGCTTGCTTGTGCCATAAGTCTTAGACCACACAATAGCCCCTTTATTATCTAACCTTAATGCAAAAATATCATCACTTCCAATACCACCACTTGTTGTTGTTCCTATGACAATAAAATCTCCATTAGAAAGTTTTGTAATACTATGAGGAATTTCGTCTCCACCCCCGTCAATTGTTCTTACAAACTTGCCAGAAATTAGGCCCGAACTACTTGTATCACATGGTGCTATTGAAGAGGATAGTTTAATATTTGCTGTATCCGAAACCGAACCTTTGCATCTAGAATCATTAAATGATTTTAACCAATAGTTAGTATTTTTTAAAGGCACAAATGTGGTGTAAAATGGGGATGAAGAAACAGACTTGTATGTAAAATTATTAACACTATCTGTAATTACGAAATCCCATGGACCAAGCCCAGTTAAAGTTAAATTTATTATTACTGAATTTCCACTTTTAATGGTTTGGTCAGACCCAATTATTGCAATTGGCTTTATAACTGATATATAATTTAACCAATCCAAAGTGTCATAATTGACTCCGTCAAAAACAATCAATTTTACATTAAAATTGCCCGAAGAATTATATTTAACTTTGGGATTTTTTAAACCACTCGTCGTAGGATTTCCACCTGCAAAAATCCAAGACCAACTGATTACATTTTTTGAACTTTTATCGAAGTATTGGATAGAATCAGAAGGGCAAATACTTTTTTTATCGGAAGTAAAATCTGAATATAATGGTTTTATACTCAGCACAGAATTACTCGCATTTAACCTTCCAGCGCCTAACTTTCCAGAATATGTAGGATTTGCAGCACTGATATTGTCGCAGCCATTCTTCAAACATGTTTCCAGTTTAGCTGGTGTTAATTTAGGGTTGCGCGACAGCATCAACCCACAAAGTCCAGAGGCAATTACTGCCGAAGCAGAAGTACCATTTAAAAACCCATACTGGGAGCTCGAGCCCGTTAAACAACTGTAGATATTGCTGCCTGGCGCTGAAACATCAATCCATCCGCCGTAATTAGAAAAACTACATTTTACATCTGAAGCGTCCGTTGCTGCAACTGCAATTACATTGTTATATGCAGCGGGATAAAAAGGTGCAGACGAATTGTCATTGCCTGCAGACGCAACAATTGCTTTGCACTTTGCAGCCGCATAATCAACAATTTGCTGGGCAATGCTGCTGTATCTATATGAACCCCACGAAATAGAAATGACTTCTGCTCCGGCATCCGCAGCATAGGTTATGCCTTCATATCCCGCCCAAACTTTGCCAGGATTTAAAGAATCGTAGCAGGCAACTGGCATAATAGATACATTAAAACCCACAGAAGCAACACCAATTCCATTGTCCGTTTGCCCACCTGCCAAACCCGCGCAAAACGTACCATGTGTATACGCATTCCTAAACTTTACGGGTGGCCTCGGATTTCCAATCGTATAATACGTTTGCCAACCATCATAATCGTCGATGTATCCATTGTTGTCATCATCAATGCCATTTCCCTTAATTTCTGCAGTGTTTTTCCAACATTTATTTTTAAGATCCGGATGGTCAATATCCACAGCATCGTCTACAATGGCTATGCGGATGGAAGCATTTCCCTTTTGGGCATTCCATGCATTAAGTGCGTTGATTTTACCCAAATGCCATTGACTTGCCGTGTAGTCATTTGGGGTGTAACATTTTAAATTATTGGGAACTTCCTCTGCCAATTCTACCCATTGTGGTTCTGCATTTAACCAATTCAATGTGTTTTCAAAGTCTGCACGGTTAAAAAATTCGATGCGCAAAATGCGCCGTAAAACCTCGGAGTTTGTTCCTGAAAACGAAAACCAAGATTTGCGTATTTTCATTCCATCTTGCGCCAACTGAGCTTGGATGTTTTTTTCATAAACCTTGTTTGTGAGAAGTGCATACAAGGCAAAACCTTGGTCGGATTCTATTGTAGAATTTTGACTCCTAAGTTCTAATTTGCCCAAAAGGGTGAGTCCCAGTATGCAAAAAAGATGTTTCATTTTCTATCGAAAAAACAAATTACCGCAAAAACAACCACAATTTCAACAAATTGTTGTAAAATTCACCAAATAGATTCTAAATCCCTAATTTTGCCCGCGATTCTAGTTTGAATTATTCATAAATATTACACATTCAATATGAAAACAGCAATTGTAACTGGTGGGGCGGGATTTATAGGAAGCCATATGACAGACAGGCTTTTAAAAGCAGGTTACAAAGTAAAAATAATTGACAATCTGAGCACTGGAAATTTGCGAAATATCGAACACCTTCAAGGAAATGAAAATGTAGAATTCCACAGAGCAGATATTGCTGAAATGGGTGAAATTCTTGAACTTTTCATTGGGGTTGACGTAGTATTTCATTTGGCTGCGCTTGCAGACATTGTACCCAGTATTCAAGAACCCTTAAAATACCATAGATCTAATGTGGATGGCACCATCAATGTTCTAGAAGCTTGCAGACAGCATGGTGTTAATCGCATCATTTATGCGGCTTCTTCTAGTTGTTATGGCATTCCAGACAATTTCCCTACCAAAGAATCCGATGAAATACGCAGCCAGTACCCTTACGCGGTTTCCAAAAACATGGGAGAACAACTGTGCATGTACTGGCACCAAATCTACAAAATGAACATTACAGCCATGCGTTTTTTCAATGTTTACGGTCCACGGTCTAGAACCAGCGGAACTTACGGGGCTGTTTTTGGTGTATTTCTGGCACAAAAAATCAACAACAAACCATTTACCGTAGTTGGCGATGGCAATCAAACCAGAGATTTTACCTTTGTTACGGATGTGGCAAATGCATGTTTTATGGCGTCTGAAAGATCCGACATTGGCGGTGAGGCATTCAATGTTGGCAGCGGAAACACATACAGCGTAAACCGATTGGTGGAATTATTGGGTGGTGAAATTACCTATGTGCCAAAAAGACCCGGCGAGCCTGACTGCACTTTTGCAGACACAACGCGAATTAACAAAACAATAGGCTGGCAACCCAAAGTTTCACTAGAGGAGGGCGTGCAAGAAATGCTTAAAAATATAGATTATTGGAGAGAAGCACCCATATGGGAACCCAATTCCATTGCCGAAGCCACAAAAGACTGGTTTAAATATTTAGGGAAATAATTACTTAGGGGTGCAGAATATCCAATCTTGAATATTACTTCTTCCTTCTGTCATCATTTTTATTTTAGCCTTGTCAGTTAAACCAACTAACTCAGGGAAATTATAGTTATTCAACTTATACATATCATCTGTTGAAGATACAATTTTAATGTTATGTGTTTCAGAAAACAAGTTTGTTAAATATTGAGAAACTCTAAATACTTTAACATCATGTGTTTCAATTAAAACATCGCAATTTGCAAGGTTTTTGACAATATCAACATTAAAAATTTCCTTTTCAAAACCTTCTGCATCACATAAAATGAAAGCTCGTTTATTTTCGCATTTTAAAGCCAATTCTTTTGATGTGATTCCAAGCATTAATTCTAATCTTTTCTGAACATTATTTAAAACTCCAATTTTACCAACCATTTTTAATGCTACAGGACTAATATCAACCACTATGAGGGGAAAATTAAACTTTGATTTCAACGCAATCCCTACTGAATAATAACCCTCTGCAGAGCCGATATCTATTGCTAGATCATATTTTTCAGCCAATATTAACTTCCAGAATTCATTTAATTCTGCTTCGTAACACCCTAATAATTTTGGATAAATTGCACTTCCGAATGATTCAAAATCTGGATATTTTAATCCAGAAAAAGGACCATGAATAACAGTTGGGTTTTTAAATACCTTTAAAACTTCTTTTACTACAGGTTCTTCATCTTTTTGCTTTTTGTAATAATCAATCCCTCTACAGAATTTAACCACGGGTTTAAAAAGCAACCATAATAATTTATTATAGCCAATCGATTTGGTAATTATATGCGTTATTTTCATGTTGTATATTTTTAAATCTCACTTACCCCTTGTTCAATCATTTTTCTGTAGCCACTGGTGCTTAAGCCATGTGACCGAGAGTTGTAGAAGATTTCTGGGCAAAGCCCTGAACCCGTAATGGGTTTGTCTTTATAATCCTCTCCCAAAAACCGCACAT
>JBBQBB010000096.1:0-5587 GCA_038317095.1 Bacteroidia bacterium | reverse complement strand
CTACGTGTCTTATTTGCTTCGTTGACCAATTTCTTAGAGCCATTTTTCAACGGACTAAAGTCCTTTGTTACAATATGTTTTGACCCTACGGGTCTTTTTTGCTTTGTTGACCAATTTTTTAGAGCCATTTTTCAACGGACTAAAGTCCTTTGTAAGAATATGTTTCGACCCTACGTGTCTTATTTGCTTCGTTGACCAATTTCTTAGAGCCATTTTTCAACGGACTAAAGTCCTTTGTTACAATATGTTTTGACCCTACGGGTCTTATTTGCTTTGTTGACCAATTCTCAGAGCCATTTTTCAACGGACTAAAGTCCTTTGTTACAATATGTTTCGACCCTACGGGTCTTATTTGCTTCGTTGACCAATTTCTTAGAGCCATTTTGCAACGGACTAAAGTCCTTTGTTACAATATGTTTTGACCCTACGGGTCTTTTTTGCTTCGTTGACCAATTTTTTAGAGCCTTAGGCTCGCTTCATTTTGTTGGGCTGGAATTTATTCCAGCATAATAAGGTACCACCACCAAAGAAAGAGCCATAGGCTCGGCTCATATCTACCAGCTATCAAACTAAATCTTCAAATAGATATCTCTCATCATAAGCCACATTATACTTTTCTAAAAAATCCAAATATTCTTTTTTAAAGGTTTGTTTCTTGTGATGTTCTTCCTGATTGGCAATGTATTTATAAACATTGTCAATATGAGATTGACTGTACGAAAAGACACCATAACCTTCTTGCCACTCAAACCTACTCTCCGTGAAATGCTGGTCATTAATATACTTCGATGATTTGGCTTTTATTGTTTTCATAAGTTCTGATATAGAAACAACAGGCTTTAATCCTAAAAAACAATGTATATGGTCTTCTACACCATTTACAATGATTGTTTTGCAGCCTGTTTCATTTATGAGATTTCCTATTACACCAAGTAGTTTAGGCCGCCAACTTTTGTCAATTATCGCTTTTCTGTACTTTACTGCAAAAACTGCTTGAATATATACTTGATGATAAGTGTTTGCCATTGTGTAATGTGTTTTATATGTTTCGTTCTTTCGGAACTCTCTTTTTCAACGGACTAAAGTCCTTTGTTACAATATGTTTCGACCCTACGCGTCTTATTTGCTTCGTTGACCAATTTCTTAGAGCCATTTTTCAACGGACTAAAGTCCTTTGTTACAATATGTTTCGACCCTACGGGTCTTTTTTGCTTCGTTGACCAATTTCTTAGAGCCATAGGCTCGCTTCATTTTGTTGGGCTGGAATTTATTCCAGCATAATAAGGTACCACCACCAAAGAAAGAGCCTTAGGCTCGGCTCATATCTACCAGCTATCAAACTAAATCTTCAAATAGATATCTCTCATCATAAGCCACATTATCTTTTCTAAAAAATCCAAATATTCTTTTTTAAAGGTTTGTTTCTTAATTTAAATGTCTGTCTTTAGATCGTTGTTTATCCATAAATTCTACGCAACTACCTGCTGAATAATCACTAAAAATTGTAAGAATTACAAATATTATTATTAAAACTGCAACTCATTCTTATCACAAAAATTACCAAAATAATGGTTAAAAATAATGTAAACAAATTTCAATTGAATGAATTTTTCATCACTGCCCATCTGTCGGCAATTCATTCCCGGTGATATCCATATAAATGCCTTGTACAGCTTGGGCTCCGGTTTGGCGTTCTGCTTGGGTTTTGCCGTTGAATGCGCCAATGGCTTGTACATATAAATTTAAATTTATATTGTCTTTTTTGGCTTGATAAACCGCAGCGCCTAATTCATAAAATCTCACATCTTGGTAGTTGATTCCAATGCCCGTTCTTACGCAAGTTATAGCCTCGTCAAATTTACCTAGTTGGCCTAGAGCCTGTCCTTTCATTAGCCATGCATCTGGATCCTTGGGTCTCGCCTCTAAATATTGATCCATTACTTTGCCCGCATTTTCAAAATCTTTTTTGGCAATATAATATTGATTTAAAGCGAAAAGGGATTTGGTAAATTCTGGGTATAAAGCTACCGATTTTTTAGCAGCCCAAATGGCAGAATCTAAATTGCCTAAATTGGCATAAGCACTGCTTAAATACAAATAAACTTCATTGCTATTTGGATCGGCTTTTAAATATTCATTGTACTTTTTTTCAGCCAATCTAAAATCTTTGGCCCTGTCTGCTTGGAAACCTTCAAAGTCTGCCCTGCTAGGTCTTTCTATTACCAATCCCATGGGTTTGCCATCTACCATTGGCGAGTATACTGTGCCTTTGGGTGGATAGTAACCTCCTGTGAGTCTGGCTTTGTCTAAATAGGCATTGAAGAAAATGGTATAATCCCAATTTTTTTCGCTGCGATCATCGTAGCGGGTAAAACCAACTTTTACATTTTTGTCGTTGCGGCAATAGTATTTTACTTGGTCCATGCCGTAGGTTAGTACTTTGTATTCCTTGTTTGGATTTTTGCGTGCAACATTTTTCAAAAACCATTCGGTACTGGGCCTCAATCCTGCCAAATAATAATCCATTTCATAACTTCCGTATGCACCTGCTGTACCACCTACAGTTTCATTAAAATAAATATATTCCAATGGATGATTTTTGGCAATAAATGCAGCGGGTAATAAGGACAATCCAAGTGCTACGGCGGGCATAACTATTTTGGCCCAAGATTTTTCTTTAAGCCAATTTTCAACAATATAATAGCCTAAAATTCCACTCATAACAAAGAAAGGAATGGTGAATAATACGTGCCTTAATCCACCATAAACTTGTGCTTTTTGAATAAAAATATACAAAACCGGAAATACAGCGGCAAAGAATATTAAGAAAATAGCATTGTTCAATTTGGTCTTTTTCCATGCAGGTAAAACCAGCAGCAATACCCAACCCACTAGAGTGGCAATGGGTGTAGTAATGACGATGTATTTGAACAAATAATGACGGGGTAGGGCATCGCTATCAAATATTTTGCCTTCAAACAATTGTCGAATACTACCACCATAATTGCTAAACTGTTTGAAAGCAGTAATTGGATTTGTAAATGGATCGTCTAAGCCATAGGGCCATGGCATAATGCCCAAAATAAAGCTTAAAAAACCAAGGGCAATTAACAGGAATGCATATTTTAAAAAGCCGGGCCATTTGAAACTTAAAAATGATTTTAGCCCCCCGATTTGTTGAATGTATTGTAAACCAGCGTACATAATAAAAATAGCAATAGAAAGCAATCCACCAATACGAATACTGATACCCAGTGCGGTAGATAGAACCAAACCAACCATAGAGGAAATGCGGATATTGGAAGGATTGGCAAAGGTTTTTAACATATAATAAATAGAAATCACAAAACCGGCTGCGAATGGAATGTCTTTGGGATTGTTAAAACTTTCTCCCAGCAGGCGTGGGGTAAAAAACAACATAATTAAAGTAATCCACGCGTATTTCCAATTGCCACCAGTAACCCGGCGCATAATTAATGCGCCAAAAAACATACATAAAAAGCCAAATATAGAATTGATCCAATGGCGAAAATCCATCACGTCGGAGATGCCAAACCAGCGCACCATCAATGTAGTGAACGTATCAAAACTTGCACCGTATAGATGCATTAATTTTTCTGGATCGGCTAGGGTAGCAAGGTCAGATAGGTTTTCGCCGGTGGCTGCTTTTGCCGCCAATGTGGTCATTTTTTGTCCTTTTAACGAGGTGGTATCTACCTTTATTTCCATGCCCAGCATACTCTCGTAATAGTTGGCAGTAAGCTTAGAGTATTCGTATTGCGTAAATTCGTCACCACTGATACCTGCGTCTCTGCTCATCACGCCGGTTAATACAAAAGCGAGAATGGATAGTCCCAAAAAAAGGAATTTATGCATGGCCTTTTTTCCGCCACCTGTATAGAATTTAATGGAAGTGCTGAATTTCTTTTTTATTCCGTTTAAAGGAGAAATTTTGGCAATATCTTTTTTGTCAGATTCTATAATTGTATTTACGCAACAAGTTTTTTCTGCCAAATAAGCCAATTCAAAAGCATCTTTTGGATAAACGCCTTGTTCTACAAATTTTACAAATGCATTTTTGCCAAACGCTACAAAAGAGTTGGTAAATTCTGCATTGCCAATGCCAGATAGAAATTGGGTAACAATGCCTTTGTTGCTGCCGTTGATAGAGGTGTAATAGCCATCTGTATTGAAATTGTTGCTAATTTTCTGCAACATATCATACACGTATTGGTTGCGAAAATGGGCGACATTGGCAGAAAGGATATAAATATCCGCGTTTTGATTCTTCAAATCATCCACCACTTCTGGTCCAATAAAGCCCGAAATGTGCACCAAGTTTTGAATTTTTTTATGTTCAACGAGTTGCTCGTCATTTCCATGGGTTAGAAATCCAAGTGCTATTGTAGGCTGGAAAGCAGAAGCAGCGATGTTGTGTAAATGTGGTTTTTTGGCCATAAATGATTCGCAATAATAACCAAAACATACGCACCGTGTTTCAGTTTTATTGATTTTCTTTGCAGCTTTATGTTGAATATTGGAATCATAGGACTCGGATATTGGGGTCCAAACCTTGTTAGAAACTTCAATCAAGCAAACGGAGCCTCAGTAAAATGTGTGGCTGACTTGGACGAAAATCGTTTGGCGCGTATACGAAGCAGCTATCCTAGCGTAGAAACTGTTTCTACCGCAGATGAAATTATTTCTAGGAATGACATTGATGCGGTGGTACTTGCAACACCCATAGTTACGCACTTTGATTTGGCAAAAAAGGCGTTGCTTAGCGGAAAACATGTGCTCGTAGAAAAGCCGCTGGCTACCAGTCGCGCCGAAGTTTTAGAACTGATGGAACTGGCTGATGCCAAAGGAAAAGTGATAATGGTGGACCACACCTTTTTGTATACAGGAGCCGTGCGTAAAATCCGCAATTTGGTAGAAACCGGTGAAATTGGGGATTTGCAATATTTCGACAGCACGCGCATCAACCTTGGTCTGTTTAACCCAAACTGGAGTGTGATATGGGATTTGGCGGTACACGATTTAAGTATTTTTGATTACATCAGTGGTGGCAAAAAACCAGTTGCCATTAGTGCTACTGGCGTTTCGCATACCAATATGCCTGTGGAAAATATTGCTTATATCACGTTGTTTTTCAACGACAATACCATTGCCCACATTAGCAGCAGTTGGGTTAGTCCGGTTAAAATTCGCAAAACCTTAATAGGTGGATCTAAAAAAATGGTGATTTATGACGATGTAGAACCTACAGAGAAGATAAAAATTTACGACAGTGGATTTTCTATAGCAACGCAGGAAGAGATGCACAAATGGTTGGTTGATTACCGCATGGGCGACATTTACATTCCAAAATTGGAACAAACAGAAGCGCTGTTGGGTGTTGCAAATGATTTTGTTTCTGCCATAGTAAACCATACCGTACCGGTGAGCAATGCCCAAAGTGGTTTAAATGTGGTTACCATGTTGGAGGCTGCGCACAACAGTATGAAAGCGAAGGGTGCGTTAATAGAACTGTAAAATAGCGTTTTATATACTGCATGTTTCAAACAATATTTGTAATTTTGTTTCC
>JBBQBB010000095.1:0-5838 GCA_038317095.1 Bacteroidia bacterium | reverse complement strand
TGTCTGCTACTTTTTGTAGGTGTGAATTATATCTTAAACGGTCGAGACAACTAGAATATTTGAGCCAAGCGCTAAAATTGCTAAAAATTTGCAAACTCTGCGAATACATATTGGAGGCATTGCCGAATTCCTTTTTGGTGTAATACCAATCTGCCAGCATAAGCCAAGACTCAGCTTTATTGCTATGTTGACGGGTGAGTTCCATTAAAATAGGGGCTAAACTGTCAAAATAAATATTGTTTTTAGGTTGCAATAAAAATAGCATGCAACTTTGTTTTTGTTCAAAATTTAATTGGTGCGATTGCACTGTTTTTTGGGCAATATTCCACAGGTTTCTTGGATCGTTTTTGGAATGGTAAAAACGGCACAATGGGTTTAAAATTTCGCCATTTTCGGGGTCAGATTTTAACAATTCATTATAAATAGCCGTTGCTTTTTCTTCCTTCCCTGCTTCTTGCCAAGCTTGTGCTAGGGAAATTTTATATTGCCGTCTTTCCGGATATTTTAGGGTCAATTTTTCATATTCAAAGGCAACACTGTCTTTTTTATTTTTCCGTTGATAGGCATAAACACGGGCATTTACAATTTCTTCGCGCAAATTGAAGGCTTTTTCCCAATTTGTGCACAACATTATCATGCGGTTGTATTCACCAGACATTTGAAACATCCTAGATGCATCTTGGTACAAAGACCATTTGCCCGAAGTTTTTACAGCCCAATTTTCGTAAATGTTGCCGGCTTGGGTGTATTCCTTTTTTGATCTATAAACCTCAGCTTCAAACATTTCGTAATAAAAAATATTTGTTGGGTCTAAATGGGTTGCTTTGGAAATATAATTCAGGGCCTCTTCGTATTTTCTTTGCATTTTACTTAAACAGGCTAGGCGGTAATAGCCGCTTGCCGGTTTCGGGCTTTGGTCCACGAATTTTTGAAAGAGTACTTGAGCTTCGCCAAAGTTGCCAGCGGTAAATGCAGCCTCTGCTTGGTAATAAATCTCTTTTTGTTGCTCGGTGTTTGTAACAATACCTTTGGGTTTTTTCTTTTCAAAAATACCGCAGTTGCCTAAAAACAAAGCCGAAAATACCAGAATGGAAAACCAGCGATAATTTTCGGTTTTAAACATTTTAAGAAAGGGTTGAATAATCGCCTATGCTGTATTCTCTGCTCTTACCATCTAGGCTCACGTGGTTGCCTATCATGGAGTTTTGAATTTCAATATTCAAAATTTGGCTGTTGTTTTGAATAATGCTGTTTTCAATGGTTGCATTTTCCACCACGCTGTTGTCTCCAATGGAAACATAAGGGCCAATTTTACTGCCGGTAATTTTTACATTTTCGCCAATAAAACAAGGAGCAATAATTTCTGTTCCACCGTTAAATCTTTCTTTTGGAACTTGAAACAAGTTAGACCTGGTTTCCAACAACCTTTGATTCGTATTTACTGTAGCGTCTTTATTGCCACAATCCCACCACTCATCCACAGCACCGGGCACAAAACGCATGCCTTTGTTTTTCATATTTTCTAAGGCATTGGTAAGTTGGTATTCGCCTTTTTCGCGGATGTTGTTGTCTAGCAGGTATTGCAATTCTTTTTCCAAAGTTTCGCCGCTGTGAAAATAATAAATGCCAATAATGGCAAGATCGCTAACAAACTCTAGGGGTTTTTCTACAAAATCGGTTATCACATTGTTAGCATCTATTTTCACTACACCAAATGCTTTTGGATTTTCTACATGGTGCACCCAAATTACCCCATCGAAATTTTTATCGAGGTGAAATTTAGCGCGGAATAGGGTGTCGGCAAAAGCCACAATTACATCTCCTTTGAGGCATTGCCTGGCGCATAAAATGGCGTGGGCGGTACCCAAAGCCTCATCTTGATAGTGGATGCTTCCCTTTGCGCCAACACTTGCAGCAATTTCGAGCAATTGTTTTTCGATTTCTTCGCCAAATTGTCCAGTAACGAATCCAATTTCTTCAATAGGTTCGCCGCAAACTTCAGCAATGTCTTCAATCAACCAGTGCACAATGGCTTTGCCAGCAACTGGCAACAATGGCTTTGGGGTAGTAAGTGTATGCGGCCGCATGCGTTTTCCCATGCCAGCCATAGGGATAATGAGTCTCATGAAATAGGGTTACGGGTTATTTGAATCCGAATTGGGTTGCAAATTAACGAAATTGTATTGAAAAGATTGTTTTGTAAATGTAACCCTGCCCAATAAATGTGCACTTTGGTGGATAACATGCTGTATTTATAGCAATGTTGTTAGGGTAAATGCTGATAATACAAAGACTTAAATCCACTATTTCTTAATTCCACCTTTGGGTCCGCTGCGTCAGACCCAAAGGTGAAGCCAATTCCGATAACTATAGGAAAGGCCTTGATAACAAATTTCTTAAAAACGATAGCATTGAATTTTAAAAATCGGCTTAGGTCTTTGTTAAACACTTTATAAGGTAGTGACTCAATTTAGGACAAAAACTTTCACCCGATTGGCACAAACCAACCGCACAAATTCAACCCCATGTTTTTTGCAAAATTTCTTTTAGGGGCCACCCTGGGTAGCAGCAAATAGAAACTATTTTTAATTTTAGTGACCGATAAGAAATGAATTTGCCGAAATAAACATAGCTTTAATTGAGATCCGAAATCGGAATTCAAAAAATCTGGATTTTGTATGGGTAAAGCAATTATTTACCGCTGCTGCCATAGCCGCCTGCACCGCGTGTTGTGTCTGTGAGCTCGTGGGTTACTTCCCATGTTACGGTTTCATGCTTGGCTACCACCATTTGGGCAATGCGTTCGCCATGGTTTACCGTAAAAGGTTCATTTCCGTGGTTTATAAGTAAAACTTTTACCTCACCGCGGTAATCTGCATCTATGGTGCCAGGCGTATTTAAAACAGTAATGCCATGTTTTAGCGCCAAGCCACTGCGTGGACGTATTTGGGCTTCAAAACCAGCGGGCAATTCTAGAAATAGACCGGTTGGAATTAAAGTTCTTTGACCCATTTCGATGGGTATTGGTTCTCCAAGATTTGCGTGTAGATCCATACCCGCGCTTAATTCAGTCTGGTATACGGGCAGTGGATTGTTGCTTTCGTTGCGAATTTTTACGTTTAACATAAATTAAAGGTTCAAAAATAGGGTTTTACGGCGTGCAGATTACAATTAGCCAAATTATTAAAAAAGCAAAGAATAACCCGCATAAACCGGTAAATTTTGAATAAGAATATTATCGAACGAATAAATATACAAAGGCAAATTGAGAGAAAATACATTAGGCCCTGCCCTAATTTTTAGTTGCACTGAAGAATAAACAAATTGGTTGTTTTTAAAGCCAAAGGTTTTGCGCACAAACTGATTGTTGCCTGCGCAAATGGCATTGCGCAGTGTGTATTTTAATGACATATTTCCTAAATCTCCAGTTAGCCTTCCAGTAATGTTAAAGCCCAAATCGTAACTGACTATGCTGGTTTCAAAAGTTTGTGTATTGCTCAAAACGGTGCTTATGCGTGGGTGAATACTACATCCTATAAAATCTTTTTTGTTCGTTTCGCGGGTTCTTTTTAGCCACAGAGGACTTTCCAGTTCTATAGTAAAATTGCCTGCCCCATTTGCCAAACTATGCAGCGCCAGTGTTGTGTCCTTTTTTGCACTTATGACTCCAGTTAATAAAGAAATTCGTGTATTTCCCACATAATCAGTCACCAAAGAATTGTTCAACGAAAAAGATTGCATAGCCGCAGGTGCCGCTGCACAAAATGTGCGGGCCTTGGTAGAATCTTGCAGAAATTCGAAGTAGAGGTATTTGGATTGGGAGGAGGCAAAATATGCATTGAATAAAATGCATATTTCACAAAACAATTTACAGGTTATGCATATTATTCCAGATAAAATCTTCCCGTATTTTCTATCACACATGCATTTTTATTGTATACTTGATAGGTGTAAATCCGAAACTTTTCTAAATCATGTATTTTATGTTCAAATGGAACATTTATTTTATCTACCATTTGGCCTAAATTGTTAAAAATACGAATTTCATATTCACTATTTCTGTAATTTATAACATTGCCCATAGATGTAATAGACATGGATTAAACGTAAACTTCAAAATGATTTTAGGATATTCGGTTAGAAATGGTTCTTCAATTATATTTAATAAAAATCAAACTGTTGCTATTGGTTTTCTTTGCAGCAGTCGTTAAATCCTCAGAAAAAGTAGTGAAACCCCAATAGGGGTAGTAAGAATTCACAGAATAAGATTTTAAACACATATTTTCATTAAACAAAACTTTTAGAATTGAGTAACCAATTCCTAAGAATACTGTATACCCTGAATCATTTTGTATAACTTTTCTGGTTTTTATAGACCTATTTGACATTCCAATTGCTTTTAAAAACGGTATTTCCAATATTTTATTATTAATAATATCCAAAACAATCCCATTATACTCAAAAAAAGCATAATTTTTATTTACATATATGAGTTGACTGAAATTATCGGTTTTTTTCATAGCACTTTGATACACGGTTGGGCTAACATAACATTGATAATTTATAAATTTATAGGCATTGAAGTCTTTTTCATACACACTCAACAGCGCTATTTTCTCTTTTACAGTGTTGGGTGATGAATAATAATTACCTAAAACAAGGTTATTTTTATTTGACTCAAAATATACCATATGCGTTGGAATTAAAGTATTCATTCGATTTGTTTTTAATATGTACTTCATTGTAAAGAAAGAGTTTTTATTATTAAACAGAACCAATGCCATGCCGCCATCAATTTCAATTGTATCTCTGTACTCTGTGATGAATGAATAATCTAAATACATCGTCATAGAACTATCATTGCTGGATATATTTGTGACTTCAAATGGTTTAACACCTTTCATTCTAATTTCAGAATAACTCAAAACATTTAATGCATATGTTGTTTTTAGAAATAGAATGATTGAATCATACAATTTTTCCGGTGAATCAAATTTAAATTCTTTTAAAATGCTATCTTTTGAATAAAAAATTTGATTATTGTCCTTTAGTATAAAATGGTATCTATTAAAATTATTAATACTATTTAAATTGCCGGATTTGAACTGTTGAATCATCTGAACCTCTTTTTTTACTTTCGAAGTTTCCAATAATTGCGAAAGTTTAATTTCTTTCCACTCTATAATTCTAGGATCTTTGTAAATATATATTAGGTTGTAGACTGACATATTCATGCCGATTGATTTGAAAAAATCATATTGTTGCTTACTAATTGATTTTAAACTCTTCAAATTTATCGATTTTGACATTTCTTTTAATTCAAATGAATCATTGCTGTAGGTTACAACATTATAGAAAGTTTCAACTTGATTATATTTAATAAAATTATTACATCCACTACAATATGTAGGTTGTAAAAAAAGGAATGGTCTTGTGGCAAGTGAATCACCAATTTCTAAATTATTAAATTTAACTATTTTGATGCTGTCATTTGCTATCCACTGATAAAAATGATTTTGTGGTGCGGCATGAATAAAGAAAATACAGAATAGCATAGGAAACAGAATTAAATTCTGTTTCCTATGCAAGAAATGTAAATTAATGGGTAAATTCATACTCGTAAAAATCTACTAATCCAATACCTGGTTCAGGTATTTCAGAACCGTCACCTCTGGTGCACAAACCAGTAGCTATAACCTCACCGTCATTTTTTTTGAGTGTTGCCATTACATTAGGTGTTATATGATAACCTGCTGCCACAACTGTACGAATAGTATCATTTGATCCATTGTTAGTTATGAGTACAAAACATTGATCGGCAGATTGTAGACAGGTAAC
>JBBQBB010000094.1:0-6113 GCA_038317095.1 Bacteroidia bacterium | reverse complement strand
TTTTGTCTTTTACTCAAAAGCCAATACAAAAGCCCTGAAAGTAACACGGCTGCTAAAACTCCGATGATTCCATAAAGTGAATTTTTGCTTAGAGAATCAGACACTTTATTAATTTCTCCAGCGTTTTGGTCGCCTGTTTCTTGTATTTTAATTCCAAGTTCATTTGCTGTTTGAGCAATTGCGTTGCCATTGGATAGCGTTTTATTTCTTAAACTATCAATGCTTTTATTAGCACTTGAAAGTTTGGTGTTTAGTGTTCCAATTTCAGTTTTTTGTTTGCTGTTTTCTGATTGAAGTGAATTTACTTTTTGTGTCAAAGGTTTAATTTCTTTGTCCAAATCGTCTTTCGTTACTTGTGCAAAAGCACCAAGTGAAGAAAATAGAAGTATTGTGAATGATGTTGTTATCTGTTTTTTCATATTAATCTATTATTTACTTATTAAACCTACTGCCATTAACCCAATAAATCCTCCTACAAATAAACCACCTACGCCACCAGCAATTAAACCAATGACTGCCCCTGCCCCAATAACCCATAAAGGCCAGTTATTAGAAGAATTACTTGAAGAGGATGAAGAACTTGAACTTGATGTTGGTCTGGAAGTGCTTGTTGAACTATTTGATGAAGGCGAGCTATATGATGAGCCGCTTACGACTAAGTGCGAAGCAATTGATTTTAAAGCAGAATGGTTTTTAGAGTATTGAGTTCTTTGTGTTGAAACTAAATCGAAAGAACCAATACTTTCAGAAACAGAAAGTGCGGAACGAACAACTGAACGTAAAGTTGAAAAATCGCCAATTCTTACTTCAATGCTTTCTTGTGCTTCATTAACTGCTGTTACAAGCATTCCAAGAGCATTATTAGCAATTGCACTGCTAATTTTCAAATAAAAATCATCTGTTGAACCTAATACAGATTTTATGTTGGCAAGTTTTGGTTTGCAACTATCAACAAGGTCTTTGGCATTGGAAACTGTCTCGGAAAGATTTTGAAAACGTTCTAATTTGGAAGTGATAAATTTCAAATCTTCTTCAACTTTTTTCTGTTTATCTCTTTCGGGTTTATCTTCTATCCATTCTTGTAAGTCTTTGATGTTTTCATCTATTTGTTGTTTAGCAATATTCCCAACTGCATAACTTTTGGCATTTTTAAACAACTTCATTGAATAATCACTTGGGTCTGTATCCGTATCTTTAAAGTGCATAAAATGGTCACGACCACAAGCAAAAAATTCCATTGCTAATTTGTCAGCAATAGATGAGTATTTAATATTTGTCGCCCCAAGAATTGATTTTAATTGTTTTATCGAATCTTTGGTGTCGGCTAATAAACTATTTGCTGCCTTGATTGAATTAGCCTTATTGTCTTTGCGTTTTGATTTAGATTCTTCAATTTTCTTTTCAATTTGTTCAATTGGTTTCTGAACAAATCCTTTTAGGAAATCTTCTTTGGCTGTAAACTCTTGTTTATTTATTATATCGAGTAACTTATTTGAAGAAACACCACTATTATTTTCGATTTCTGCTTGTATTTGATTTAGAAAAATAAGTTGTAATTCTTTTTTCGTTGTTTTATAAGTTTCATCAGTTGCTAAAGCTTTAAAATCTTTTGTGAAGTCACTTTCAAGAAATTTTAGTTTTAATGAAATGCCTTGCTCTAAAAGTGCTTCATTGGTATTTGTTCCTTCCAAAATGCCACTTAAATAAAGAGTTCCTAAATTACTGTAGGCAGAAGCGTTTCGCTGCGATACTTCTCCGTTTGAAATGAGTTTTGTCCAAATACTGATTACTTGGTCTAAGTCAGCATCTTTAATTGCGTCAAATGCTGGTTCGTCTGTAATTGAGTTTCCTTTGTAAAACCAAAACAAGGCAGAACTCATTTTGTCGTTGTCAAGATTTAGTTTTGAAGAGGCTTCATTTACTTTATCTAAAGTCCTGTGCAAATTACCAAGTGCAGGAAAACTAAAATCGTCTTCTGACTCTTGTTCCGCTTCAATAAATTGTCTCAGTCGATTTGTTTGGCGTTGTTGTTCCCTTGCTGTTGCTCCAACAAGTAACCCAATTGTCCGATATGGATTGTTTTTAATTAGCTGCATTTCCAAGTCTGTTTATTATTGTCGAAAGTGTTAAAGGTGCGTTGGCAAAAAAATGGCTCTTTTGCTTTTGCGAAACGTGGGCTTGTGTGTCGGGCAAGACATTTTTAAAAACTGTGGGTCTGCAAAAATAGAATAAAATACAATGCGTTGGGCTGTCGTTTTGGAAAAAAGTTCGCTGTTAAGTTTACATGTCTTTCTAAATTTCTGATAGTTTTTTGGTTGTTGTGTTGCGGCGCTGGGCTTTTTTGTAACCCGTATATGCCCTATACCCCCATTCGCATATCACCCCAATTTAAGTATCTAGCCGAAATATAGTTTCGTTTATTAATCTTTCAAAAATATGACTTTTTGTGTAAAATAGTATCAATGGGTAAAATAATTTGACTGATGTATAGCGTTTTGCCAACTGGTGCAAGATTTGCAGAAATCTAATTGTGCTGCACCCCAATATAAACCCACCATAGAAAAGTTTGGCACCTGTAATCATAATTGCGTGGCATGCACCCTTCGATGCCAAAAAATGGTCAAGTCCACTCGAATCCTATCAGGAGAAAAGCCGTTACCCCAAAATAATTCTAACCAGCCACTAGCTGATTTTACCGCTTACACAAATTTAAAAGGTTAGCAGAATATAAGACACATAATTTATATTTCACAACTTTTGTCTCTATTTCAACTTCCACCGCAACCCCGCATACACATTCCTGCCCATCGTAGGTCCCCAGGCATAAGCAGCATCAAAGTAAGCAGAAGCAGGATTGGATGCACCCAAAATAGGATTGTTCTGAATTACGTTTAGCACATTTTCGCAACCCATATAAAATTCCCATTGCTTGATTTCTTTTCTTACTTGAAGATTTACAATGGCATACCAGGGCGAATATTCGGGCATTTTAAAAGCTTCAGGATTGGTTATTGTGCTGGGCAAACGTTTTGGGCTGTTAATTTGGGTTATCCAATCGATAAACCATTTTTTACGGGTTTGGTAATTAACTACGGTTAATATTCTGTGTGGCGATTGCATGGGTTGCAAGCGCTGTTTTCCGCCAAGAAACATTTGTGAATATACATAGCGATAAGACAATTTTACATCCACCCTTCGATGGGGTTTAAACATCCATTCCACCTGACCCATCCATGTTTGGTTGCCAGTTTCGTTTTTGATAATAATGCTTTTGGGATCGGTATCTCTATCTGCAACAACTTGGTTGAAAAAATAGGTATAAAAACCATCGATAGAAAGGGTGGAATTTTGCGAAAAAACGACTCCGTTTTTGGTGTAAGAAAGCCCTGTATTTAAAGCTTTTTCTTGTTTCAATCCGTAGGCTTTGTTTGAATTGTCGCCTTGGATCATTAAATTTCTATTGCTAATAAATAGAGGCAAATTTTCAATAAATATCCAAGAAGTTCTTCTGCCCATGCTGGCTTGCAAATGAAAATTGTTGCTGGGATTTTTGCTGTATTTCAAGTGCAAACGTGGTGTAAAATAGTTGCCATACAAATTGTTGTGGTCTAAACGGCTGCCAAAAACCAACATAAAAATCTCGTCTTTTTTATAAATTATTTCGCTAAAAATACCTGCAGTCCATTCAGTTCTTTTGGGCGAATATTTTGTTTTTCCAGAGTCGGTAAATGTTTCATCCACATGGTCATAATTTAAATTTACACCACTACGGGTGCTCCATTTGGTTTCTTCGGGGCTGCCATACATGCCAGTGTATGAGAGGCTTTGCTGCAAACCTTTCCAATTGCGGTTGTTTAAATTGTTTAAAACGGCAGATGAATTGTTTTGTGTGGCGGTAAAAATATTGCCAATGCTTTTGCTTGCATCTTTATTTAAAAAAATACCCAATTTGCCCCACAATTCTGTTTTTTCCTCTTTATGGTTAAATTGAAAACGTAAAACAGCAGTTTTTGGATCAAAAAATTCTTGAATATCTCCGCCAATTCTTTGTTCTTTTACATAAATACCACCCACCATGCCTTCCATTTTTTTGCCAGAAAACCGCAATTGATTCCCCAGAAAAATTCGGTTAAATTGAGGCATATCGGTAAATCCATCTTTGCCCTTATCGGTTACATGTTTTTGTTCTCCATAATGCAAATAAGCATGGTTGTATATGTTTTTATTGATATTTTGTTTCCAAACCAGATTTCCTTCATACCGTTGTTGGCTATTTCCATAGGCATTAAAAAATATTTTGGGATCTTCGTTTTCAGCTTTCAAGGCATAGTCAATGCCACCAGAAATGCTTTCAAAACCACTTACAACGCTTCCTGCGCCTTTTGCAATACTTACACTGCTCACCATAGGCCCAGGTACTTGGTTCAAACCATTTAAAACAGAAAATCCACGCAAGAAGGGCATAGTGTTTCTTGTCATTAATACATATTTGCCTGAGAGGCCAAGCATTTCCACGTGCCGTATGCCAGATACCCCATCGCTGTTGCTCACTTCAATACTGTTGGTGGTTTCAAAACTTTCGCCTAGGGTGCAGCAAGCGGCTTTTTTAAATTCACCTTCATTGAGTATTTCTGTTTTACGAATGCCTTTGGCATCTATAGCACTGGCTGCTTTCGAAGCCCTAATTTGAATGGCTTTTAATTCTACAATGGTTTTAATCAAAACAGGAAATGTAACATGGGGTGGATGGTACATAAAACTAGTGCTATCTGTGGCACTGAACCTTGCAATGATGTCCATATGCCCATCTAAGGTGGCCAAAAAGGAAAAATAACCTTGGCTATCGGTTTGCGTTAATTCGCCAGTAAGGGGTATGTAAATTGGAACATTGGCGATTCCTTTTTGAATACCAGCACTGTCAGAAACCACCCGACCACGCGCACGTTCTTGACCAGCTACTCTGCTTACAAAAAGCAAGGTTGCCAGCAATATTAAATAGCGCATTTACTTATTGGTAGTTCGGTATTGACAACATTCTGGAAGATCGGCGTAAACTTGCTCGTTGGCTTTCACTTTTTCAGTGTCATGCCCGGCGGTTGCTACCAAATTGTGCAATTGAATTTCTTGGTATTTCTTGGCGTTGAAAGTTACAGTCAACATTTTAGAATTGACATCCCAAATTGCTTTGGTAATTCCGGGCTTGTCTAAGGCACTTTCTATGCGTTCTTTACACATACTGCAATTGCCAGAAACCTTAAAAGTTACAGTACCTTTTTTAGGTGGATTTACAAATGCGGTAGCTATTAATACTACGATGGATATGGCTGCGATGATGATTTTGTTTTTCATTTTTTCTTATTTTGGTTTTTTTATTTTTGGAAATTAAATCGACAAGGCGCGCAGGTTATTTCCATCCCATGCTTAGTTAAAGAAAAATTTAATTTTAAATGAGCCAAATGCAAATTAGGCTTCGATTTGCAATTCCAAAATCAGGGGGAGAATGAGAATGGAAACAGGTATATGATGTATAGGTAAAATTAGGGGCAGATTTTATTTCTATTTTAGGCAAATAAAAACACAAAGGATTTTGAAGGATTTGAAAATCCAAACTGCCGAACTTGGGCGATACGCCGAACAGAAAAGCATCCGAGCAACAATCGTCTTTTTGAATTTGAATCGTTTTTTGATAACCCGAGAATTTTTTGCAACATTCTGCAATGGGTTTTTGCTCAGAATGCATAGCACATTCCGCCTTGTCTAACACGATCCCTTTTTCCGGACAAATATGCACTACAGCTTGCACAAACCCGCTGGAAAGGAGGATTAGGAAGGCAAACAATAGGATGGCAATTTTTTTCAAAAGATCAATAATTTTATTCAATGTTATGCAAAAATGATACCATGATTTTCGGTGGTTGGTCTCACAATGCCGATGGCAAAGCAAAGACGAACCACGGGATTCAATGAGATTGTATTACAATTCAATGATATCGCTTTCCTTTGCCAGAATTACTTCAAAATCTACTGGATTGGTTTGCATTAAATCTTGGTAAATGGACTCCAATTGTTCGTCGTTATGGTCTGGATCGTGGTGAAAAAGCAAGAGTTTTTTT
>JBBQBB010000093.1:0-6227 GCA_038317095.1 Bacteroidia bacterium | reverse complement strand
GCACCGGATGAGAACTATGCCCGAGAGTTGCAAGAATTGTTTTGCATTGGAAAAGGACCAGACTCCAAATATACCGAAGTTGATGTAAAAGCCGCTGCACATTTGCTCACGGGTTGGCGGGTAAATAGAGGTTCTAACCCTGTTACTGTGGCATTTGATGTTACCAAACACGATACAACTGACAAACAATTCTCTTCATTTTATGGGGATACAAAGATTACGGGTAGAAACACCACAAACGCTGGCAATCTGGAATTGGATGATATGCTAACCATGATTTTTAACCAAAACGAAGTGGCCAAGTTTATCTGCCGCAAACTTTACCGATATTTTGTTTACTATGAAATTGATGCGAATGTTGAAACGAATGTTATTACTCCATTGGCAGATCATTTTAGAACAAATAATTATAGCATAAAAGCGGTATTGGAAAAACTATTACTTAGCGAACATTTCTTTGATGTGGCGAACCGTGCTTGCTATATCAAATCCCCTATCGATCATTTGGGTGGGTTTATACAACAAACGAAAACGGCAATGCCCAGTATTGGGGCAAATGGGGTTACTTGTGTTTACGACCATTGGGGATTGTATTCTTATTATAGCAATATCTTGGGTCTTGATTTAGGAGATCCGCCAAATGTAGCTGGTTGGCAAGCTTGGTATCAAGCCCCACAGTTTCATGAGATTTGGATCAACAGCGATTCATTGCCCAAACGCAACCAGTTTTCGGATTTTATTTTGGCTGGAGGTTATACCAAAACAGGATTTACGCAAAAATCAGATGTATTGGCCATGGCAGAGATGTTTTCTGACCCATCGGATCCAAACAAACTCGTAGCTGAGGCGCTTGAATTTTTTATTCCTTTGGATGCCAGCGCATCGCTAAAAGCGGCAGTGAAAGCTATGTTGTTACCTGGTGCTTTGCCAGATAACAATTGGACCAATGCTTGGAATTTATGGAAAAGCACACCCTCAGACACTGCGAATAAAAATACCGTAACCTATCTTTTGGTTCTCATGTTTAAAGGTATCATGAACCTTGAAGAATATCAACTTTGCTAATTTAAAAACAATGAAAAGAAGAAATTTTCTAAAATCGTCGGCATTGTTGCCTGTTGGATTGGGTGGTTTGGGTGTGCGCGCCTATGCCAATTCTCCATTGCTGGATATGCTTGCAGATAGGGCTGCCAGCAATGACAAAGTATTTGTAATTGTATCCTTAAACGGTGGAAATGATGGTTTAAATACCCTAATTCCATTGGATCAATATTCGAATTTAAGCAAGGCCAGAAATAACATTCTCATTCCAGATACAAAGGTTCTTGCTTTGTCTGGTAAAACAGGTGTTGGATTGCATCCAGCCATGACAGGCTTGCAAAATATGTACAACAATGGTTTGGTAAGTGCTTTACAGTGCGTGGGATATGCCAATCCCAACTTTTCCCATTTTAGGGCAACAGACATTTGGATGACAGGATCAAATGCCGACGAAGCATGGGTAACAGGCTGGATGGGGCGTTATTTGGATTCCCAGTTCCCGGGTTTTCCTAGTGGATATCCAAATACGGGTTCACCCGATCCACCGGCAATACAAATTGGGAGCACGGTTACTTTAAATACCATGGGTTCTGCTTCTAACTTGGCTATGGCTATAACGGATCCCACAAATTTTTACAATTTGGTAAATGGAACCGTGGATACTGCGCCTAGCAATAATTATGGCAAAGAATTAACCTATATCCGCACCATTGGTTTGCAAACCAATAAGTATGCAACGGTTGTAAAAGCGGCCGCTGCTGCAGGTAACAATTTAAGTACAAAGTATCCCGCTAAAGGCAATTCCATTGCAGATCAATTGAAAATTGTAGCCAAATTGATAAAGGGCGGCTTGAAAACCAAAGTATTTATTGTAAGCCAAGGTGGTTATGACACCCACAGTCAGCAGTCAGACAGCACGGATCTTACCAAGGGCAATCATGCAAATCTTTTAGGTCAACTTTCCACCGCCATTGAAGCGTTTCAAGATGATTTAAAATTGATGGCCATTGACGATAAAGTAGCTGGCATGACCATGAGTGAGTTTGGCAGAAGAATTCAAAGCAACTTTAGTTTAGGAACCGACCACGGTGCAGCAGCGCCATTGTTTGTGTTTGGAACTGGTGTGCAAAGCGGAATAATTGGCACCAACCCAACAATACCTTTCACAACTACTGCCAACGATAATTTGCCCATGCAATATGATTTTAGGCAAATTTATGTGAGTGTATTGCAAGACTGGTTTGGCTTGACCAAATCTGAAGCAAAAGCGGCAATGGGTGGAAAAGATTTCAATACCTTACCCATATTTAAATCAAATCCAGCGGGTTTAGAAGATTGGGCTGATTTGATGAGTCGGATTCAATTGTCAGACCCTTATCCAAATCCCGCGCGCGAACAGGTTTCCATTAAATTTTATACGGATGGTGGCAAAATAGATTTGGTGTTATTTGACGCATTGGGAAATCAAATTAGAACCTTGGGAAGTGGCATGCACAAGGCAGGTGAACATGAATTGACAGTTCAGATTTCAGGATTGGCGCCAGGCAATTACTTTGTTCAGCTTGGGCAAGGCAATCGCAAAGCGACTAAGGTGCTCACGATTCAATAATTTGGTTAAGAATCGATCGGAAATGAAATATTTTCCAAACTTTTTACGTTAATTTTACGCAATGAAAAAAGGCGTACTCTTTTTTTTAACTTTAACTTTATTTTCAATAAGCTCCTTTTCGCAAGATTGGCAAAAACGCGATGTCATCCGTTTTTTGGCAGGTGGTACCTTACATTGCAAACAAATTGGCTATGGTTTTAACGTCGTAGATTCAAATATGCTGCAGAACCGCGTGAGCAATAAAACTACAATACATTACAAATACAATTCTGCGAAAAGCCATAAAACGAAGGACCACGTAATTTCTTATGTTTATGATTCTATGGGCAGAAATACCCAAATAGTCTATTATTCAAGTAAAGGTGTAGAAAAGGCGGTTGAATCTTATGTATATAATAGTTTTGGATATATTACAAATATGGATGTTGTAATTTATGGCAAAGACCGATTTAGGGTAGAATATGGGTATGACAGTTTAAAACATCAAATAAGCTACAATTACTACAAAGGCAAAAAACTTCAACTGGTTAAGGCGAAAAGATGGGTTTACGAAAATGGTAAACTCAAAAGCCAATGGGTTTATAAGGCGGACAGCATTCGCTACAAATACCATTATAGCTATGAATACTTCAATGACACCGGAAGATTGCTAGAAAGTAAAGTTGAGAATCAAAAAGGGGAAGTTTTGTATCGATGGGATTACCGGTGCATGAGTGACATTGCGCCCACCAAAAAAGAAACCAAAAAAGAAACGCGTATTTGCAAAAGCACAATTGTGCTGCCAAATGGGCATTCTCAGGAAATTTGGGAACAGGACTTTAAAGGTGAAATTCACAGAACCATATATGAAAAAGACAGTCTTCAAAGATTGGTAATTGTGGTAAATTATTTGGGGAAATGGGGAGACAAACTGCATTCACTTGGCAAATACGAATACAACAAAGACACCATAGAGTTCAGCTTGGAATTGTATGACCCCAAAACACAGGTAATTGAAACGAAAATTGAACGAAACTACTTAACAGGTATGGGCGTGATAGAGGAATTGAGTACCTTTTATAACCGAAAAGGCAAAATAAAGGGTGTATGGGAAAACCAATTTACATACGAAGGCAAATTGGTAAAAACATCAAGTTGGGTGCAATTGTCTAGCCCTAATAAGGAAAACATCACGGAATTTCAGTATACCTACCGAACCTTACCTTAAGAAATGGGCCCGTTCTAGGGGAATATTCAAGAAATTATTCAAACCTTTTTGGTTTTATAAACTAAATGTGTACTTTTGCAGCCCGAAAATTGTCCGATGGTGTAACTGGCAACACGTCTGGTTTTGGTCCAGAAGAGTCTAGGTTCGAGCCCTAGTCGGACAACAAATAAGCAAGTTTGATGATATTTGCCGGTTGGCAAAGACAGTAAAAACAAAAGCTATGGCATCATTAATACATCCGGTAAAGATTTTCTCCGGAGGAGCCTCAGAGGCCCTCACTCGTGATATTTGCGAATATTACGGAATTGATCAAGGCAATGTTCAAGTAAACAAGTTTAGTGACGGGGAGTTTCAACCTGTGTTTAACGAAAGTGTACGCGGTTGCGATATTTTCATTGTTCAAAGCACAAATCCTCCATCGGACAATTTACTAGAGTTGTTGATGATGATTGACGCTGCAAAACGGGCGTCCGCAAATTCCATTACTTGTATTATTCCTTATTACGGGTTTGCCCGTCAAGACAGAAAAGACAAACCTAGGGTTTCTATTGCCAGCAAAATGATAGCGGATTTGCTTAGTGCCGCAGGTGCAGGGCGGGTAATTACCATGGAATTGCATGCACCGCAGATTCAAGGGTTTTTTAACATTCCGGTAGATCACTTGGAAAGTTCCATCGTTTTTGTTCCCTATATCCGCACGCTAAACCAAGACAATTTGGTTATTGCTGCGCCCGATGTTGGGGCAAGTAACCGCATACGCGAAGTTGCCAAGGCTTTGAATTTGCCAATGGTAATCTGTGATAAGGAACGCAAAAAAGCCAATGAAATTGCAAATATGACGGTGATTGGTGATGTTATGGGCAAAGAGGTTGTGGTTATCGATGATATTATTGATACCGGTGGAACCTTATGCAAAGCTGCAGCCATGCTAATGGAAAAAGGCGCATTAAATGTAAGAGCAATGTGCTGTCATCCTGTTTTAAGCGGCAAGGCTATAGAAAATATTGCCAACTCAGTAATTACAGAATTGGTTGTAACAGATTCTATTCCGCTAAAGCAGCACCACGAAAAAATTAAAGTACTTTCCGTAGCTCCACTTTTCGCTAGGGCCATTAGAAATGTGCATGAAAATGGCAGCGTGAGTTCGCTGTTTAGACAAATTTACAACCCAGGTTCACAAACGAACATGGATTTAAAAAGCAATTAAAAAAATAAAAATATACAATGAAAACCATTCTTTTAAAAGGAGAAATGCGCGACTTATTAGGCGGCAGTTCTAGTAAAACCCTGCGCAGTGCAGGTAAAGTTCCATGTGTAATGTATGGCGCTAATGAAAACATCAATTTTTGTATTTATGAAGCCGATTTTAAAAATCTAATTTATACGCCAAATGTTTACAAAGTAAGATTGGATATTAATGGCACCAAACATGAAGCAATTCTTCAAGATGTACAATACCACCCGGTTTCTGAGGCAATGTTGCATGTAGATTTTATGGCCATTGATCCTGCAAAAAATGTAATTATTGATATTCCAGTGCGCATGGTTGGAAACTCACCAGGTGTTAGAAGCGGTGGCAAATTGGTTATTAAAATAAACAAATTGCGTGTTAGAGGATTGATTCAAAACTTGCCTGATTATATTGATGTCAATATCAATAACTTAGAAATTGGCCAAAGCGCAAAAGTAAAAAACACAGAAGTTGACGGTTTTGAAATTTTGGATTCTAAGGAAAATGCAATTGTGAGTTGTAAAACTACCCGCGCATTGATGCAGGCTGAAACAGCCGCATCGACAACAGTCAAGAAATAATATTTACACTGAATACACAAAAAAACCCGCTTTTAGCGGGTTTTTTTTGTGTTCTGAATATTTTATGCGTGAAACAATTCATTGGCTTTTTCCCAATTTACCAAACTCCAAAAAGCAGCAATATAATCGGGTCTGCGGTTTTGGTAATTTAGGTAATAGGCATGTTCCCATACATCCAATGCAAGAATAGGCGTGCCTTTTACTTCTGCAATATCCATCAATGGATTGTCCTGGTTTGCTGTGCTGCAAATTACAAGTTGCCCTTCGTGTTTAACCAACCATGCCCAACCAGAACCAAAGCGCGAAACGCCTGCCGCAGCAAATTGTTCTTTAAAAGCATCAAAACTGCCAAAAGTAGCAGTGATTGCGTCGGCAAGGGCACCTGTAGGTAAACCGCCTGCATTGGGCGCCATAATTTGCCAAAAAAAACTGTGATTCCAATGTCCGCCGCCATTGTTTCGCACTGGCATTGGGAATTTGCTAATGTTGGTTATAATGTCTTCAATGCTTTTGTTTTCAGAATCTGTACCTTTTAGGGGTAAATACGGCAAGTTGAAA
>JBBQBB010000092.1:0-6351 GCA_038317095.1 Bacteroidia bacterium | reverse complement strand
TTTTAATCTTGGGGTGTAAATGCCTTGAATTTAAAAGGTAAAAACATCATCGCTGGAGTCAATGCAATGCTGCAAAAATTTTGAAATAAAAAGGCAGAAACATTTAGTTAATTTATTTAGTTTTTTTGGTATTTAAGTGGCAAAAAAATCCCAACAGGATTTATTCTATTAAAAAATAAATGATTTGCAAATTTGTTATTTTAAGGAAGTACTATTACAATACAAACAGAAAAAACGGGGCATTTGGTCTCACTCCGTTGCGCTGCGCAGCTACCAACCACTGGAAGAAGTTTGGTTTATGGGGAATGTGGGTGTTGGGGAAGTGGGTTTTTTCATTGTACTTTCTGCGCTTAGGGCGGTTGGTCTCACTCCGCTGCGCTGCGCAAAGACCAACCACTGGAAGAAAAGGATAAGAGAGTAAATGAATTTGGTAGGTGACAACACCAATCAAGGAGAGAAATGAGATTGCTAAATCACCCTCTCAAAGCAACGGCTACTATATCTGTATTCTCAATGTCCTCGCCCAACACGGGAATGCGCATGAAGGTGTTTGAAGTTTGGTGCACACTTGCAAAGCCTGCTTGCAACAACAAGTTTTCAATTTCTGCGGGTTCGTATTTTTGGAATCCGAATTCTGTAAATGGCAATTTGTCCATGGTTTCTTTGGGCCTATAACCCAGCATGAGTTGGCCACCTGGTTTTAAAACGCGGTGTATTTCTTTTAAATAATCCAACAAAGGTTGCCAGAAATAAAGGGTATTTACAGCCACCGCAATATCAAACGTGTTGATTGCCGCATTTATGTGCAGCGCATCGCCACAATGCAGGGTTAATGAGCCGTTGCTTATGGCAGTTGGGTTTAGTTCGGCTGCGGCATCGCACATGGTTTGGCTAAAATCTACCCCCGTAATATTTGCACTTGGAAATGCACCGTAATAACGCTGAAAATGGGCTCCATTTCCAAACCCTATTTCCAACAAATTGGGTGCTTTTAAATCTCCCATTTGTGTCAAAATAACATTGTAAAGCGATACGTTTGCCAATTGCATATTTTCGGCTACAAGGAGGCCGCCATCTCCTTCTGGTTTGCGCAGTTGGGTTCCTATCTCTTGGGGGGTCCAGGTTTTTTCTACTTCCGCCATTATTCCTGCCACGAACTCCAGTAATCCTTATCTTCCAGCGCCATGGCGTCTTCCGTAATCATCAAGGGATGGAAAGGATCTATCATCACTGCCAACTCTTGCGTCTCTTTGGCACCTATGCTTTTTTCTACCGTTCCAGGGTGTGGACCATGCGGAATTCCCTTTGGGTGCAGGGTAATCATACCCCGTTCTACATGTTTGCGGCTCATAAAATCACCCGCTACGTAATACAAAATCTCGTCGCTATCTACATTGCTGTGGTTGTAGGGTGCTGGTATACTCAAGGGGTGGTAGTCGTACAACCTGGGTACAAAGCTACAAATGACATAGCCGTTGCCTTCAAAGGTTTGGTGTATGGGCGGCGGCATGTGCAGCCTGCCCGTAATGGGTTCGTAATTGTGAATGCTAAAGCCAAATGGATACAAATACCCGTCCCAGCCCACGGCATCAAACGGATGTGTGCCATAAGTGTAGGGCCAAATCATGTTTTGTTTTTTAATCATCACTACAAATTCGCCTTTTTCATCATGCGTTTCTAAGCTATGTGGCAATTTTATGTCTCTTTCGCAATACGGACTGTGTTCTAGCAATTGGCCAAAACTGTTTTGGTATCGCTTTGGCGGATACACGGGTGTTGGCGATTCAATGACCAGCAGTCTGTTTTTTTCTGTATCAAAATGGATTTGGTAAATGGTACCTCGCGGAATCACCAAATAGTCGCCATATTCAAAATTGATTTTGCCATACACTGTATTTATATAGCCGGTGCCTTCATGCACAAAAAGTACTTCATCTGCATCGCTGTTTTTAAAGAAATAATTTGTAGTTCCTTTGGTTGGGGCCGCGGTGCCAATGCTTACATCGCTATTTGTCAATAATACTTTGCGGCTTTTGATATAATCTTCTTCTGGGGCCGTACTAAAGGTAAGATAGCTGCGGTGCTGCATGTTTTTTGCCAAGGCAATTTTGGGTTCCACGCTATACTCCTGCCCTATTTTTGTAACAATGGTGGGCGGATGGCAATGGTAAATAAGGCTGTATACACTGTTAAAACCTTCGGTACTTACCAATTCTTCGGCATACAAATCTCCATTGGGTTTGCGAAACTGGGTGTGTCTTTTAGGCGGAATGCTGCCAGCGTGATGATAGAATGCCATAAGAAATATATTAGGATGCAAAAATAGATGATTTTGGGCTTTAACCCAAAAACCGATTGGGATTAGAATGGAATTTAAACCGCTATTTCAAGACCACCTAAGTTTCTTATTCCAGCGATTTCTAAACCTAGACGGTATTGACGAATGGGCCAAGGCAAACTGCCAAAAGTTACAAACACCCGAGCTAGATAGCAATAATGTACATTAATTTTACTTTTTTACGAAGTAACAAAAATCACATACCCATGTCTTTGTAAATATTAATTTTGCCATTGCAAAAAAGCAATCAGCCTTTCCCTAAAATTGCCTAAATTTGCAAACAACGCAAGCAACATATATGACATTTAGCAAACGGGTTTTCTTATTAGCCATTCTCAGTTTGGTAGTTTTTTCAATCTTCTTTACCCAATGCAAACACAAACCAATTTTGAAAAAAATTATTCCCCAGCCAAACGATACCACCATTTGTTTTGAACGGGATATTCTTCCATTGTTTGTAACCAATTGTGCAAAAGCGGGTTGCCATGATGCAATAACCCAGCGGGAGGGACTTGTTTTGACGTCTTTCTCTTTTATTTCGCCCGAAGCAACTAAACTTATAGCTAACATAAACAGTGGTTTTATGAATTCTACAAGCGGGGGCAGTGCTTATGGGAATCTCACCACAAAGCAAGTAGACCTTATAAAACGATGGATCAACGAAGGCAAGAAAAATATTACACCTTGCCCTTCAAATTGCGATACCACCAAATTTACCTATACCGGCAGTATTGCCCCATTGATGGCCAAATATTGCAATGGCTGCCACAGTGGCGCCGGTGCCAGTGGTGGGGTGGTTTTAAACAGCTATGCAGGAATTAAAGTGGTGGCAGACAATGGAAAACTGCAAGGAAGTATAAATGGAGTTAGCGGTTTTAGCTTAATGCCCAAAGGTGGCACCAAACTTAGCAATTGCCAACTTATTCAAGTAAAAAAATGGGTACAAAATGGAGCACCAGATAATTAAACCGTTTCTTATTTTATTGGCATTCATCGCTATTTCTATAACAGGATGTTATTATGACAACAAGCAAGAACTTTACCCCCTTGCCACTGGCGTTTGCGATACCACAAAAGTGGAATATGCGAAAGACATTGCGCCTATTGTGAGTTTGTACTGCGGTGCGAGTGGATGCCATGATGCTGGAACGGGATCTGCCGGGGTAAAAACCAACAATTACGACAATTTGAAAGAGGCAGTAAATGCTGGACGATTGGTTGGTGCCATCAATGCAACTTCGGGCTTTAGCCCTATGCCAAAAGGTGGCGCAAAAATGAGTACCTGTAATTTAAATAAAATTCAAGCCTGGATCAATGCAAAAATGCCGAATAATTAAGGGTTCAATTCTCTTGTCTATTTTCTGTTGTGTCAATTGGATATCCGCCCAATCGGATACCACGGTGAATGACACTATGCAACCTGGTCCGCGTATTTTTATAGATACCGCCTTGGTTATCATGGATTCTTCTTTGGCTGTTCCTCAAGAAACATATGCGCCATACGATCCTACTGTGGGTGTGCAGCCTTATGGCAACGCCATAGAAGGTATAAGTTTACGCATGATAACGGGCCAAACTACTAGGGTGCTAAACAAAGGTGTATTAGAGTTTTGTGTGCAACATAGGTTTGGTTTTATTAGCGGTGGCAAAGACCAGTTTTATGGTTTTGACGTAAGCGATGTAAGATTGGGTTTTGATTATGGCTTAACCCGCAAAATCACTTTGGGTGTAGGCCGCAGCTCCATGGGCAAAGCATTTAATGGTTTTGTTAAGGCCGCCATTGTGAAGCAAGGCGAACATTCTATGTTTAACTTTAGTTGGCTATCGGATATGTATATTTCTGGTTTAAAAAACAACGATGCCAGCCTAGATCCCTATTATTTCACACACCGGTTAAAATTTACAAACCAGTTGCTAATCAGTCACTCTTTTGGCCAACGCTTTATGCTATCCGTTGCGCCAACTGTGGTTCACCGCAATTTGGTAGATTCTGCAAAATACGCAAATGATTTAAGTTTACTGATAGTGAATGGCCGGTTAAAAATACGAGAAGGCTTAAATTTAACTGGTGAGTATTCTTATTTGTTCAACCACAATATGCGCAAATTATATACCCCTTGCATCAGCGCTGGGGTAGAGTTGTATACCAGTGGCCATATTTTTCAAATTGTGTTTACCAACAGCAATAGTATGAACGAAGCCGATGCCTATGCCATGCAAAATGGCAAATGGAGCAAAGGCAACATTCGCATGGGTTTTAACATTGTTAGGCAGTTTTAAAAAGTTTTTTCGGTTTATTTCCAAGCTCTCCATCAGCGAACCAGATAGCGTGTTTGCTTTACCGCGATTAAAAATTACCAAAATAAGTATGTCTTTTTTTATTGTTGGAGCACACCAATGGCTTCTAGGAAATGAAAACTTTGCAGTTGCTGGAACAGTTCCAAATTCGAAGTTGTTTGGCAGGGTTGTATAAAAATACCTCAGCCATTCCGGAGCAATTTGACCGCAATAGGTGCCAAATATAATAAATGGAAAATTTTTCGAATACATCTAAGACTGAAAAAAGGTTCCCCTTGTATGCGGGGTTTAACAATTTAAGAATTGATGAAACCCTAATCAAAAAAAAGCCTTCCATAACGAAAGGCTTTTTTTAATTCTTCGCTTTAGCAGATTACCAAACGAATTGCTTTTTATTAAGCAAAAGTGCTTCTCCTGTTGTGCACAGGTTTTCAGTGCCAGATTCAAAAATTTCAGTAGAAAATAGAATTCTATTCTTTTCTGCAATAATTTCTTTTACGGTAATTACGGCTTCGTATTCTTGTCCGGCAAACATAGGGCGCAAAAAAGAAATGTTCTGTTTCATGTATATGTTGCCATCCCAATACAATTGGGTTCCAAATATCTTCGTAAAAACACTAGCACCAAGGTAACCGTGCATAATGCGTTTGCCAAAAATAGATTTTGCGGCGTAATCTGCATCCACATGCAACGGGTTTGTATCACCACTAATTCTTGCATAAGTGTCTACATCTTCCTGGGAATAGGAAAATTTGTGTTTGTAAGCGTCACCAATTTGTATCATATCTATTCGTTTTTTTCTTGGGGCAAAGGTATGGACAAATTGGGCAAGTACAAGTGTGTTTTTTGGTCAACTTTTTTCATTTATTTTCAAAATTCACGCAGAATTAGTGACCTAAGTCACACTAAAAAACACCCAATGTGACCTAAGTCACACTAAATTCATGCGAATAACAAAAATTTAATTTAGAAATGCATTATTTTTTATATCATTAATATACAACACTTTAATATACATAAAATATAGATATCAGGGTACTTTTACCGAATACAATTACCCTACAAAATTTTATTTTCACTAACTATTGTTTAATTCAAAATAAAAGAGTTATTTCGCAGGAAATTTCAAGACCTGTAAAAAACACAACAAAATGAATACAAAAACAGCAACAAATTGGTACGAAACCATTTTAGATTCTCAAAAGAAAATGGCGGAATCTATGAACGAATCTGCTAAAAAATGGAGCTCTAATGATCAAGTAAATCAGACACTAGAAGGTGGCGCTGATTTTTTCAAAAAATGGTTGGATTTTCAAATGGATTTCGTAAAGAACCCTACCCAAACCGAAACAATGAATGAAGCCGGACAAAAAGTAACTGAAAGTTTTAACAACTGGAAGTCATTTTACGAGAACATGTTTAAAACCCAAAACGAACAAATTCAGAACACCTACAACCAAAATACAAGCTGGTTGAAGCAATTTTCTACACCTTTTAATATGAACAGCAATCCATTTGCATCTGCACCATGGAATATGGGAATGGGAATGAACAACATGCCGAACATGGAAATGTTTGGAAATTGGAACAAATCTTTTACCGATATGTACCAAAGCATGATGAACAATTTCAAAGGCAACGGAAATACGAAAGATGTATTTGAAGGTCTTTATGGCCATACCCAGTCTTTCATGAAATTTTATGAATTGTGGCAG
>JBBQBB010000091.1:0-6926 GCA_038317095.1 Bacteroidia bacterium | reverse complement strand
GGCAACATCGCTTGCCTGACCCAATCTGGTTTGCCAGCAAAATTCTGCTTCTTTTTCGCGGTCTTTGGGGTTTTTAATTTTAAAAGTTCCACCTGGTATACCACCATTCCACTTCAACTGCACCGTATCGGGCACGGTTTGGTAAGGGGTAAAAGTTTCATCTTTGCCATAAATAGAGAAACAAATTTTATCACCCTCACATACTTTGTTTGAATAAGGACCGTCGATGGTTGGGGCTTTGTTATAGCCGCAATCGTCTTTTACAATAATTTGAATGTCTCGCCGGGTTTTACCCACAATGCGATAAACCCCAGCCGTATCTTTTCGCCATTCTGTGATTTCTATTACCAAAATCCCCACCTCATCACATTTGGTTGGGGTAAAGATTATATCCCCAGAAGAGGTATCCATGTAAAAGCCTCTGGGTGGATTGGTTTTAATATTGGGTGTGCATTTTATGGTAGTAGGTGGCACACAATATGGGGTAACAGGATATTGGTAGGAGAATGGGGTAGTGTAAGGAACGGAACTATTGGGCGCCCCAGCCAATGCGGGGGCCAGTTTGTAACTTAACGAGTCAAAATCTATTGTATCCAAGGCTCCATTGTTGAAATAATAGGCTTGGTTACAACATGCGAAGGCAACAGGAACGTTGGTTAAGGTCGGTGTGGTGTTGCATTTGTTTTTCATTTTATTCAAACTGCAAACTTGAATCATACAAGTAGTCCAAAAATCGGCCCAAGTAGCACCCGTAGTGATGGCGGCATTCCTGCAGCATTGGTTGTATGCAAAACTCAGTTCACAATAGGTAGAACCCAGCCCAACCGTTGTATAGGGTGCTTTTGTAATGTCAATTGTAGTTTCGTAAGTATGTTCTTCCACACCTTCACCTGTATAACTGGTATTGGTAGGACTGCAAGGGCTAGACGCAGTGGAGCAGCGCGGAGTAATGTCGCGAATGCCCGTTCTGGTAAGGGACAATAGCGTTCTAGTAGACCCTTGACTGCCGTTGTTACCCGCATACCAATAAAGTTGAGACCAACTTGTAGGCGCTGAGGCTCCTCTACAATCGCGGTAAAATTTAACAATTATCTTGTATTTTCCACTTCCAAGGCATTGGTAGGTCATGTCGGCCCCCATCACGTGGTCAGCTTTTGCCGAATTGGCAAACCCAATGAAAAGGCAAGACAGGATTAGGATACGGGTGGTTTTTACCCAAAGTTTAAGCATAGTTGAATTTTTCAAATTTACAAATAATAACTGATTATTTGTTAGACAGTGTAAAATTCTATAATGTTGCCTAAACAACCTAATATTTCTTACATTCCAAAAAAGACGCGAATTGCACCCCAGCAAGCCTTTTTCCTTTCTGGATCTGCCATAACTGTGTGCAATGAATGGCATCTTAAAATGTCAACATTTTCTTCAGATTTTGTTTTATAAAAAGGAATTTCCTTTTGAGACATAGGCCAAACGTCAGACCAAAGTAATATTTTAGATGCCGCCGAATTTAAAATTGTTTCATCTATATCAACTTCCAGTTTTCCTGAATTCATAACCAAATAGTTGGAAGTATCCAACATTTTGCCATTCCACTTTACCGCAGACATAATTTTGTTTAAAAGTTGAAAAGCTTTGGGTGGCAGTTGAATCAACTCGGGATAATGCAACAATACCAATATTTCTGTTTTTTCCACAGAAACAGCTTCCGTAAGAGGTTTAAGGTTGCTGGCTAGGTAAATTCCACCCTCAAACAACCCAGCCAATGCCAGTGGATTATCCACAAACAATTCGTTTTCGTTCATAGCTCAACAGTTCTCATTATTTTTGGCCCCTGAAATGGGCTACGAAATTAAAATCAAAAAGACAGAAAATAGCAGAATTTCCGAATTGGACGAAAATAATATTGGATTTGGTAAAGTTTTTGCCGACCACATGTTTGTTGCCATTTGGGATGGTGAGAAGTGGACCGATACGAGAATAGAGCCATACGGCAACCTTAGTTTTAGTCCGGCAACAAGCGCATTGCACTACGGCCAAGCCATTTTTGAAGGAATGAAAGCTTTCAATACGGGATCATCGATAGTTCTTTTTCGCCCAGAAGAAAACTGGAAAAGGTTAAATATATCTGCCGAAAGGATGGTAATGCCTTTCATTCCAAAAGACCTTTTTATGGAAGGATTAACGAAATTGGTGGATATGGATCGAAAATGGGTTCCCAAAGCTGAAGGAAGCTCATTGTATATCCGTCCATTCATGTTTTCAATCGATGATTTTGTGGGTGTGCGTCCTTCCACCAAATACTGTTTTATCATTTTTTGCTGCCCAGTTGGCCCTTATTACAACAAGCCATTAAAGGTAAAAGTTGAAGAAGATTTTAGCCGTGCTGCTCCTGGTGGAACCGGATTTACCAAATGTGCAGGAAATTATGGCGCCGCAATGTACCCCACAAAAAAAGCCCAAGACGAAGGGTTCGACCAGGTATTGTGGACCGACCCAATAAATCATGAGTTTGTAGAAGAAACAGGCACAACAAATTTCTTTGCAGTTATAGGAGATACAGTTGTAAGTCCATTGCTGGATGGAACCCTGCTTGCAGGTATAACCAGAGACAGCGTAATTCAGTTGCTGCATAAATTCAACATTCCAGTGGAAGAAAGAAAACTCAGTGTTAGCGAATTAAAAGATAGTTTGGCCAATGGAAGTCTTAAGGAATTGTTTATTACTGGAACTGCAGCTACATTGATGAATCTTGAAGGTTTTTCACACCACGGTCAGTTTTATGATGTGATGAAAAATGGGGATACGGCAATATCGCATAAAGTAAAAGTCGCATTGGAGAACATGCGCTATGGGTTGGAAAAAGACACTATGGGATGGATTTTTCCTGTTGAGAATACGGCGCAAGAAGCGGTTTAATTGGTCTAAAATTTATGAATACTTTTTCAATCCAGAATTTTATATTGAATGTCAACTTTTTAGTCTAAAATTTGCAATAGTTGCGGGACAAAACCTTCTATTTTTAAAATATAAATTCCGGGTTTAAATGAAATTTTTATTTCATTTGTATTTACTTTTTCAGCGTAGATTTCCTTACCCGCTAAATCTACAATTTCTAAATTTTTACCATTACAATTGTCTAAACGAATGGTAGACCCAGATTTGACAGGATTTGGATAAAAAACAAATTTATTTGGATTTAATTTATTTGGATTTAAAGTAAATTCTTGTCCATTGTAAAAGTTGTGAATTCTCTTTAATTTATTTTCTACTGCGGCTGAATCTGGTGCCCCTGGCACAACGGAAACAAACCCATCAACCACTTTACAACCCACCCCTTTCATGGCAAATCCTTGGGTGCTAATAAGTGCGGTTTGTCGCCCAGCATTGCCTTCTTTATTGGTCCAGTTTCGGTTCAATCCCAAAGATTTATCGGTAACACCTGGATAAATAAACTTTGCTGTGGAGCTTGTCGCATCTAGACCAGATCCGGTAGACCCCAAGTTTTTGCCGCTGCGCCAATAACCATTCGCATAATGGTAAAATTCTTTTTCGGTTGTTGGATTTCCTTGCACCGCACTGTTGTCGTTGTTAAAATAAATGGATGCCGACGCAGTTGTAGAAAGCCAACCTAATGCAACTGCTGGCCAGTTTGCTCCATAAATGGCATCTCCCCCTTGCTGGTTGTAGGCATAAACACTGTTAAACCCCACATGGGTTGCCAATTGGTCATCCATTGTGTTTCCAATCATAAAATCGGCAACAGAGCTGAGTTTTATTCCGTAAAAAGTATCCTTTGTGCGGTTGCACAATGTTAGTCGAAATAAAATAGTATTGGGTATGGAATCGCTGTTTGTGGGTTCATACCAAAGTGCAGCCAAATCAAATGGGGTTTGGTGTGCTTTACTGGGTGTTTTTTGCGCACTGTCGCTAGCCACAGTTAATACATCTTGGGTTCCAAAAACATAAGGATAATCTCCATTTTTAAAATCGTAAAATCCATTTTGATTGTCGTCTACATAGGCCGCACAAACCTTTGGAAAACCCGCTAAATTTATTGCCGCCGGCCAATTGGAAATTCCATTTGGTGCTATATATCCACTATTTTTATAGGATTTAATATGTTGTTGTATTTCAGCAAATGAAATTTGCGAAAATAAATTCCAATCACTCTTTTTGATATGTTGATTTATCGTACCAAAAGGTCCTTCGGTCCAATAATTTTTACCTCCAAAAATATCTCCAGCAATGGCTATTGTATCTCCGTTGGATTGAATTCCTGTGACCCAAAAATCCAACTTTTTTAAGGGATATTTACCAGCATTTGGCGGAAATTCTATGGCATTTTTATTGGCTTTTCCTAAGCCTCCGATTGAATTTATTTCTAATTTTATACCACCCCATTGCAACAAAACAGACGAATCTTGGCCATTTAAAAAAGAACTAAACCCGAATAGTAAAAGCGCAAAAGCAAACGCAGTCCCAATATTTCTATTAAATTGTCCGTTTCTGTTAAGACCCATTCTCACTATGGTTTGAAAACCAAACCAACACTAAAACCAGTCATAAATGTGTTGTAACCCGCCCATTTTTTACCCATAATAGATTGGTATTGAAGCGTTGGTTCAGCTACAAAGTTTAAATGTGTTGACATTGGCACAAATATACCCAATGCAATTCGAGCATCTAAAGTAGCCTTGTTTTTAACACTGCCATCCATTTGTGTAAAATTGCTGTTGTTAAACAAGTTCCCCTTACTGCCTGTAAGTAAACCTGGAGCCACAGTTCCACTTGCACGCCAAATAATTCTGCCGCTGCCAAAGTGGTACCTAAAACCTATGGGTATACTCATTTTTGTCATTTGATATTCTATATTGCCTGTGTTCTGAACCCCTTTTGTGAAATGAACCGTGTCATACACAGTTTTTACAACATCAGGCAAACCTGGTTGCACAATCGTAATTACATGGCTGCTTACATTTATCATGTTTCGCTGCTCTGTGGCTTGCCATTTTCCATTGCCTATATTCACTGCATAATTAAATCCGGCAGAAAGGGCGAATCCGTTTCCTAAATCATACAATCCACTAAGACTGTATTGCGCAAAACGGGTATTGCCAATGATTGAAAAATCTTTTTTGCCGTCGAAATTGTTATAACTCTTTTCGCCTGTGCCAACAAGCGCTTCAAAACTCCAAGGCGTAGTGCTGTGTTTTAACAATTCTCTATCTTCAACAGATACTGCTTTGCTTATCGCATTGTCGAAATAGAACTTTTCAGATTTGATATTTCGTCGCTTCAAACCAGCAAACAACCCGTGGTAATTTGCTGCATCTAATTCACGGCTATTGTCTACCTCTTTGTTTTGGTGGTTGATTTCTACTCGATCCGTAGCAGTTTTTTCTTGTTTGGTACTTTGGAGTTGGCTTGCCCTATTTGCGCTATTTGTATTGCCTGTGGAAGTTACATTTGATGCTGCGACAGTGCTTCCATTTTCGCTTAGTTTGTCATTGCTCCCAGACTTTTGGGTAATTTCGTTATCGCCAGACTGGGGTTGTTTGATTTCAGATTGCGCATTTTGTTTGCCAGCACCTGCAATGCCAGAATTGTTGTCTGTGTTAGCGCTTGCATTCTCGCTTGCATGGACGTTTCCTGCAGTATTTCCCATGTAAAATGCAGCTAAACTTACCACACTTAGGGTTGCTACCACCAAAAATGCGGGTTTCCACCAAAGCATGCCTGGCTTTTTCGACCTTGCTGCCATTACTTTATCAAAACTTACGTTGCTGCCCAACGGGGTTTCAAAGTCGTACAGTTTATTTTTAAAATTGTTGTCCGGATTTGTCATAGTCTGACGTGTTCGTTATTGGTTATCATTTCTTGTAAAGCTTTCCTAGCTTTTGCCAATTGGCTTCTGCTTGTGCCTTCGTCTATTCCCATTTCATCGGAAATCTCTTTGTGGGAGTATCCTTCTATGGCAAAAAGATTGAAAACCGTGCGGTAGCCTATGGGCAATTTGTCTAGCAAAGCCATGAGTTGTTTGGCATTCATTGCATCAAAACCTTCATCGGTATAGCCAATGTTGTTGATTTCAGAATCAATGGTATCGGTAATTTTAGTAGCGCGGATTTTATTGATGGAAGTATTGACCACAATTCTGCGCATCCAAGTCTCTAAGGTGCTTTGGCCTCTAAACTCTTGCATTTTGTCAAATATTTTTACCATCGATTCCATCAGTACGTCTTCAGCATCTTCACGACTCAAACAATATCGAACACTTACGGTAAGAAGCTTTGGGGCATATTTGTCCCAAAGGAATCGTTGGCATTTTCGGTCTTCCCTGATACACCCTTCGATGATTTCTTTCTCCGTCATTCCAATTGTTTGAATGCACTTGCATTGCTGTTCTGACCTTATTGACAAGACCCGAAACAAAAACGCTGCCTGCGTGGTAATTTTTTTTTTACGAATTTAGGAAAATTTGCTGGGAATAGAGGGTAAAAATTTAACAAAGCGGATTAATTGCTAGACCTACCCGCTATTTTTTTTTGTAAAAATACTGCTTCAGGCAATTTGTACAAGAAGTAACCATTTTACATTTTTGCATCCAAAACTTAAAAAAGCGACCAATGTAAGCCTTATTTTAATTGTTGTCTATTTTTTGGTTTCCCTCATTGCACCACCAATTTCATTTTTCGTACTTCACCTGTCTCTGTTATTTTTGCATGCACCACATAAATTCCTGCAGATAGGCTGCGAATGTCAAAGTTGTCTGCTTCATTTTGGGTTTGTTCCAGCATCATTTGCCCTTGCATTGTATAAAACTGAGCCTGTATAGTGCCGTAATAATACGGAATGGCAATGCGTACTTTGCCCATGGCAGGGTTGGGTTGTAGCATGCATGGCTGCAACTTTTCACTGTATTC
>JBBQBB010000090.1:0-7946 GCA_038317095.1 Bacteroidia bacterium | reverse complement strand
TGGCCTTTGTTTTCAATGAAACCATGGCTGCTGGTTTTTTTAAGGTCTTGCCCAAAAGACAATGATGAGAAAAGGATTCCGGATATGAGCAGAGCATAACGACGGAACTTTGGGTAATATATTTTATTCATATTTCTTTTTTGTGATTAGGGTTCAAAAATAGAAATAAAAGTGCAATGTTTGCCCATTTTAGCAAAAGATTTACAAAAACTTAATCAATACTGCCTTTTTTTTAACAAACTGAACTAATGCAACCGATTCAAGGTATTTTGCATTCAGGTTTATATTTAAAAAAAAGTATAGTAGACAAAATTAATGGTGTTTTGGAGTCGTTTGGTTCAAGTGGACAAAATTAATTGTGTTTATTTTTCGCTTTTTGAATGCGTTTAAGATACAATTTTCATCTTTGCCTTATCAAGTCAAACGGAAGCAAGCTCTGCTGGAGAGCAACTTGTCAGGGATGCGCTTGATGGTCAACAAAAATGTCAATTCAAGGGGTTATCATCGGGATAGCCCTTTGATATTTTGAGTTTGACTATTATATTTATGGTTTATTAAATATTCAGCAATTTAAATTTTTCCATAAGATCATCCTTGTGCAATTTCACGTAAATATTGTCCGATTTTATCCAAAGAATATCATAAAGGTTTATTTTTAGCATTTGCGTGCCATCTTTTTAGATAATACTCGAATCATTTGCGGTGCCGGCCAATTTCTTTCTATTTCTAATAATTTCAATGGTTGTAAACAGGTCGGTAGATTTAAACGGTTTTAATGAATAGGTCTCTAGATTGTATGCAAGAGCTCCTCTATTTTTTTTGTATCAGCGTAATAAGTTAAGAATACAAATGGAGAATGGTAAGTTTCTGTGATTTTTTTTGCAAAATCAAAACCCGATTTGGTGCTTTCAAGGTTAAAATCTACAATATATAAATCTGGTTTTGGGTCTCTCTCTAAAAATTGAATGCAGAATCACAATCCCCCGCAAATTCAACAACGGAATAATGTAATTCCGTTAAAAAAACCTAAGTATTTCGGCAATAAGTTGCCGACTTGAATAAATAAAATGGAGTATGGTTTTTTCTGCTGAGGAACAATATTTTGCGTCATTTAGAGGTTGTTGCAAATAGATACAGACCTTAAACAAACATTGTAAATTAAGCCGAAAAAATGTAACACTAAATTAAACCAATTTTAGAATTTAGCAATTTACCAGCCGTAAAAGCTTTCGCCATTACAAGCTCATAGACTTACTAGAGGCTCTTTTGCGTTCGTTTTCGTCTAAATAAATTTTACGTAGTCGGATATTTTCAGGTGTAACTTCTACATATTCATCTTCTTGAATATATTCCATTGCAGCTTCCAAAGAAAACTCTATAGGTGGCGCTAAAACAGTGTTGTCATCCTTTCCCGCTGCGCGAAAGTTGGTCATTTGTTTGGCTAGGCTAATGTTTACTACCAAGTCGCCTGGTTTAATGTGTTCGCCAATAATTTGACCTGTATAAATTTCTGCACCAGGATGGATAAAATAAGTACCTCTGTCTTTCAATTTATCCATGCTATAGGGTGTAGCTGTGCCTTTTTCTTTGCTAATCATTACACCACAAAATCTGGCTGGCATGGCTCCCTTAAAGGGTTCATAGCCTTTTAAACGGTGAGACATAATGGCTTCACCCTGGGTAGCTGTAAGCATGTTGCTACGCAAGCCCATCAATCCTCTACTTGGAATTTCAAATTCCACACGGATCATATCGCCTTTAGGCACCATACTCAGCATTTCGCCTTTTTTCTGGCTCACCAATTCTATGACTTTTCCGCTACTGACTTCAGGTACATCCACGGTCAATATTTCTATCGGTTCGCATTGTTTGCCATCGATTTCTTTAATAATAACGCGGGGTTGGCCTACTTGCAATTCATAACCTTCGCGGCGCATGGTTTCTACCAAAATGCCCAAATGCAAAACACCACGGCCAAAAACCATAAACTGATCTGCACTGCCTGTTTCTTCCACACGCATGGCTAAGTTTTTCTCCGTTTCCTTCATCAAACGTTCGCGCAAATGTCTACTTGTCACAAATTTGCCTTCTTTGCCAAAAAATGGACTGTTGTTAATAGAAAAAAGCATACTCATGGTAGGTTCATCTATGTTTATGGGTACCATGCCTTCCGGATTTTCAAAATCTGCAATCGTGTCGCCGATTTCAAAATTTTCAATACCTGTAACTGCACATATATCGCCAGCATCTACGCGGTTTGTTTTGGCTTTACCCAAACCATCGAAAGTAAACAATTCTTTAATTCGTGTTTTTTGAATGCTTCCATCGCGTTTTACCAAGCTTACAGGCATGTTCTCATGAAGATGACCACGGGTCATTCTGCCCACTGCAATTCTACCGGTGTAGTTGCTAAAATCTAGACTTGTAATTTGCAATTGAGGCGTGCCGTGCAAAGCCACAGGCTCGGGTATGATTTCTACAATGGTATCCATTAAATAAGTTAGATCCGTTGTTGGTTTTTTCCAATCGCCTGAGAACCAACCGTGCTTGCCACTCCCATATACGGTTGTAAAATCCAGTTGTTCTTCGTTTGCACCTAAGTTGAAAAACAAATCAAAAATATCGTCGTGGGTTTTATCTGGGTCGCAATTGGGCTTGTCCACTTTGTTAATTACAACAATCGCTTTTTTGCCCAAACCAAGTGCTTTTTGCAACACAAAACGGGTTTGTGGCATAGGACCTTCGAATGCATCTACCAGCAATAAAACACCATCAGCCATATTGAGCACACGTTCTACCTCACCGCCAAAATCAGCGTGACCAGGGGTATCAATAATGTTGATTTTAATGCCCTTCCAATTTACACTTACATTTTTTGCAAGAATGGTTATACCACGTTCGCGTTCAAGATCGTTATTGTCCAGTATCAGGTCACCTACTTCTTGGTTTTCGCGAAAAAGGCTCGCTTGGTGTAACATTTTATCTACCAAAGTAGTTTTACCATGGTCAACGTGGGCAATAATGGCGATGTTTCTAATGTGCATAGGGCTGTTAAAAAAGTTTGCAAAATTACGATTATAATACCATAAAACCGCTGATTTGAAAAAGAAATTTGAAAAAACAAAGACTTTGTTGCTTTAAGGGATTTCAAAATGGCTAGATTTTAAAATTAGATTTTAAAATAGTATCTCTTTTATGTTTAATTTGAAATAATGAAAAAAGGAATATTTTCGGCCATTTTATTTTTACTGACAACCGCGGGATTTTCGCAAAATTTTAGTTTTGGAACTGCGGCATATACAAATCTTGTTGGTTCCACGAAATTGACAGATTCTATTTGGGATAATTATGCCACTCTCCCAGAAAATCAACAAAAGGTTGCTTTGGGATTTACTTTCGATGCGTTTTTTAATCCATTTGACACCATTTATCTAGATGAAGGTGGTATCTGGTCATACGATTATAATGTTTATGTGGGATTGTTCGAAAATTTATGTGATCGCGGCTTGGGCGGTATTCGCCCAAAAAGCCCCGTAAGTGTTTTAAAAATAGGCGGTGCAGGCAATCGAATTGTGAAAATACAATGGCGCAATTTTGGCTTTAAAGGCGATTATAACAGGGCTAAAACGCTTACGGACAGCGGAAATATACAACTTTGGATTTATGAGAATCCACAGAAAATTGAATTGAGATTCGGGCCGTCGGTTATTGCACATTTTAGATCTGATTTTCCCCTTGGCCCTATTGTAAATTGTTCGTTTGATGATGGAAGTGGCAGTGAAGATGGACTTGTTGTCAAAGGGAATCCGGCAAATCCAACGACCAGTGCTTACACAAGTGCCAATGAAGACACCCTGACGGGTTTTCCGACAAATGGACAAATGTATATTTTTAATTTTACGACAGCGAATACATCCAATTTGGTATTAGGAAAATTAAATTATTGGGTAGCCAATAACAACATTTATTCAGCACAAAATGGAGCAAATATTGAAGTATATTCTTTGGATGGTAAGAAGCTAAAGACAATCTACGATGCCGATGCGCAAGAAAGCGTTGCAGATTTGCCTGCTGGAGCTTATGTAGCTAAAATGCATTTAAACGATAAAATTGAACAGATAAAATTCATCAAGTCCGAGTAAATTGTTGCTTCAAAAAAATATCTAAATAGATTGATATAAATCATTTACTCAGTGTAGTTGAAAGTTGGAATTCTATGCTTAATTTCGCGGACCGATTCATGGCCTTCGAAAAAGAAATAGAAAAACGCAAAACCTTTGCTATTATTAGTCACCCTGATGCGGGGAAAACTACACTTACAGAAAAGTTTCTGCTATTTGGCGGGCAAATTCAAACTGCAGGTGCTGTAAAAAGCAATAAAATAAAAAAGACCGCGGCCAGTGACTTTATGGAAATTGAAAAGCAACGTGGTATTTCTGTAGCAACTTCGGTTATGACTTTTGAATACCATGGCATGTTGGTTAACATTTTGGATACCCCTGGGCATAAAGATTTCGCGGAAGACACCTATAGAACCTTGACGGCTGTAGACAGCGTAATACTTGTGATTGACTGTGTAAAAGGCGTGGAGGAGCAAACAGAAAGGCTTATGGAAGTTTGTCGAATGCGTAATACGCCCGTAATTGTTTTTATCAATAAAATGGACCGAGACGGCAAAGACCCTTTTGATTTGCTGGATGAATTGGAAGAGAAATTGAATATTCATGTTCATCCTCTAAGTTGGCCCATAAATATGGGCAGCGATTTTAAAGGTGTTTATTTGCTGCATAACCAAAGTTTAAATTTGTTTGAGAGCAATAAATCCAAAATAACCAACGATACTGTAAAAATGGAGGGTTTAAATGATCCAAGATTGGATAATTTGGTTGGTAAAAAAAATGCAGAAAAATTAAGAGAAGATGCGGAATTAATAGAGGGCGTATATGGCGAATTGGATGTAGAAAGTTATATGAAATCAGAGGTAGCGCCCGTTTTTTTTGGTTCAGCTCTGAACAACTTTGGAATTCAAGAATTGTTAGATACTTTTATTACCATTGCGCCTACACCTTTGCCAAGACCGACCCAAGCAAGGGAAGTAGATCCGTATGAACAAAAATTTACGGGTTTTATTTTTAAAATACACGCCAACTTAGACCCAAAACACAGAGATAGAATTGCATTTTTACGTATTTGTAGCGGAAAGTTTGAACGAAACAAAGGCTATAAACATGTACGTTTAGAAAAGCAAGTTCGATTTGCCAATCCATATACTTTTTTGGCACAATCGAAGGAAGTTATCGACGATGCCTATCCTGGAGATGTAGTAGGGCTTTACGATACAGGAAATTTTAAAATTGGCGATACGCTAACAGAAGGAGAAAATTTGCAGTTTAAGGGCATTCCAAGTTTTTCACCGGAATTGTTTCGCGAATTGATAAATTTAGATCCTATGAAGAGCAAACAACTTGAAAAAGGAATTCAGCAACTTACCGATGAAGGCCTGGCAAGTTTGTTTTTGCAAGAACCTGGAAGCAGAAGATTTGTGGGAACAGTAGGAGAGTTGCAGTTTGAAGTTTTGCAATACCGTTTAGAACATGAATACAATGCAAAATGCCGTTTTGAGGCGCGCAATATTCACAAAGCTTGTTGGATGAGTGGCGACGAAGCAGCGATCCAAGAATTTATGAAGTTTAGGCAAAACAATATTGCTATGGATAAGGATGGTCAACCTGTTTTTCTGGCCGATACTGCCTATATTTTAAGAATGGCGCAAGAGAATAATCCCAAAATAACTTTCCATACCACCAGTGAATTTAAGGTTTAAGTGTTCGGGAGGCAAGGTTTTATTTAAGTTGAAATAGTTTGGGTTAAAAATGCTTTTGAGATCAAAACAAAACATTGGGTTCGCAAGACAGCTATTTTTTCATGCCAGTTTACGAATATTTTAGGATAAAAATAAAGCGAATAAATTCTTATTTTTGTTCTAAATTCTCTTTTTTCCGTTGAAAAAAGGAAACAATATTTTTTAATATTGCCGGTGCATTCTGTGCAATGATTCCGGTAGAAATATTCTCTACGATTACCGAATTTATAAAACCTTTAACACTTCTATTCTTACCTAACACTTGGTCTATAATTAAATTGGCTCCAGTGTTTAAGGCAAATTTTGTAAGCAAAACGCTAATTTTGGGACTTTCAATCAGGTCTTTGAAACCATTTTTAATCACATTGGATGGGGTCAAAGTACTTTTAAACAATTTGAAACTTTCGGAAATTTTTTCTTCCTGAATTTCTCTTAAAATTTTTAATTCAATGATTTGTGCTTTTATACTTTTCAAATCTTTAATTTCAATGTTATGCATGGTCCTTTGTTGTCAAATTAATGATAATATTGTTTTGAATTTTATTTCTAATGGATTTAGATCCCAAAAATAGGATAACCAAGGTAGCGAGTAAATAGAAAGCGGCTACGCATGCGAAGGCCAGTGCGGCATTGTGGGTGACAGAAATAATTTGATATGCGGCAGCAATGCTCCCAAAAATGATAAAAAGGAGAAGAGAGATTCCTTTGATAATTGAAACTACCATTCCCGACCCAATAACGGCAGATTTCTGTACCGCTTCAAGTTCATAAATTTTAAATTGTATTTCGGCATATTGCTTAATGTTTTCCATTAAATTATCTATACTCGGTTGAATCTGGTTTTGTTTTTCCATATTTTTTGTCTTGATTTTTATTCAATGAAATAAGGGACTCAAAAATAAATATTTTTGAGTCCCTTATTAATCATGAAGATTTCATTTCTGTTGATTTCTCTTTCAAGGTACTTTTTAGCTCTGCTAATTTTTCCTCGGCAAGATTTTCAAGCTCTTCCGCTTTTTGACGAAGTGCTTGCGCTTCTTCTTTCAATCTGTTACCAAAATCGTCGGCAAGGTTTTTTGCGCCCTTAACCAATTTGCTGCGGGTGTTGCTGCCTTTGTCCGGTGCGAACAATACGCCTAATGTTCCGCCAACCAAGGCACCTACCAATAAGGCACCAATTACTTTTACTGTTTCGTTTGAATTTTCCATTTTATTGTGTTTAGTTTGTTTAAATTTTAAATGAGAAACCGAGGGTAGAAATGGCACTGGATAAATCCAAGTAAATTCCAACTTTAGGGTTAATGTGAAATCTTGTTCCCAAATGACCTGCAAGAAACAATGGACTCGATTCTCGCACGGCATTCACATCTCCATAATACCCGTTATCCCAAGTTATGGTTCTGAATACAAATCCTATAGAAGCACCTGCATAAAAATCCCATTTTGGCCCTGCTTGCACCAAGTTGTCAAAATAGTAAGATCCTTTTATTCCAAGAGGTACGGCCGTTTCTCTGTAATTGTAGTAGCGGTATGGATAGTTTTTATTGCCCCAATAATATTGGTGATTGTATGTATACAGCCCAACAAATGGAGCTAATGTGAATTTTGGGGCGGCATTGAATTCGTAATTTAGCATTACACCAGATAATGGACGACCCAAATATACGCGATAACCTAAACCAGCACCTATATTTAAATTGCCACCGTAACCTTGTGCAAATAATCTTAAAGGCAACATACTTAAAATCAAGACCGCCGTGATAATATATTTTCTCATATTTTTATTTCTTTGCTTTGTCTTCAAAACCATGCACCAAAACGTGTTTGCCTTGATTTGCTATAATTTCTTTTTTGATTGCTGGCTCATCTTCATGAAACTCATTGGAGGATCTATTTGCTTGCATTTTTTGACCAATATCGCTTGCCAAGCCTTTTGCTTTGATAGCGAAATTTTCTCTTGTAACTTTTCCTTTTTCAGGGGCAAAAAGAAGACCTAGTGCACCGCCAATTAGACTGCCTACTACCAATGCTCCGATAATTTTTACTGTATTGCTCATATTGTTTATATTATTGTTTTTTGGAT
>JBBQBB010000089.1:0-8646 GCA_038317095.1 Bacteroidia bacterium | reverse complement strand
CAGGCTATTTAATTGCCAAAGGAACGGCTCAAAAAATAATTAATTTTCAAGGGGTTGTAAATTCAAAAGGAACTTGGAAAGGTATTTTATTTAACTCATCGGATACAAGAAACGAATTGAGCTATTGCACCGTGTCCAATGGTGGCGGACAAAGTATGTTTACTGGCTTAAGTGCTGCCAATATTGGATTGATTACCCAATCTGGAAACACAGGTAGAGTAACTGTAACAAATTGCAACATTCAAAACAGTGCAGGTTGCGGCATGGCAAAAGATGCAAGCAGTGTTTTAACAGAATCTGGCAACACCCACACCGGAAATACAGGAAATAATATTTGCCAATAAAATAAGAAAAATAGGGTTCATAGATATTTTATATTTGGCATGAAAAGACAACAAAAAAGAAAAAAAATATTAGAATCCCTTAAAAAAAATACAATTTGAAATTTAAAACGAATGGCAAAGCCTTTTGCAAATTTGCTGTGGATGGCAATTTTATTCTGAATATATAACATAAAAAGGAGCTGTAATGAAAATTGCAAAAAGCGTATTTATTGATACCCAAGCCGATGTATTTGCGCTTTTAGGCAAATCACTTGGTATTCATAATGATCCGATTAGGCCGATTCATGATGTTGAAATATTAATAACAATAACACCTAATTTCGCATTTTAAATTGCGTATCGTTATTCTTTGCATACTGAGTTCTTTTTGCAGCCTAGGTTTTGCACAAACTATCAAAACTGAAAATTTGTATGTTCGCAATTTCACAATTCAACAAGGCTTGCCTAGCAACAATACTATTTTCACCTTTCAAGACAAGCTAGGCTATATTTGGATTTCTACGTTTAATGGACTGGCCAAATACGATGGTTATCGCTTCCAGAATATAATGCCAAATTCAAATAAAAAAGATTATTTTTATGTGGGTCAATTTAGTGCGGCATTGCCCATAAGCGATTATCTTTATTACCTAACATCCGCGCATGATGGTTTGTTTCAATTGAATGTGGTTACCAATGAAATTACAAAAATAAAAGGCAGCCCGAACTTACTTACATCTATTCTCCGCGATGCAGACGGAACCTATTGGTTGGGTACCCGTTCATCTGGATTGGTGCATTTTATACCAAGCACGGGGAAATTCATTGTACATTCACTGATTCAAGCTAAAACTCAAGACCGCAATTACAACTGGATACATAATACGGTAAATAGTGTTTTACAAGACAAAGAAAACAAAGACATATTATGGCTTGGGGCTCGAACTGGCTTATACCGTATGCAAAAAAAAACTGGCACAATGTCGGCATTTACCCAAAAATCCAACATTTCAGCCATGCAGGAATTTGGACTCAATGAAATTCGGCAGATTGTATATGGACCAGACGGGAATATTTGGGTTGCACGGTTATTTGGCGGTTTGGGTAAGTTCAAAATAGCTACTGAACAATGGAATAATTATTTCTACGATATAAAATCATCTACACAAAAAATTGCCAACAACAATATCGTAAATTCTGTAAAATTTAGCAACGATTCTATTGCCTTATTAGGCACATGCGCAGGTGCATTCTATTTCAACATCAAAACGAACCAATTTACACAATACATGCTAACCCTGCACGATGCAGAATACAATGCAGGGGTAGAAGACATTTTTACAGACAAAAGCGGGAACAAATGGTTTACGCATTTAAGTCAGCAAGGCATAAGCATGGCATCAGCAGCTTTAAATTCTATTCAAAAAATAGAGTTTCCAAAACAAAATTTCCAACCCGATAATTATAGAGGTGTATGTTTTGATTTTATTTATAGTAAAATACACAACCACTACTTTATAGCAACGGCAAGCCATGATGGCTTTTTAGAATACAATACAGATTACAAGCTCGTTTGTCAAAAAACGTTGCCCGGCATATTTAAAGAAAGCGAACCTGCGGCTACAAGCGTAGCAGAAGATGATGAAGGCAATATCTGGTTAACAAGCATTTCCAATCAACTCATTCGCTACGAACCCACTTCTCAAAAAATCAATTTTTTTTATACCGCTGATTTTAAATTGTGTTTCAATATTTACCACAAAGGCAATCAATCTATATTCCATACGGATAATGGATTGTTTACAATTAACAAGGGCCTCTGGTCTAAATTAGCAGACCTCACTCCCACTGGCATTGTCGCTATTGGCAATAACTACAGTATTTATACCATTGAAGGCATAAAATTGTTCCAATTGGAAGGATTAATACCGACAAAAAAGGAAATTTTTCAATTGCCTAAATATGCTTATGAAAACGGCAATTCTATACAAAGTATTTTTGCCGATAGCCGCAACCGGATATGGATGCCACTTGAGCAAGGGGGAGTGTATTGTTTGCAAAACGGAAAATTACGAATCTTCAATTCCTTCGATGGAATTGTATCCAACGCAACGCGAGAAATTAGGGAAGATCTTCGAGGAAATATTATTCTTCTTTGCAATGGTGGCATTTATTATTTCAATGAATTGCAACAAAAATTTGTAGATCTTGACAATTTAGCCAGCGGTAAAACCAACGATTGGTATGAGCAATTTCTGGCTTTTAACCAAAATGGAGAAATTGTACTTTCAAAAGACAACGCCTTGTATATCATGAATCAGAAAAATCTAATTCAAACCCACATAAATCCAACATTTATTACTGAAATTTCTGGGCACAACTATATTTTTCCTGCACCCTCAGAAAATATTGTGATTCCAAACTTTACCAAAGATGTGAATATCTATTTTAGTACATTTGACTTTAACAACGCGACTGAATTGATATTTGAATACACATTGGGCAATACCGATGCAAACTGGAATGTTTTAGACAAAGGTATTAACACTGTGCATTTCTCCAATTTAAAAGATGGCAAATATCTTTTTAAGGTTCGTGTTTTAGGGGCAAAAAGTTATGCAAGTTGTGCCTTTGTTGTTCGTATTATCTGGTATCAATCTAAATGGTTTTATCTCATAACTGCCATAATTTTATTGGCAATCATTCTGTATTTTTTAAAATATTTTATCCAAACCAAAAACAACAAATTGCGGTTGCAAAAACGCATTGCGGAATTGAGGTTGAAAGGCTTACAATCCCAATTAAATCCGCATTTTTTATTTAATTGCCTCACTGCCATTAGCGGACTTGTAAAAACAGCAGAGTATACGAAAGCCGAAAATACATTGCAAAATTTCGCCAAACTGATGCGTAAAATTCTAATGTACTCCGACCAGGAACTCATATCCCTAGCGGATGAACTGGAACTTACAGAATTGTATCTTACCATTGAAAAGCTGCGAAAAGATGACAACTTTTCCTTCAAAATCACCAATGAAATAGATACATCCGTAAAATTAAAAGTGCCGCCTATGCTGTTGCAACCCTTTATAGAAAATTCGGTAAAACATGGTTTTAAAAAAATAAATGGAAATTTAAAAGGTGAGATTGTTATTCATTGCTATGTTCAGGAATTGATTGCATATATTTCAATAAAAGACAATGGCTGCGGTATGGAACAAGCCCATTCGATTTTAACGACATCCAAAGGATTAGCCATCCAAAAAGAGAGATTTGAACAATATCATAAACTTAACGAATGTAAAATTTATTATGAATTGAAAAGCACTTTGGGTGAAGGTACAGAAGTAGTTATCAGTATAAACTGCGAAGGCAAATAGCTGCGTGAGTCTTGATAAGGATATAATCCATTTTCAGAAATTGGATAAAGCGAAATAAAAAAAACGAAAGGCACTGCAATTAACACTTTAAATTTTCAGTACATCATTTTATCACCACACATGTGCTTTTTAATTTTTTATCTAAAATTAAACGGTTTAGATTCATTTCAACATTCAGCCCATCATTTTCTTTAATGCCACAGTCGCACATCTCCAACAACGGGTCTTTTTCCAATATTTTACCCATCAAATAAGCCGTCGATGGCACTGAATCCAATTTAATGAAATCTTCTATTTTAATGGATAGGTAGGCTACATTTTTATTAATTCCTTTTACATCCATCCAATATTTTTGTCGTAATAAAATTGGCAAAATTGGCTTTCCTTCTAATTGCATATCCGCAGGCGAGGGATAAGAAACGAGGGTATTTTTTTCTGCGTTTAAAATAACGGGAACAAATTGGCTATAATTCTTTTTGGTTTTATAAACAATCAAATGCGGCGCTGGGAAAACTGAATTGTTAGGTACAAAAAGGCTACCTTTTGCAGCGGTTTCTTTTGAAAATCTGCACCCCTGAAATACCCCTAAAATGGCAAATAAAGAAATTGGAATCACCTTACTATACATATTTGTTTTTGATAAATGTGGTTTTCGGTCGCAATTTCTGTAAAATAAATTCCTGGTTTTAAATCAGAAACATTCATTTTTATATTTTCTGAATATGCCAAAAAAGAATTTTTTAATACCTGCTTTCCATTTACATCGAGGATGGTTATTTCTTTGATTTTTTCATTAGCCACAGAAATTATTAGCTCACTAGAAGCGGGCACCGGATAAACATGTATGCTTGCGTTAGTGTTACTGGAAACACCATTGGAAATGGCTTGTCTTTGAATTTTAACTTGTAACAAATACGTACCTGTTTTTCCTGTAAAGAAAGGAGACACTTTTAGAATGATTGTGCCACCGTTGTTTAATACAACACCACTAGGAGTTACCGCATCAAAGACATCGCTGTAATTTGTACCGTCAATGGTATAACTAAAAAGTGCATCTAAAGTATAGGTGTTGCCATCCGTGGCATTCAATTCATCATGCAACCTTGGGGTTAAGGTGTAATTGTACCCTGTGGGCAATGTAATTTTGTAGAAATCATAATCGCTACCCACATGGCAATTTGATCCTGTGGTTCTAACATCCGCCAAAGATGAACTAAAATTTGGAGTTAACGCATAAGCAATACTTGCATTGTCGTTGTTTTCATAAATATCCGGAGCAATACTCGGCAGTTGAATGGCTAATTTAATGGGATTTTGATAACTGGTGCTGCCAACAATACTCCAACTTCCACTCGTAGGCTTGAATAAAATGGCTAAAATATAGGTACCCGGAGCTGAGGTAACGTTGCTGGAAGAAAAAGTTACCCCCCCCGTATAGTGGGTATTGTTCCCCATAGTCATGCCTGTTTTTGTTTCAATTGTTTCAACAAATTTGCCTTCCAAATCATACAAAGAAACATCCAAAGAACCGCTAAATGCGGAACCATAATTTGCAATATCTACATTCACTGACATGCTTTTTCCCTGCGTAATTGTAGTACCTCCGCCACCGATTGCAAATGCCGAATACATTTCAATAGTATTTGCAAGGGTTACAGTAAAGGTCTCCCAATTTACGTGGCCGTTATAATCCCCTACCGCAGACCATTCTGCCCCCGATGATTTATAATATAAAGCTGTGTAATATTTGCCTGGCAGAAACGCCACTTTGCCTGTGGTACTAAAAGTTAATGGATTTGTGTAAACATTTCCTGCGGTCAATTTCATAGACGTTTTGGTTTCAATAAAATCTACGAATACATAATTGTCATCAAAAACAGCAAGCCCAAAATCACCCGTAAAATTTGAAGTGCCTTTATTATACACATTCATGGTTCCTGAAATAGCGCCGTTGAAAGCAATACTGGAAGCACTTAGGGACAAATCTGTATACAAAACCAAATCCGATTTAGCAGGAGAGCTACCACCAGATGGAGGCTCAATTCCAATGACTGCCTGATGTCCACTGTTAAATCCACCCGATCCACCACCAGTGCCCACACCTGCTGGATCCAATGCATCTATACTGAAATAACCATCATAAGAGCCACCCCAGCCCCAATTGAAATGAAAATAATCGCTATTGTCGTAACCATCGCACACAAAACAATGTCCGCCACCACTCCCAAAGCCTGCATACAAAATAGGCCTTGATGCATTCAATTCAGACTTCAAAGTAGATTTCCAACTTGAAGTTGAATAATTGGCGCGTTCTATGCCAGACAGCGTAGACTTGTAGCCAAAATAAGTTGTCAAAGCATATTCAGCGCAATGGGTAACTGGACTTTGGGTTTTTATTACATACGCACCACTACCCCCTTTGGAGCCTACCCCATAATTCATATCCACGCTTACTCCGCAGTGGTAACCTAGGGTAGCAACTGCAGCGTTTGAAGAAGAAATAGAATTGGGCATATTGGTCCAGTCGTAGGATGTATTTCCAAAATTTGACGATAAAGTGCCATAAGTATTGTGGTTAAAACTGTGGAAACCAGTTCCTTGTTTCGGATAATTGTGGTACTTTAATATTTGCGCCATAGCTGTAGCAACGCAACCCACCACAGTTCGCTGTGAGTTTGAATTGTCATAGGGACATTGGGCGTTGTAATTTGGACTTTGGTTCCATTTGGTTTGCAACAGGGCTCCCACCGCAGCGCGATTTTTTACAACGTTGGTAATATTTTCTCTTACATTTTTCCATTCTAGTTTAACGGCATCCGTAGCTTGGAAATTATTGGCAATGGCATTTTGAATTTCGGCTTTATAGCCGCTGAGCCACTTTGCCACACTCCAAGGAATATTGGTCGGGTTAAAATCAGATTCGCTTGAATACCCCAAAAGCGGCAAGGCTATATCGTCTGCACTTACAATTAAAAAACCTTTTAAGCCGGCGAAAGAAAAAACATGGTAATATTGGATACCACTGCCACCCTCGGCCGCAGCGCTATAAACTATCGCAGGCGTAATTTTTGGATCCTTAGCCATAAAGGCTCCATTGGTTCTTAAATAGTAAGCCGCCGTGTTTGTTGCTTCTTCTGTGCTTATTTGCTTGGCTTCCATGCCAAAAACAAATGCAAATAGCAACGCCAATAGGTAGTTTTTTGATTTCATAAAATTTTTTACAAAACTACGAAAAAAAATTAAAAAGTATACGTGCAACCCAATGCTGGCATAAATGGCAGCTGATTTACCCTTTGCAATGTAACCCGATTGAAGTAAAAAATATTGGCCCTGTTGTAAACATTGGTGATAGACAAAATAGCCGTGAATTCCCTGTGATTTTTCAATTTCCAGGTGCGCTTGCCAGATACATCCATTCTATGATACCATGGCAATCTGCCTTGGTTCAATCCTGCATAAACAATACCCAAATTCCCATTCCCACTTGCATAATTGGTACTTATCCCTTGGCTAAAATCGAACTTTTGGTAATAGCCTTGGGTTTGGGTAAACGGAAAACCACTGCCTATTGTCCAGCGTAAAGATAATTCCGTTGGGTTCTTTTCGTCTACATTGTAGGTAATTAAAAAGTTGGCTGTATGCCTGCGGTCAAATGTAGGTTGATAAGTCGTTACCCCATCTGTTCGGTTTACCCAAGTTAAACTGTATACCGCCCAAATGTAGAGTTTCTTATGATCGTATTTGTAGGAAATATCTCCGCCATACGCATTTCCGCGTTCAATGATAAAGTCTTGACGCAATTTTTCAGGTTTATCTTGGTTTTGTTCATCGTCATCGAACAATTTATCGCGGTTGATATTGGTTATTTGTGTAAAATTTTTATAAAACCCCTCTAAATTGAATACATGTCTTTTGCGTATGGAATAATCAAACCCAAAAACCAAATGACCCGCTTTTTGCAATTTGGATGTTACAGGCTCACCATTGAAAGTCTTTGGCAAATTTGTTGGGCCAGATAGAAATCCATAGAATAAGTTTACAACGTCCTTATCACTAATGGCAGACATTAAATTTTGCGAATACAATCCGGCTGCGCCTTTAATTCCAAACTGACTAAAAGGCGCGAATCTAAATTGAATTCTCGGCTCTAAACTTCCATTGCTTAAACTAGCATAGTATTGATAACGCATTCCAATGTTTGCTACCAACTTGCGGGCTTTAAGGGTATAATTCATAAAACTGTTAATCTCTGTGGTGCTTTCTTGCTGCTCTATGAGGCGATTGTTAGAATTATACAATGTAAAATTGGTTTGAAAAGCATTCATTTCAATACCCCATTTGAATTCGTCGCGTTTAAAATTGTAATGAAAATTCATACCCATATTAAATCCACCAATGCCACTTTTGCGGGGTTTGGGGTCTGGATCTGAATTTTCCGTTTGGGTGATATTGTATTTACTATACAGAAAATAGCCATCTACCCTGGTTTTTGCTTGGTCGGGAACTACCAAAAACTTGCCACCAAAGCCCACAGAATTCCATTTGTAAGAAGTGCTATTGGGGAAATTTACATTGTCTCCAAATCGAAATGCATACAATTTCCCATAGCCACCATTTGCAGAATTTATGCTCAGTTTTGCAAACAAATCCCCAAAATTGTAGGGCAGTTTGGATGGATTTGCATAGTTATAAAATATTTTTGAAGATTGGGTAAGATAAGAATTCCGATAACTTATAGCGAAAGAACTGTTGTTCTCGCCTGCTTTAAACTTGCGCAGCGGACCTTCTAACAACACTTTACTGGTAAAGGTTGTTGCCCCCACCTTGCCAGTGAACCTGGTTTTATTTCCATCCCTGGTTTTTACATCTACCACTGCAGATACCCGGCCTCCGTATTGGGCTCCAAATCCGGCAGTATAGGCATCGGCACTTTGAATAAGGTC
>JBBQBB010000088.1:0-8764 GCA_038317095.1 Bacteroidia bacterium | reverse complement strand
AACCTTATGACATTATGATAGTGTAGGCTCATTGGCAAACAAAGGGGAATTTCGTTTCTACAAACCAAACTCCCAAAGCAATTTATGATTTTGGTGGAATGGTTTCATTGCGCCAAATAAAATATGAATCAAAGGGTCATCCAGAATTTGCCAAACAAGTTGTTGAAACTGCACCAATTTATAACATACAAGAGGATCATTCAATGGGACTCGACCACGGTGCATGGACTGTTTTAAAACATTTATATCCCAAAGCAGACATTCCTGTTTTTGAATTAAGTATTGATTCCTCACAACCCGCCAGTTATCATTTTCAACTGGCAAACGCTTTGAAAAAAATGAGAGAAAAAGGTGTGTTAATAATTGGAAGCGGAAATATTGTACACAACTTGAAAATTTTGGATTGGAATAACATTGATGCAAAGCCCATAGATTGGGCGGTTGAGTTTGACGAGTTAGTGAAAGCAAAATTAAATAACTTAGATTTTCAAGCACTTGTTAACTATCAACAATTTGGCAAACTATCAGAAATGGCTCACCCTACAAATGAACATTATTTACCCATGCTATACACACTTGGCTTAGCAGACAAAAACGAAAACGTGAAATATATCTTTGAAGGCTTTCAATATGGAAGTGCAAGTATGCGTTGTTTTCAAATTTCTTAAGCAACATTTCAAGGTGGAATAACTTTCTTTCTGACATCAAACTATAGACCCTTGAATGAATAGAGCCACATCTGCTAGCAGTATTGACTCTTACCGACGCTTACTGGTCTGCAACCGTTGGCAACCCCTTCCAAAAGAAATTTCATTTTTTAAAGAATAAAACGGCTTCAATAGAAGCGATTTAAGACATTCAATTTTATTGAGTATAAAACCGATTTCTTTTGTAATAAATATCACATGCATGCCCCGGTTATGAATGCTAATTTTGTAGCGGATTCAAAACCATTTGCCAATTAATATGAATTGAGATGGAAATGAACGTGATTTGTACCCAACTTTTTTGGATAAATAACACAGTAAATGGTAATTTTAGCCTATATATTGGCAATATTGGTAGGTGTTTCTTTGGGCCTAATAGGGGGTGGAGGGAGTATTCTGACCGTTCCTATCCTGGTTTATGTTTTGGGTGTTGAGGCGGCATTGTCTACTTCTTATTCCTTATTTATTGTGGGATCTACCAGTTTGGTGGGCGCTTTTTTGGCTTTTAAAAATGGAAATGTAAATCTAAAAACAGGCATTATCTTCGGCATTCCTTCCATTTTGGCAGTTTTTGCCACCCGCAAATGGTTGATGCCTGCAATCCCCGACCCCATTTTTAGTTCAGTTGATTTTATCCTAACCAAAAGGTTGTTCTTGCTGGGGCTTTTTGCCATAATTATGCTGCTTGCCGCTTGGAGTATGTTGAAGAAAAACAAAACCGAAAATGCAAAAACCGCGAACCATACTTTTAATTATCCCATGATTTTGTTGGAAGGAGCCATTGTGGGTGTTGTGACAGGCCTAGTAGGCGCTGGTGGTGGGTTTTTAATTATTCCTGCTTTGGTTTTGTTCACGGGTTTGCCCATGAAACAAGCCGTTGGCACTTCTTTGCTCATTATTGCGGCTAAATCCTTGATTGGATTTACCGGTGATATTGGTCAAATGCAAATGGATTGGAAACTGATTTTGGTTTTTACATGTTTTGGTATTTTGGGTATTTTTATAGGTCAACAGCTAGGCAAAAAGATTTCTGGCGAGAAGCTGAAGCCCGCTTTTGGTTGGTTTGTTTTGGCCATGGGGGTTTATATAATTTTAAAAGAAACCATTTTTTGATTCTTGATTTGAATTTCCAAAAAATAAATAATGCCACCCTTTTGATTATGTCTGTTGTTGGGGTTGCTTTGCTTGGAATATTGATACCCCGCGGATTTACTGGCAATTACTTTTGGCCTTTTGAAGCCATTAAAAAGGATAGAAAAGAATTGCAAATTTCAAAAGATTCATTGCGAAATTATGGCAAAAAATTGGTGGAACATACCGCAGTTTATTTCGGACCGAATGGGCAAATTGCCAAAATAAACAACGGTATGAATTGCCAGAATTGCCACTTACAAGGTGGAACAAAAGAATATGGAAACAATTTCTTTGCAGTTGCCTCTACATATCCAAAATACAGGGCAAGAAGTGGAACAATAGAAAATGTAAAAAAAAGAATAAACGATTGTTTTGAAAGGAGTTTGAACGGCCAACCAATTGATACCAATAGCATAGAAATGCGTGCTTTGGAAGTGTACGTTTTGTCAGTAGGAAATGAGGTTCCAAAAAGTGCAATTCCCAAATATTTTGGCATCGCAAAGCTCAAATACTTAGACCGCGCTGCGAATGCAAAAACTGGAGAGACAATCTACCAAGTTAAATGTTTTTCTTGTCATGGCAATAATGGAGAAGGGGTTTTAAACGATGCCGAATTTACCTATCCGCCTGTTTGGGGTTTATCAAGCTTCAACTATGGTGCTGGCTTGTTTCGCCTTTCTAATATGGCAGGATTTTTAAAATACAACATGCCATTTGGGGCAAGTTTTGAAAAACCGCTATTATCAGACGAAGAGGCTTGGGATTTGGCAGCTTTTTTGGTTTCCAAGACACGGCCAATGATGGATATTTCCAAAGATTGGCCTGATATTTCCAAAAAACCTGTGGATCACCCTTTTGGACCGTTCAAGGATGATTTTACCGAAATTCAACATAAATTTGGACCATTTAAGGCTGTGGCTGATTTTTATAATAGAAACAAATGAATTTAAGAGTATTTATCCTGTTTATTGTCACTTTTTTTGGTTTAAATTTGGCTGGGCAAACCCATTCTATTTTGCCTGATTCATTTTATAAAAGTGAAAATTATGGATCTTTAAAAAATTGGATTAAGGCAGGTGTTCCTATTCTGCAATCGCGCTTGTTTTATATGTCCACCCGCTACAATAATTCCCTATTGAAAGATGATTATTCCTTGGCTGCGGGCGCTGGTTTGGGGTATGTGTCTGCACCCTATAAAGGTTTTGGATTTGGGGTAAATGGTTTTGCCATTGCAGAGGTGGTTTCTTCCCCATTGCATAAGCCTGATACAGCAACAGGTCAACAAAATCGTTATGAATTGGGCTTGTACGATATTACCAAACCCACCCAAAGATATTTACTAAGGCCTGAAGAATTGTTTGTTTATTGGGATATGTACAATTTACACAAGTTTAAATTGTTAGTCGGTCGCTTTTTAATTAATACTCCTTTCATCAATCCGCAAGATGGCAGAATGCGCGGCACGTTGGTACAAGGAATATGGCAAGAAGCCAAATGGGGCAAATATTTTGCAACGAAACTGGGGATGTTGGGAAAAGTAATGCCAAGAAGCACAACCCAGTGGTACAATGTTTCTTCCAGCATCGGTCTTTATCCTTCTGGTTTTTCGGGTATGTATTCGCCTTTGCATAAATCCAATTACTTTGGAAATGTACATTCTGCCGCAATTTATATTGGCGAAGTTGGGTATAAAAGAAAAAATTTGGACATTGAATTGTGGAATTATTTTATTGACCCTATTTTTAATACAGTGTTTCTTCAAATTGAATATAGAATTAAAAATTGGAAATGTGGTTTGCAAACTACACGTCAAGATGTGCTTGGAAATGGCGGAAATGTTAATCCAACCAAAGCGTATTTCGACCAAAAAAACAATATGGTTTTTAGTGGCAGAATTGAATATAAATTTAAAAAAATGGTATGCAATTTAAATGCAACTAGGGTGCTGGGAAACGGTCGATTTTTATTTCCCAGAGAATGGGGCAGGGAACCATTTTATACTTTTATGCCGCGCGAAAGAATGGAGGGTACTGGAAATTCTATGGCACTTACAGCAGGGATGCAAAGCAAGTTGGCCAATGGAAATGTAAAGTTTTCTTTGGTAGCCGGATATTTTCAAAATCAATCCTTGGGCGTATTTCCAAACCAAAAGGAAAGCATATGGAATAAATATTCGCAGCCTTCTTATTTTCAAATAAATGTGGCTGGAACTTACGCTTTTAAAAAAGCGTGGAAAGGATTAGAAATATCTAGCTTGTTGGTGTATAAAGGGCATGCCAACAAAGGATCTCTTCTGCCTAAATTTGAATACAACCGTGTTAATCTTTTTCAACTTAACTTTGTAGTGAATTACCTATTGCCCTATAAATAAAAACACAATGCATATCGAACAAATCTATACAGGCTGCCTTGCACAAGGCGCCTATTACGTCACAAGCAATGGCGAAGCTGCCATTGTAGATCCACTGAGAGAAATAAAACCCTATTTAGACCGCGCAGCCAAAGATGGTGTAAAAATTAAATACATTTTTGAAACCCATTTTCATGCAGATTTTGTAAGTGGCCATATCGACTTGGCAAAAGCAACAGGTGCAAAAATAATTTACGGCCCATTGGCCAACCCAGCATTCGAATCGCATATTGCGTTAGATGGGGAAATATTTCCGCTAGGGAAGTTGACATTTACAGTTTTGCATACCCCGGGGCATACCATGGAAAGCACTTGTTTTTTGTTGAAAAACGAGTTTGGGAAAAACGAAGCGGTTTTTACAGGGGATACAATGTTTATTGGAGATGTGGGTCGGCCAGATTTGGCGCAAAAAGCCGCTACCATGACCCAAGAGCAGTTGGCTGCAACTTTGTACCATTCACTGCGCACCAAGTTGATGACCTTGGAGGATGCCGTAACGGTATATCCTGCCCACGGTGCAGGCAGTGCATGTGGCAAGAACATGAGCAAAGAAACCGTAAGTACCATTGGCGAGCAGAAAAAATTGAACTATGCACTGCGAAGTGATATGACCGAAGCTGAATTTGTGACCGAAGTAACCGATGGTTTATTGCCACCACCTGCATACTTTCCTGCCAATGTTGCCTTAAATAAAATGGGCTACGAAAGCCACGAAACCGTTATGAAACGTGGAATGCAAGCCTTGAATGCAGAAGGGTTTGAAGCAGCAGCGAACGAAACTGGGGCCTTGATGTTGGATACAAGAAATGCATCTGAATTTCACCGTGGATTCATACCCAATAGCATCAACATAGGCATCGATGGACAATTTGCTCCTTGGGTCGGTGCGCTAATCCCAGACATAAAACAACCGATTTTACTAATAGCCGATGAAGGAAGGGAAGAAGAGGTGATTACCCGATTGTCGCGCGTGGGATACGACCAAGTGGTTGGTTTTTTAAAGGGTAGTTTTCAAGCTTGGCAAAATGCGGGCAAAGAAATGGATAAGGTGGACAGAATTTCTCCAGAAGAATTTGCAAACCGATATAAAAATGAAAAACCATGGGTGATTGATGTACGCAAACCTGGCGAATTTTCTGCAGAACATGTAGATAAAGCCGACACATTGCCATTGGATTTTATCAACGAACAAATTGCTGAATTTCCTAAGGACAAACATTTTTATATCCATTGCCAAGGCGGATACCGCAGCATGATTGCAGCATCCATTTTGAAATCCCGTGGATTCGAAAATTTTACGGAAGTAGAAGGTGGCTTCGCAGCCATTTCTAAGACCAATGTGCCCACAACAGATTTTGTTTGTGCATCGACCTTAAGTAAATAAGGAACAGATGCTTGAAATTATAAAATCACCCTGACACTGGTCTGTTGCAGGCATTTTGATAGGCCTCAAAGTACCTGCCTTGTTGTTATTAGGCAAAAAAATTTGGTATATCTTCAAGTTTAAGGCATATCTGTGCGGCTTGTATTCCTGCACAACTTGCTTATTTTAACTATGATTGGAAAAAGGAAAAGTGGAATTTGTTTTTTGTCGCTGGCGTTACTTTGGGTGGATTTATCGCAGGTATTTTGTTAACAGACCCTGAGCCTGTAAAGATTGCGGAATTAACCCAAGCGAAGCTTGCTACCTGGGGTATTCAAGACCATGCTAAGTTAATGCCTGCTGAAATTTTTAGTTGGGCGAATTTAATTACCACGAAGTGATTTGTGTTTATGGTTATAGGCGGCTTTTTGGCAGGTTTTGGCACCCGGTATGCTGGCGGCTGCACTAGTGGGCATTCAATTATGGGCCTTGCAAATTTGCAATGGCCTAGCTTGGTGGCGACCCTTTGTTTTATGATTGGTGGAATTGTTTCTGCCAATTTTATTGTACTATTTTTTCTGTTGTAATTAAATAATATGCAAGAAATTAAAAAAGAAATGGATGAGTTCAATATCCGTCACCAAGACGCACAATGCACAAATGAATCTAATTTGGTTCATCCCTGGTATTACAATTTTAAATATGCGATTGTAGGTGTCCTTTTTGGAATTACTTTTATTAAAGCAGAAATAGTGAGTTGGTTTAGAATTCAAGAAATGTTTCAATTCACCTCTTTTCACATGTATGGCGTCATTGGCACAGCAGTTTTCGTAGCTGCAATTTCCATTTTCACAATCAAGAAATTTAACATTAAAACAATTTACCATGAACCAATTCATTTAGATAACAAAAAATTTTCTAAAGGGAATATATATGGTGGACTTCTATCTGGAATAGGATGGGCTCTTACGGGAGCCTGACCGGGTCCCCTTTATGCACAAATAGGAGTTGGCTTTTCAGTGATTTTAGTTACGCTTTTAAGCGCAATTGCAGGCACCTGGGTATATGGAAAATTTAGAGATAAATTACCCCACTGAATATACAGTGTCGTACGCAATACAAGTTTGTTCCTTGAAAGAGAACTTTTCCCATTAATTTCGCAGCTTTATGGGACGCGTATTTGAAAAAAGAAAATATACCATGTTTGCCCGTTTCGACCGCATGGCGAAACAATTTACCCGCATAGGCAAAGAAATTGTAATTGCGGTAAAGCTGAGTGGGCCGAATCCAGATTACAACCCCAGCTTGCGCATGGCCATTAGAAATGCCAAAAGCGTAAATATGCCCAAGGATAGAATTGACGCGGCTATCAAAAGAGCCGGGGATAAGGACAGCGCGGGCTATGAAGAGATTAAATACGAAGGCTACGCCTTGCACGGGGTGGCGGTTTTGGTAGAAACTGCCACCGATAACAATACCCGCACTGTGGCCAATGTACGCAGCCATTTTAACAAAGGAAAAGGTGCCATGGGAAAAACCGGATCGCTGGATTTTGTGTTTAACAGAAAAGGGGTTTTTAAAATTGAGAAAGCAAAACTGGCTGGCCGAGATTTGGATGAATTCGAATTTGAACTTATAGATTTTGGTTTTGAAGATATGGCCATAGACGATGACGATGTTTATGTTTACACCAGTTTCTCCGATTTTGGAAATATGCAAAAGGCGTTAGAGGATATGGCTATAGAAGTGGCCAATACATCTTTGCAATACATACCCACCACTTGGGTAGATTTGGATGCCGAGCAAGCTAAAGAAGTAATGGATTTGGTAGATAGGCTGGAAGGTGACGAAGATGTACAAACGGTTTATACCAATTTGAGATAAGCAAAACCACTAATTATGTAAAAAATTTACCCTTGTTAGGATAGATCTTGTCAGAATCGGTTTTCGTTGTTATTTAGGGTCTCCTCATCTCAGTAACATAACAGGAGTAGTAACCCTCTTTTCCCCATCTATTGTAGCATATTCAATAAGGGCAAAATAGGTTCCTTCCGGACAAACACTGCCATTTGTGGTGCCATCCCAACCATAAAGCGGATCTTGGGTGTCAAACAATTTTTCGCCCCAGCGGTTGTAAATGCGTAAATGAAAAATTTCTGGTGGGTCCACCTCCCAATAGGTTAAATAGGTATCATTTTTCCCATCATTGTTTGGGGTAAATACATTGCCAAATTCCGGTATTTCTGCTTGCGGATTGGTTAAATCTACCAAGCTAAAATCATCTACATACAGGTATAATGCTTTTACTTTGTTATTACAATCATTCAGCTTATGAAACTTCATGGTAGCCGTATCCATAAAACCTACAATAAAATAATTGGCTGTTTGTGTGGCGGTAAATGTAAATTCCATTGGATGCCAGTATACATCATCAGAATCTAAAAAATTGCTGTACAATAAGGTGGGTTTAGGCAAAGAAGTACTACTAAAATAGTAGGGTGTATTGGTAAAAGTATCTGTAAAAGTAACGCCCAGGTTATTGGTGACACTGTTGGTCCAGCACACATTGTCGCGCGCCAAGCTGTAATAAAACCGCAGCTTGTATTTATGCCCGGGTTGCAAGGGCTTTTTTAACTGACCCTGAATGTATTCTGCACTGGCTTTTATCTGAATATTGGGGTCTAAATCTAAACCAAATACAAACCCTGCATAGCTTAAACCAGTGCGGGGATATTGAAAACCGTAAGCATTGGCAGGTACCGAACCAAAAAAATAATTCGGGGCACATGGATGAAAAAAATCAGATGAATAGTCATCAGGGTCGGTCCAATTTTTCGCTATATAATGGTCTCCGCCAAAAGCATCCCTGTAGCAGGTATCTATTTGCTCAAAACTGGGGTTTAACACCAGGTTTTGGGCATTTAACCCAAAGCTTGATGCTACTAAAAGCACCACAATTACAATTAGTCTTGCCATAATACATCGTAGGCCGCGCCATGTATGTGTTGTTCAAAACCAGTGCGGGCAATGTTCATAACTACTGCGTGGGTAAAATAGTTGCGCTTGCCGTTGCGGTTTAATTTGAAAGGCTGGCAAACACATACCTTTACAAAAATACTGTGCTTTACCACGGTGTTTTTATCGGGACCA
>JBBQBB010000087.1:0-9746 GCA_038317095.1 Bacteroidia bacterium | reverse complement strand
AGCCTTTTTTTTGCATGAAAACAGGCCTTTTTCCACATTCGCCCCGCCGCGGCGGGGGCCCCGGCGGGGGCGGGGGGGAGGGTGGGGGCGGATTTTGGGTTTATGCAGACCTAAACTTCGAAAAACTGTATTTGCTTGAATCGGAGAGTTTTAAAGTTTCAAGAAATGGGTTCATAAAAGTGTTTTATTGTCAGGATTATGGATTAATTGATTTTTTTGGTTTCTTGTAAATGAATATTTGGCACTTCCCTGAGGACAAGTTGCGGTGAAAAACGATCTATGTGAAAACTTAAAAATGCCAAAATCGGCCTTTTTTTCGTATATGGACAGCAAATAGTTGGCGGTAAATAAAAAAACTTAGGTTCATAGAAATTGTTTTCAAATACCATGGCCCCTTTTTTCAATTTTTAATCGGTGCTTTTAAAGAGAATAAAGTATATTTTATTCGATATTTTGGTCATTTCGTTTGATAATGTGATTTTTAGAGATTTAAATAATCTTATATTCTTATAAAATTATTTTTGTTTTGTTAAAAATATGTAGGGTTTCAAGAAAAAATTAGGTCTTTCCGATTGCGCATTGTATGGTATTTTAATATATTTGCCCGCATGCACAATTAACCTTTCTTATGGAATTTATACATAGCTATTTTCGCGTGGGTTTAACAAAAGTGAATTAAATTTTATCGGATGAAACAAATCAAAGTAATACATATCGATGACGATTCCCTGATTTTGACTGATACCAGACTTATGCTCTCCAATTTTGACGAAATTGATTATATTGGTGGATTTAATTCTTTACCCTCCGCCTTAACTGAAATTATTAATACTTCACCAGATGTAATATTTTTAGATGTCAAACTTGAAAATACAGTAGCCTTCAATATTGTTAATTTAAACAATTTGAAAGCACAAATCGTATTTCTTACTGGGTATCCGGAATTCGCATTTAATGCATATGAAGTGGGAGCCGTACATTATATTTTGAAACCGGCAACCAAAGCAGATTTTCAAAAAGCAATAGAAATTGCCAAAAAAAATATGCAACATTCCGAAGTTGTTAATTTGAATTCGGTTATGGCCACAATCCAAACCCCAGAAGTAAAAACGAATGGTTTTGGCCGGGTGACTATCTTTACCGCTGGTAAAACTTACATTGAAACAGATAAAAATATTGAATATTTCATGGCTGATGGTTCCAATACAAAATTCTATTTGGCTGACAAATCAGAAATATCAAGTGGAAGGCTTTTGAAATATTATAGAGAGCAGTTGCAAGCCAACGCGCTGTTTTTTGAAATTTCAAGATCGGCAATAATCAATTTAAATTGGGTTAAAGTGTTGGTTAGGGATAAATATAAACTATTTGTAGAAATGCACAATGGAAATTTAATTCCTGTAAGCAAATTCAAAAAAAAGGCACTCATCCAAATGTTAAAATCAGATCGATTTGTGAACGATGTGAGTCCTGAAAATATTGAAGGATGAAGTTCTTTCAAAATCATTCTGTGAAGTGCTATGCCAGTTTGTTGTTTGCTTTTTTGCTTTTGTAATATTTGTTATTGTGAGGTTTAAAACATGTATGACGCTGCCAAAGTGGAAATAAGTTTTAGGGTTCGTATTTCAATATTGTTATTTCTGATATTCCTAATTTTTAGGTTTAATCTGTGCGCCCAAACTCAAAATTTAAGACATTATAACGAGGTAGATGGCTTATATATAGCCGGAAAATCGCAAATTGGATTCGACAGATACAATACCATGTATATTGTGAGTGATAGGAGTAGTTTGTGGGTTTATAACGGTGTAGAATTTAAAGAAGTGTTGGTTGAGAATAATACCAGTACAAATAAATATTTGGTAAAGGATAATCTTGGAGATTTGTGGTTAATGGTTGAAAATTATCTTCTAGATTCAATTTCAATAATCAAGTTGAACCCTAAATGTTTAAATCCAGAACCGCTAAAATATTTTACTGTAAAATACAATAGATCGATTAAAAATACAACAATTATCACTTCCCATGATTCGAGCTATCTCTTTTTTCAGGATGAACAACAATTGACAATTTTTGCTTTAAATAGTCAACCCTCCAAGTTGATTTCAAAAAAAATTCAAGGATTGAAGAAAATGAGTAGGTTGGGCAATAAATTACTTTTGGAATCCAATGGCATGTTAGAATTATTTTATGTTGGGTCCAAATGGGGGATTTATAATAGGTTAAGATTGAAAGAAGCTTCCTGTATTTGTTCGAACGGTGAAGTTGTTTTGTTGGATGATGAAGATTCAATCCGCTTGTATGACGGCGAATTTAAATTGATTGGTGTGAATAAACATTTTCCTGAATTGCACAAGCTATTGCTCGAGAGTGAAGATGCTAGAATCGTTAATGTAAAAAACAATATTTATGTTTATACTGGCTTAGAAACATATTTGTTAAATACAGAAACAAGTGAACTAATGAAAATAGGTCAAAACTTGGGTCATAATAGTTCTGTGTTTTCAGATATAGCCGTCGATTTCGAAGGCAATATTTGGTTTGCCCACAAATCTGGTATTACCAAAAAACCCTATGTTGAAATACTTCGCTTGGTCCCAAATTTTGGCAATAATGATGTTGAAATTTCTGCTATAGCTTGGTTGGATAAAAAGAACAATGAACTTTTTTTGGGTTCAAATAAAGCATATGGTATATACGATACAAAGGAGCATAAATTAATATTTAGCCATGTATTCTTTAACGCTAACGAATACGCCAAATACAATGTGTTTAAAATACGCATTTTAGATGCAACAAATATACACGGTGATTTGTATTTTGTGGTAAAGGGAATGGGATTGTATATTTTGAAAAAAAGAGCAGGTATATATACCGAAGAAAAGTTGCCAATTAAAAATGTAGATGTCAAATTAATGACATCAATTGTCGAGGTGGATTCGAACACGGCTATGGTAGGCTGCGGTGATGAATTAATACTTTTTGATATATTTTTGAAAAAAGAGATTCAGCGTTACAATATAAATGCTGGGGGCATTCGGAAAATATTTAAAATTGACTATACCCAGTTTATGGTTTTACAGCAAAAAGGGGCAGCTACTTTTGAAGTAAAAAGTAGAAAGGTGGTGTTTTTTGGAATTAGGCATAGTTTTTTTAGTTTTACAAAAATTGATAATATTCAATATCTGGGCGGAATTGGTGGTCTGTACCGTTTAAAAAATCATACACCATTGCCCATTTTAAATTTGGGCACAACTGCCGTTTATGGCCTGAATATAGATGCAAAACATAGATTGTGGATTGGGTCAAATAAAGAGATTTTCTTATATGATTTTGTTAGAAAAAAAGAAATGCAAATAGGCAATCAGAATGGAACCGTGGGCGTTGAAGTCAATAGATCAGCTTTTTTGATGGATATGTCGTTGGATAAAATCTTTATAGGCACGGATAAAGGCTTAAATATAATCAATACAAATTTTGAGACTCGATCTACTTTGATTCCTTTTTTTATTAGAAGAATACAAATTAATGGCCGCGCTGTTGAAGAAGAAAATATAGTTTTAATCAGGGGCTCAACCTTAAAAATCAATGCTAATTGTAGCAGTTTTTCCTCCTCACCCAATGTTAAGTATTGCTATAAAATTACCGGTTTAAATCCAACTTGGATTGAAACAAATTCAGCAGATTATTTATTTACCAACTTACCCACGGGTAAAGTAGAAATCCAATTGGTTGTGTTGAATGGTGGAGTAAAAATTTCAGATATCTATGTGTTGAATTTGAGAGTAAAAGATTTTTGGTATAAGGAAACGTGGTTTATTTTGGTTGTATTTTTCATTTCAATATTTGCCATTATTGCCGGTTTTATTTATAGAATTCGATTAACTGAAAGTTCTTTAATGGCAGAAAACTATGTGAAAGAGTTGAAACGACAAGCATTGGAATCTAAATTATCTGCTTTGAGAACCCAGATAAATCCACATTTTGTAAATAATTTTATGAATAGGATAAGATTTTTTATTTCCAGTGGCAACAAAGAATTGGCTATGGATATGATTGCCAAATACTCCCATCTTACCAGGTACGCTTTTCGCACAGCCAATAAAGATTTCGTAGAACTTTCACAAGAGATAAAATTTTGTGAGGATTTTGTTTCATTAGAAGTAAAAAGTGGAGACGTAGAGGTAGATATTTTTGTTGACGAGGCTTTGCTGAAAGAGGAAAATGTTCTGCTTGTTCCTACGATGTTGTTTCAACCTATTTTAGAAAATGTTTTTAAATATGCTTTTCAAGATAGAAAGCTTCGGAAAAAAATAAGCCTTCGGTTTCTAGCTTCATCCGACGATATTTTAGTATTTGTTTCTGACAATGGAAAAGGATTTGAATATGAAAGTTTAAATAGATCCCAAGATTCTGGATTGTCTGTAACCCGGCAAAGAATCGATTACTACAACTCTATGGATATAGGGATTTTTAAATTTGAAGTGAATTCAACCATGCATTCCGATTCGCCTGGAACCACCATCGTCTTTTCCATTCCAAAGTTATACATTAGAAATCCAAATTGATGGGAATACTATCTATGTATTTGAGAAAATGGGAGTGAAGTGAATATCGGGTTTGAATAAAGTGATTGTGTAACTACCCCTTCCCAGAGTCCCCTTTGGGAGACTCTGGGAAATGCGTGTCCGCGGGGGTTCCCCTTACCCCATACCCCTTCCCAGAGTCCCCTTTGGGAGACTCTGGGAAATGCGTGTCCGGCGTGGGTCACCCATACCCCATACCCCTTCCCAGAGTCCCCTGCGGGAGACTATGGGAAATGCGTGTCCGCGTGGGTCACCCATACCCCATACCCCTTCCCAGAGTCCCCTGCGGGAGACTATGCGAAATGTTCATCTGCGGGGGTGACCCATAGCCCGTGACTCTTAACCCTTCCCCGAGTCTCCCGCAGGGGACTCGGGGAAATGCGCGTCCGCGTGGGTCACCCATTCCCCATACCCCTTCCCAGAGTCCCCTTTGGGAGACTTTGGGAAATGCGCGTCCGGCGTGGGTCACCCTTACCCCATACCCCTTCCCCGAGTCTCCCGCAGGGGACTCGGGGAAATACCGCAGGGGACTCCGCGAAATACCGCAAATGCCCTAATTTTGTTCCCGATTCAAAATGAAAGAAACAGTACTCTCTATAAAGCAATTAAACATTGAAACCAAAGATAAAACCTTGTTAAATTTGCCCATATTGGAAATTCAACCTGGCGATATTTACGGCTTAATTGGTGAAAGTGGCAGTGGCAAGTCCCTTTCTCTCTTGGCAATTATGGGGCTTTTACCGAAAAACATTAGAGCAAGTGGTACCATAGTTTTTAGGGGTGATGCAACCTCAAACGAATTGATTGGTGCCTCTGAATCTATCTTTAGAGGACTCAGAAATAAAAAAATAGGGATGGTTTTTCAAGAACCTATGACCGCGTTGAACCCCCAAATGACCTGTGGTGCGCAACTCTTAGAAGCATTAAGGGTGCATAAAATATGCAATAAAAGCGAAGAAAAAACAATTTTAAAAGATGCATTGCTAGACGTAGAATTGTTTGAAACTGAACGAATTTTAGAATCCTATCCACACCAAATTTCTGGTGGGCAACGCCAACGCATTATGATAGCCATGGCCACTATGCACAAGCCCGCGCTAGTACTTGCCGATGAACCTACAACCGCATTGGATCCAGAAACCGGCAAAGCCGTAATGAACACCTTGATAAACCGGTGCAAAAATACGGGTTCGGCTTTGTTGCTTGTGAGCCATGACTTGCAAATTATTCAAAAATATTGCAACAATGTTGCTGTTTTGCGTCATGGTGTTTGTCTCACCCAAGGCACTGCTTCGGATGTTTTTACTACAAAAAAACATCCCTATGTTCAAGAATTACTAGATGCCATCCCTTCTGAGAAACGAAAGCCTGTGGCAGGGGTAGATTCAATGTTGTTTGTAAGCGGAATTTCTAAGGCGTATAAAACCAAAGACTCTTTGAAACAAGTATTGAACGGAATTCATTTTGAATTAAAAACAGGAGAGACCTTAGCTGTAATAGGCGGCAGTGGGAGTGGAAAGTCAACTTTGGCTAGCATACTTACTGGATTAGAAAAAATGGATTCTGGTGAAATTGTGTATAAAAATGAAAATATTGGCAAAAAAAAGCATACAGGCATTCAAATGGTTTTTCAAGACCCTTACGCTTCTTTGAACCAGAATATGCGCAACGTTGATGCCGTTTCTGAGGTACTTTGTTTTAAAGGAGCCAATGCCGATGAAGCCAAATCTCGCGCACTGGCTCTCTTAGAATCAGTTGGATTGGATTTAGAAAAGGCCAATGCATTTCCGCACAATCTTTCTGGAGGGCAGCGGCAGCGTCTATGCATTGCCAGGGCTTTGGCCGCCAATCCTGAAATTTTGGTTTTGGACGAATCTGTGGCAGCGCTAGACCCTTTGGTTCAAAAACAAGTGTTGGATTTGCTAAAAAACATTCAAGAAACCTCGGGCATAATTTACATTTTCATTACCCATAATATGGAGGTAGCCGCAAGCTTTGCGCATAAAACCTTGATCTTAAACCACGAAAAAGCGATGTAAAATACGCACAGTTCACTTTTCTTAAGCCCCACATATCCGAACTGGTGCAGTTACAAATCTGCTTTGGCAGGGAGTGCCGGCATAATGCACACCCCCAAAAAAGTACAATGGGTTAATTTACAATCTATCGAGTCTGTATTTTAACTGATTATACCGAGCTATATGCCTGAGTTGAAGCGGAGTGTCAAATAATGATTTCCAACCTCCAAAATCAAATTGAACTATAAGACAATAATCTATTATGACTCGTTGATGGGAGGCTTTTTGGGCATTATGCGCAAGAGCATTGTAGCATTATCCATCCTGTGAATTGAAAAGTAGGAAACGCACAATTTGTCGCATATTACTTCTCTCAAAACCTAGATTGGTGGTGATTCTTAGGCTAATTAAACCCAAATTCCGCGGCTGATGCGGTTTTGGGTGAAAAGAGCATCCTTTTTTGGAGCCAATTTATAAAGCCAAAGTATCAACGTACGTTTGTTTTGTAAATTAATTGAAAGCTATTTTAATAAACTGAAAGCCTGTTTTTGTAAATCAAAAGCACATTTTGATGAATAAACTATCAAATTGACTTTTGTGTTACATCTAAAATATTTAGTTTTGCAACTTCTACATGTATAACTACCATTTACCATCCACCCCAAATTTGGGAATTAAACGTTTCCTTTATGGCTCTGCAAAAAATAAAATAATGAATAAAAAAAATAGAAATATGCCATCAATCTATCGCAAATTGCTGCCTTTTTTAGTTTTTGTACTTTTGTCTTGTACTTCTTTTGCCCAAACTGTCCCGCGCGTTGTTGCAAATTTTGGAATCGATGGAGATCTGCATGCAGATACTTTAAAATTTGGAGGTATTGCATCTCCTGCAGCCGCAGGAACAGATGATTGGTTTGTAAGCAACGGCATTGGACGCGGACTTATTGATACGACAGGGGCCAAAGCTTTGTACAACTTCTTCGGCGGCGGATCGGGACCCACTTACAATACTACCTTTGCAAAGGGAGGCGCATTTAAACTTTATACACCTGTAAATAATAACCTAGTAATAAGCGCAAACTAAGGACGCGACCAGGTTTCTGTTTCACCAGGGTCTAATCCAGATGAAAGCAATTTTAATTCATTGGCAGGTTTTGGTGCTTCTAAAAATGGAATGAATCCTCGATATTGGGTAGCTGGTGTAGGCAATCCTGCGGCCAATGACGATGTGGTGGATGGTTATTCAGCTTTCCGCCGCCAAGGCACTACTGTGAATGATACTCTTTTTCTTATTGGAGGTGTTTATAGGGTGGGTGTTACGGGTCAAACATATTTTGATTTTGAGTATTTGCAAGATTCAATCAAATGGAATAAAACCACCGGGCGTTTCACTTACGCCGCAGACACGGGGCATACGGCTTGGAAGTTCAGCACAACCACAGGGGTGGTAACAAAAGTGGGGGATGTCGTTTTTTCAGCACAATTTGGAACTGCAGGACTAACTACTCCTGAACTGCGTATTTGGTGCCGATATTCAGATTGGAGAAATTATGCGGCTAAGTTCCCATCGAGTATTTTGAAATTTCTTACCCCAGGTAGCGGTGGCACTTTTGAAGGGCCCAATGGCACAAGCACTTTTGCAAGTAGGAAAGACACATTTGGTTATGCGCTTATCCAATTTGCGGGAACCGGTATTATCTACAACATGTATAACAATACTTCCCGCACACCAGCGCCACCTTGGGGCAGCAAAAACGCAGCAAATAATCGAATTAATTACTACCCTCAAAATTCATTTATAGACTTTGCTTTAAATCTAACGGGCATGGGTGTTGATCCCAAATCATTGTTTTCAAATCCTTGCATACCATTATTTAGTTCCTTAATGATTAAAACGAGATCCTCAGCGTCATTTACATCTGACTTGAAAGATTTATTGGGCCCTCTTGACCTCCGAATTCCCAATCTTTTAACCGTTAAAGGTAGCAACGATACTATAACTTGCACTAAACCTATTGTCACGCTTGTTGGTAAATCTGCAAATGCTTCTAATTATTATGATGCTTCTTGGACATGGAAGACACTAAGTGGTTCAGGTTTTGTAAATCCTACTGGTGGCGGCAGCTACACTACAATTGGTGTGGATACGGTAGCCAATGATACCGCATATGCAAACAAAGAAGGAAAGTATGTTGTTACCGTCTCTCGATATATAGGATGCAATTCCGATTCGAGGGATACAATAACCGTTTTAATGGATACCGCCACTGCACCCATAAGTATTCAAGTTACCGATTCAGTCTGCACAGGTTTCTCTGCCAATAGGGCTAAAATATTTTCTATTTCACCCACTTTTTCTTCATCTTTATATACACTGGTTGTATCAGGCCCAAGTGGATACAATAAAACAAATAAATATAAAGATACTGTGTTAGTTTCTGGCACGTACACGGCCACAATAACTACAAAATCTAATGGTTGCTTTAGAGTTGTAAGTTTGCCTATAAACACGTTTCCTGGTTGCACAGTATCCTTATCAGGCAGCGTATTTAACGATGGAAATGGACTTACAGACAATAAAGTAAACACCTTTGGTATTGGTTCGCTTCCTGCTACTACTTTGTATGCCAATCTATTGGATGCAACTGCTACCTCTGTGATTGCTACCACAACAGTAAGTGGGGGTACTTATTCATTTCCAACAGTGGCGGTTAGTACCAACTATATTGTTCAACTTAGCACCAACCAAGGCACAGTAAGTTCAGCGGCACCGGCAGTTGCGTTGCCCACCAACTGGGTAAATACAGGTGAATTTTTAGGTTTGCCGACGGTAAATGGAAATGATGGCACTATAAATAGCTTATTGCCAGTTGCTGTTGCAACATCAAATGTAACAAATGCAAATTTCGGCATTGACGAACGCCCAACCAGCAACAACTTGGCCATGACGCCTCAGTTGAACCCTGGCATTGGCACTTATGTATCTGTGGGCGGATTGACGGGCGCAGACTTAGAAGACGGCACCAAAAAGGGTGGCAATACCATTGTAATTAGCAGCTTGGCTGTAAATGGCACAGCCAGATACAATGGCACTGCTGTAACCGTGGGTCAGATAATTACAGGTTATATTCCTTCGTTATTG
>JBBQBB010000086.1:0-10489 GCA_038317095.1 Bacteroidia bacterium | reverse complement strand
CGACCCGTGGGATGACCCAAAACATGCGTATATGGATTCTCGATGGCTTTTTTCAACCTTGCATTGGCACGTTCTTTATCCATTTTTAAATTGCTATGCACAGAAGCAACAACCAACTCAAAACCTGCCAAAATTTCATTGTCATAATCGAGGCTACCATCACCCAAAATATCGCTTTCTATGCCCTTGATGATTTTAAAATTGCCCAATTCAGCATTGAGTTTGTCAATTTCTGCCCATTGTTGAATCACCCTCTCTACGGAAAGTCCACCGGCATAACCAGCGCTTTTGCTGTGATCGCAAATTCCTAAATATTCGTAGCCTATGCTTTTGCAGTATTCTGCCATTTCTGTTAGCGAATGCAAACCGTCAGAATACGTGGAGTGATTGTGTATGCTGCCTTTTAAATCTTTAAATTCGAGCAAAGACCCCAAATTAGCGGCCTTTGCCCATTCAACTTCACCGCCCCCTTCGCGCATTTCAGGGACAATATAAGGCAAATCCAATGCTTTATAAAGAGCTTCTTCGCTTTCAAATGGAGCTGCAGAGTTATACCCAATAGTTGTAAGATGCGCTTTGCTGGCTGAAGATTCAAACCGCGTTTTATCAAAATCGCTTTCTAAGACATACGATACTCTATATTTAAAAGCAGCACTATCCCTAAACAAGCCTGCTTCAAAAACAAATCCCGATGCGGTAAGAATTTCGTTCACTTGTGTGGCAGCAGCCGTGGTTAATATTTCCACTTCTTCAATGGTATCACAACAGCGTCTGAATTCGCCTGTAAATTCAAATCTCTCATTGGGCAAGGCAGTTTGCAACAATTTCAACAATTCACTGGCCGGTTTTTGTACCCGTGCAAAATGGTATTTACCCGCTGCATTCCACGAGAATTCGATGGCCTTTAATACTTCACTTTGGGTTTTTAATCCAAAACCAGGTTGCTCTACCAATCTATTTTCTCGGCAAGCATTGAACAGGTCTTCCACGGACTCGATGCCCATGTTTTTCCAAATACCTTTAACTTTCTTAGGCCCGAGTCCTTTGATTCGCAAAATATCTAGCACACCCGGTGGGGTTGAATCCTTGAGTTTTTGCAAATCGGGGAAAGTATTTGTGCTTAAAAGGGTTCGAATGGCTCCGATTACGCTTTTTCCTACACCCGGTACTTTGTCTAAATCTGCCTCGGTCATGGAAGCCAAAGGATCTTTTATTTTCTTAATGTTAAATGCTGCCGCGGCGTAGGCTTTCACTTTGAAAGGATTTTCATCGTGCAATTCCGCCAATTTTGCGTAAGTGCCAAGGGCATTGGAAATGTCGTAATTATCCATGGGCAATAATGAGAAGACAAAGGTATGTTATGGAAAAATATGGGTCACCTTTTTTTAAATAAATTTTAAATAAAAAATAGAAAAAGCAGGAAATTCTGTAAAAGTAAATCAGAACCTGTATTGAATGAATTTAATTTCTGCAGAATCTACGGCTTCGTAAAAATCGACCCAAATGATGCTGTTCGGGTCTGGTCCTCTTAAATATACTACGTGCATGGGATTGCCGGTTTTTTTATTGGTTAATACCTCTAAACCCAAAACCACAAACGTTCTTTTCTTAAATTTAGCTGGCAATTCATACATATCAAAATCCCCCGTGGCAAAAAATGAGGCATAAAACCCATCCCCAGTTGCGGTATCATACGATTTGTAGGCACCAGTCCAACGCGTTTTTCTAAAATAATCGAGGTTTATGTAATGATCTCCAACACAGTTGCCAATTTCTACTGAATCTCCCACATTGATCGTTATTTCTACAGAATCTGAATTGGACTGTGAGAAAACCCAGTTGGGAATGAGCACGAGGATGGAGATGAACAATAACCGCATGAATACGTACTTATAGACAAAAACCATGCAAAAAACGAAGCATCCGCTGTGAAATAAATATTTCTGCTGCTTATTTTTGTAAAATTAATAGCTTAGACCATGCAACGCACTATTAAAATCCTTACAACCGCTGTTCTGTATTTATTGATTGGAACCCTAAAGGCGCAAAATACCGCCTATGTTGATATGAAAATTGGCTGGCGGGCAATGAACACCAATTTAGACGCTTTTAACAAGAGCATGCCTGCAGGTACGCCGTATTTAAGCGGTAATATGAACGCAGTGGAGTTAAGTTTTGGTGTTCATAAAAAGCATTTTATGGTCCATTCCGATTTGTCAATTGGAACAAGAAATCGTAATTTCATTAGTAATTATGAACAAATCATTTTAACCCAGACGAGTTGGTCTCTCACGGCGGGCCCAACTTATAAAGTAGGTAAAAATAAAAAATTACAATTCTCTACATTGGCAGGCGTTGCCTATAACAGTTTGGATTTGAAATACGTGAATGACTCCATTAACAAATCGGCTTCAATAGGTTGGATTTTAAACCAAGCTCCGAACCAACTTGATGAAGATCCAGGACACTATACAAATCCTGGTTTTATGCTTGTGGTTCAACAGAGAGCTACCATCATACTAAACAAACATTTCACGCTGACTGCGTTTGTTGGTTACCAGCAAGATATGGGCAAAGGAAGATGGCATTACGAATATGGATTTATCAGACGGAATAGTCCAGAAACATTTGGCACTGGCCTGAGTTATGGAGCTTCTCTTGGCTTGAGATTTCCTATAGAACCGCAACCGTTAACTAGTTTTAGTCAGAGGCTAAACTAACAAGCTCCCGACTTACGACCGCACTGAGTGCAACACCCATTCCACCCATGCGAACACAGGCAAACATACCAGGATGTATCTGGCGCACGATAGGCGTCCTGTCTGCCGCCATGCCCATAGTGCCAGCCCAGGTGTCTGTTATTTCAAATGGCTCATTTGGTACCACAATTTCTCTTAGGAACTGAACCAAACGGTTGTAAATAGGGTCTGAAATATTCAAATCCGTGGTGGTTTCATTTATGAAATCCATATTTCTTGCACCTCCAATTAATATACGGGTTCCCAAACTTCGGAAATAAATGTATCCCTTGTCTGCATGCATCAATCCGCGCCATGCCAAACCAGCAATTGGGGAAGTAACCAAAATTTGCCCCCGCGCTGGATTTACTTCTATTTCAGGGAAAAGCGTTTTGGTAAAACCATTGGTGCAAATGATTGCGTTCTTGGTTTGCAATGGATAGCCTTCTGCATTTAATATTTTCCAATGTTTTTTTGGCAATGCTTCAAACCCAGTAACGGTTATGCCCCCAAATATTTTGATTCCCTTTTCGATGCATTTTGTATAAATGCGGTTGTACAACAAATGGGTTTGCAGTGCCCCTTCGTGGGGGGTAAAAATACCGGTCTCCAAAACCTGCATACCCAATTTTGCAGTAGGCTTAGGCTGAAAGGGTTTCTCGCCAGTGATGGGTTCTAACGCTTGGTTGATTTCTTCAATTTTTAAGAGGATTGCATCGAGTTCGCTTTGGTTTTCTTTTTCAAAAATTTCGTAGCCCCCCGTTTTTTCATACCCAATTTCCGTTTCGCCGAAATCTTGTTTCAACAAGCCGATTCCCTTAAAACGCTTTTCGTACAAAGCATAAGCGTTTTGCGCGTTGGTATTTTTGGTGTCGTCTAAAATTTCTCCCATACTTCCAAAACAGGCAAAACCGGCATTGCGCATGCTGGCACCCAAACTTGCAGGTGCACGGTCTACCACCCAAACTTCGCGGTGCGGATACTTGTCTTTTAAATGAATGGCACATTGCAAACCCACAATGCCATTGCCTACAATGACAAAATCAGATTTGCTGTAAAATTGTTTCTCCCAAAATGAAAAAGTAGGTATAGCGTTTGAGGACATAAAGAGGCCACAAAGTTAAATTATGGCTTGGATAAAATCATGGTGAATTGGGGCTAAATTGATAAAGTGCGTTATGCCTATATATAATGCTGGGGAATAAATTCAATGCTTATGCATTAGGTTGGCGCAAATTGAAGATTTTTTAAAAATCGCGAACCGATTGTTTATTCCAATTGATTTTTCTATGTTTGCTAAATGAAGACTTTGATGTATACTTTAATTGCTTGGGAAATTACCAACAGAAGCGAACAAAATGGGATTGGATTGCTTGTCAATAACCAAATGGGCAATAAAAAAGCCCCCGTTAAAGTCGAGGGCAACTTAATGTTTTCACAACGGAATAATCCTTATTGTGATTTGCTTTCGATGCAATAATACATAAAAAAGGTATACAATCAATAAAAATTATGAAAAAAATATTGGGATTAGATTTGGGAACAACGTCAATTGGTTGGGCTTTTGTAAATGAAGCAGAAACGGAAAATGAAAAATCATCAATAGAAAGAATTGGAGTTCGAGTTAATCCGCTTTCTGTAGATGAACGTACAAATTTCGAAAAAGGCAAACCAATTAGTATTAATGCAGACCGCACTTTGAAGAGAGGGGCAAGAAGAACACTGGATAGATACCAGTTGCGTAGAAAAAATCTAATTGAAATATTGTTAGAAAATGCCTTTATTACTGATGATACAATTTTTGCTGAGAATGCAAAAAACACCACGCATAGCACATATGCATTGCGAGCTAAGGCTGCGAAGGATAAAATAACGTTAGAAGAATTTGCCAGAGTACTATTAATGATTAATAAAAAGAGAGGTTATAAAAGTAGCCGTAAAGCAAAGAATGAAGAAGAAGGACAAACAATTGACGGCATGACAGTTGCAAAAAGGCTCAATGAAGAAAAACTTACACCTGGACAGTTGTGTTTGCAGTTACTAAATAATGGTAAAAAAGACTTGCCTGATTTTTATCGTTCTGACTTAAATATGGAATTAGATGCTGTATGGGAATTTCAGAAAAAGTATTATCCTGAAATTTTAACCGAGCAATTCAGAAAAGTAATTGAAGGTAAAGGGCAAAGGGCGACTTCTGCAATATTTTGGACCATATATAACTTTAATACTGCTGAAAATAAAGAAAAAGATAAAAAGAAACAGGCTTACATGTGGCGCAGTGATGCACTTGCAAAGCAATTAACCAAAGAAGAAGTTGCCTATGTTATTGTGGAAATTAATACTAATTTATATAATGCAAGCGGTTATTTAGGGGCGATTAGTGACCGAAGTAAAGAGTTGTTTTTTAAAAAACAGACAGTTGGTGAATTCTTATTTAATCAACTTCAACATAACCCGCATTTTAGGACAAAAGGACAGGTTTTTTATAGGCAGGATTATTTGGATGAATTTGATACAATTTGGGAAAATCAAAGCAAATTCCACAAAGCTCTAAACAAATCATTAAAGAATGAAATCAGAGATTTAATAATATTCTATCAGCGCAAATTAAAATCACAAAAAGGATTAATAAGTTACTGTGAATTTGAATTTAAACAATTAGAGACCATTGAAGAAGGTGTGCCAAAAACCATTACTGTTGGATCAAAAGTTGCTCCTAAATCTTCCCCTTTATTCCAAGAATTTAAAATATGGCAAAATTTAAATAATTTAAGAATCCAAAATAAGAAAACAAAAGAAGTGTGTGAATTTGATTTGGACGCCAAGAAACTCGTTTTTAATGAATTGAACCTTAAAGGAAACCTCAAAAAAGCAATGGTTTTGAATTTACTCGGGTATAATACAAATGAATGGGATTTGAATTTTTCATCCTTAGAAGGAAATAGAACCAATTCTTCCCTGATTGATGCTTATTTAAAAATACTCGAAATTGAGGGCTATGACATTAAAGATATTTTAAAAGTAAAATCAGATAAAGACAATTTTGATTTGTCAGAAATTGAGACAAAATCCTCTGCTATAAAAGAAATGCTTCAGACCGTTTTTAGAGCACTAAACATAGATATTGCAATTTTGGATTTCAATTCTGATCTGATGGGAAAAGAATTTGAAAAACAACAATCGTATAAACTATGGCATCTGTTGTATTCTTATGAGGGCGACAATTCGAATTCAGGAAATGACCTATTATATAGATTGTTAGAATCTAAATTTGGCTTTAAAAGGGAACATTGCCAAATGCTTGCCAATATTAATTTTCAATTAGATTATGGCAGTTTAAGTTCAAAAGCAATCAGGAAAATACTGCCGTATTTGAAAGAAGGACATCCATTTGCCAAAAATGACATCAATGAAAATAAAATTAGTGCTACAGCTCTAGCTGGATATAATCATTCATCTTCAATTACCAAAGCTGAAAACGAGCAGCGCACTTTAAAGGACAAGTTGGAACTGTTGGCCAAAAACAGCCTTCGTAGTCCTGTAGTTGAAAAAATTTTAAACCAAATGATAAATGTTGTCAACGCCATAATTGCTGACCCTGATTTGGGAAAGCCAGATGAAATTAGAATAGAGTTGGCACGAGAGTTGAAAAAAAATGCTAAAGAAAGGGAGGAAATGACTGTTGGAATTAATAGAGCAAATGAAGAACATTCTAAAATTATAGCAATATTAATAAAGGAAGACGGAATTAAAAACCCAACTAGAAATGATATTATTCGATATAAGCTTTATAGAGAATTGGAAATTAATGGATATAAGACCTTGTATTCAAATACATATATACCACGCCAGAAACTATTTAGCAAAGAATTTGATATCGAACATATAATTCCTAAAGCTAAACTATTTGATGACAGTTTTTCAAATAAAACAATAGAATCAAGGGATGTAAATCTTAAAAAGGGAGACAGCACCGCATATGACTTTGTGTTAAATAACTTGGGAGAAACTGGCCTTGCTGGTTACATTGAAAGAATTGAAATGCTGTATAAGGCAAAAGAAGTAGCTATTAGCAAAGCAAAATACAAAAAATTATTATTAAAATCCATTGAAATTGGTGAAGGTTTTATAGAACGTGATTTGCGTGAAACACAATACATTGCAAAAAAGGCTAAAGAAATGCTACAAGAGATTTGTAGAACTGTTGTAAGTACCTCAGGGAGTATAACACAAAGACTCAGGGAAGATTGGGATTTGGTAAATGTTATGCAAGAATTGAATCTTGAGAAATATCGTAAGCTGGGTCTTACTGAAATGATTGAAAAGAAGGATGGTGGTACAAAAGAACGAATAATTGACTGGACAAAGCGAAATGACCACAGACATCATGCAATGGATGCTTTGACAATTGCTTTTACCAAGCATTCACATATACAATACTTAAACAATTTAAGCGCACGCAAATATGAAAATAAAAGAGGAAAAGAAATATATGGTATTGAACAAAAAGAAACGGAAATAAAAGTTGATAATAATGGGAATAAAAAGCGCAAATTCAAACTTCCAATCCCAAACTTCAGGAACGATGCAAAAAAACACCTTGAAGAAGTTTTAATATCGTTCAAGGCCAAGAATAAAATATCTACTAAGAATAAAAATAAAACAAAAACGAAGACAGGCATAAACACTAAGATAGAATTAACACCGCGCGGACAGTTGCATAAGGAGACTGTATATGGCAGCCGAAAAATACCTGTTTACAAATTAGAAAAAATTGGTCCTAAATTAGATATAAATCGTATAAAATTAATTGAAAATAAAAACATCAGGAAGGCAATAGAAACCCGGTTGGCAGAAAATGACAATGACCCTAAAAAGGCTTTTACAGGGGCAAATAATTTAGATAAAAAACCAATTTTTTTAAATGCAGAAATGACTGTTCAAGTGCCACAGGAAGTCCAACTGAAATGGTATGAAAATGAATATACCATTCGCAAGGAAGTTAATCCTGACAATTTTAAGGATTATAAAAACATAGAAAAAATTGTGGATTTAAAAGTTAGAGGATTGCTTTCTGAAAGGCTTAAAAGTTTTAATGGCAATGCTAAAGAAGCATTTTCTAACCTAGATAAAAATCCAATTTGGTTGAACCAAGAAAGAGGAATAGAAATTAAACGAATCACGATAACGGGGGTATCTAATGCAGAACCATTACATACAAAAAACGACCATTTAGGCCGCCCAATATTAGACAAAAATGGAAATAAAATTCCCGTAGATTTTGTAAGCACTGGCAATAACCATCACGTTGCAATTTACAGCGATGATAAAGGTAATTTGCAAGAAAAGGTAGTTTCTTTATTTGAAGCAATTCAAAGGGTAAATCAAGAATTACCCGTTATTGACAAAGCCTACAACAATGAAATTGGCTGGCATTTCTTATTTACCATGAAACAAAATGAATATTTTGTATTTCCTTCCAATGATTTTGATCCAAACGAAATTGATTTAAAGAATCCTAATAATTGTAAAATTATCAGTCCAAATCTCTATAGGGTTCAGAAACTGGCTACAAAGAATTATATGTTCCGGCATCATTTAGAAACATCTGTAAAAGAGAATAAGTTATTAGTGAGTGTTGCTTATTTCAATATCCAAAATACAAGTCCGCTTTTCAATTTGGTAAAGGTAAGAATAAACCACATTGGTCAAATAATACATGTCGGTGAATATTAATTTTACCGGCCATGATAACACGCACGCTTTTTTTTGGAAACCCTTGCCACTTAAAAACGGCTGACGGCCAATTGGTGGCTGTATATAACAAAATAGCCGGCCAGGAAGACATGCCAGATAAAAAAGCACCCATTGAAGATGTGGGGTGTGTGGTTTTAGAACACAGGCAAATAACCATTAGCCACAGTTTAATGGCAAAATTGCTGGAAAACAATGTGGCCTTAATTACCTGTAACGAAAAAATGATGCCGGCAGGTATGTTCTTAAATTTAGAAGGAAACACATTGCAGAGTGAACGATTTCGCATGCAAATTGAAGCTACAGAACCCTTAAAAAAACAACTTTGGCAGCAAACCATTGCGGCTAAAATTAGAAACCAAGCGGCGGTTTTGGAAAAATGGGGCGGCGATATTGAGTATATGAAAACCCAAGCCCGCAATGTAAAAAGTGGGGACAGCGAGAATGCGGAAGCGAAATGTAGTTTGTATTATTGGCAAAGGCTATTTCCGCACGCTTGGAAATTTTACCGCAAACGAGATGGTTTACCGCCAAACAACCTGTTAAATTATGGTTACGCCATTATCCGTGCTGTAACAGCACGGGCATTGACTGGCAGTGGCTTGTTGCCCACCTTGGGTATATGGCACCGCAACAGGTACAATGCATTTTGCTTGGCGGATGACATTATGGAACCTTACAGACCCTATGTTGATGATATTGTAAGGGGCATAGTAGAACAAACCAGCATTATAGAAGAATTAACCCTCGAGCACAAAAGCAAATTATTGGCTGTGCTAAGCACTGATGTGATTACAGAGGATGGCAAAAGCCCACTCATGGTTGCTGTGCAGCGCACAAGTGCCAGTTTGGCCAAATGTTACTTGGGTGAGAGTCGCAAAATTATCTATCCTGTAAAATGAACAGTGATAGGTTTAATGCCTATAGAATTATGTGGGTACTTGTGTTTTTTGATTTGCCAACTGAAACCAAAAAGGAAAGGCGTGATGCAGGTCTGTTTCGAAAATACATGTTAAAAGATGGCTTTGCCATGTTTCAGTTTAGCATATACATGCGCCATTGCGCCAGCCGCGAGAATGCAATAGTGCATATTAACCGCATAAAAGCGCATATACCGGAAAAAGGACATGTGGGTATAATGCAAGTCACGGATAAACAATTTGGGGATATTGAATTGTTTTTCTGTTCAAAACCCATTGAAACGGCACCTGGACCTACCCAATTGGAAATGTTTTGAAAAGTATTAAGAAACAAGAACATCGCATAGAGAAACGCGGGATGCACCGAATTTTCTATCCTCCTGCCCTTACAGAGGATAAATATTAACTCAGGTCTCTCAATGCTTATGGCAAAAGTACCACTTGCTTCGTTTTCTCCCAAACAATTGCGTCGAACGATGTAAAATATTATGCTTAAACCGCCATAACTGTATCGAAACGTTTGGTAAGTTTGTTGATTATCTTTCATCCAAATGGCACAAAAAAGTTCTGTTTATGTCCAAGGAAGAATTTGGAGCCGCAACATTGGCTGAAAAAGTTAAAAGTTTAGGTATTAAAAACGGTTGAGATTTGCTCCTGCCTACCTGTGTTTGGCAGGCAGGTTCAAAATGATTAAATCCGTTCTTTGAACACAACCACCTGTTAGTATGGCTATCACCCCCCGGCGTTGTGATTTGCTTTCAAAATGATTAAATCCGTTCTTTGAACACAACGGAGACAAAGTTAACAACACCATGCCGGACGTTGTGATTAAATCAGTATTTCTTGCTATTAAAGAGGCTACAAAAAAATGGACTATGCCCATCAGAAATTGGGGAATAATCCTAAATCAATTTAACCGGTTATGTTGCAAAATTTGGTAAATAATATAATTGGTTAAATTCATTTTCAATTTCTCTATATCGTCCATTTGCTTTATTGGAAGTCATGATTACTGTGACTGCCTTTAAAAAGGCGTCTTTGTGCTTTTTGATGGAGTTTAGTAGGTTAAACCAATTG
>JBBQBB010000085.1:0-10515 GCA_038317095.1 Bacteroidia bacterium | reverse complement strand
ATAATTCGGAATTCAAATTGAGGGTAAAGTGCATTTCTGGTGATGATGAAAAGCAGGTTTTGCTCGAGTTTGCAGAATTGTTAAATTCCAGGTATCATGGAAATCAATTTGTTCTCTGCGCCCACAATGGAAAAGAATTTGATTTTCCTTACATAGCCCGAAGAATGATGATCCATGGCATTAATTTGCCCCGATTGTTAGACAATGCAGGTAAAAAACCTTGGGAGGTTGCGCATGTAGATACCATGGAATTGTGGAAATTCGGCGATTTTAAAAATTTCACTTCCCTCAATGTATTGGCCCATTTGTTTGGCATACCTACACCCAAAGACGACATTGATGGCAGCCAAGTGGGCCATGTATATTGGGTAGAGAACAATTTAAACCGCATCGCAACGTACTGTAAAAAGGATGTGATAACCCTAGCTCGTTTGTTTTTGAAATTTAGAGGCGATACATTCCCCGGAGATGAGGAAATTGAATATGCCTAAGGTTTACTAGGCAACATTTCTGTGTAGCTGCTGTCTTATTAAATGTAACATTCATTTGATGAATGACTCACAATTGGGTTATATTTGCGCTAATTACCAAAAAAGAATGACAAAACGGTTTTGCTTGTATCTTACTATCTTGACATGGTCAATGGTTTATTTGTTCGCAGCAGAACCAACTATCCCACCTAGCAATTTAAAATTTAGTGGAATTACATGCAGTTCTGCAATTATACAATGGACCCCAGGAAATGGCACTTGGAATATAGTTGTAATCCGCGAAGCTGCTGCTGTGAATGGGCCACCCGTTGATGGAACCAAATACACTTCATTCCCTACTTTTGGTAGCGGTGATGAAACTACGGTTGGAAATGGCAATTTTGTTTGTTTCTCTAATCTTACAAATTCATTCAGTGTTAACGGACTTAAGATGAATACCCAATATTACGTTTGTGTGTATAGCCACGATGGCGCTTCAAGTCCGGATTATCTTACAAGTTCTGCAGCTTGTGGATCCTTTACCTCCGATAATGTTAACATGGATTTCGAATTCTCTTATTCTGATACATGCCAAAATACAAACAAGGTAAAATTTATAAATAAATCAAAAGTAACATTCGCCAGTCCCACCTATGTATGGCGTTTCTACAATGCGCCTCCTTCTTTCGATCAGGCATATACAGATACGGTGAACTACACCTGGACAAAACCAGGCAATAAGAAAATAGAACTTTATTTGGTACCCAAAGGAGGCTGTTCTGGCACCAAAACCAAATCATTGTTAATTTATTCACGCGCAAAACCAGCCCCTTTCGTCATAGGTTCTGATACCCTATGTTACAACCATGGGAACAATCACTTTTTTTTCGGAGAAAATACAACCGCAGATTTTTCTTCGGGTGTTGGTCTGCGGAGAAATTGGTTTTTTCCCAATGACACATTTACGGTTCCAAACCCAGATGTAAAAAATTTGTTACCAGGGAATTACAATATTTTGTATGTAGGTTATACTATTTATAACAATTCGCCAACGGGTTGTTATGATTCTGTTTATTTACCCATTCGTGTTGTGCCCGATCCTTCGAGTGGGGTAACCATCAACGATTCCATTCAATGTTTAACAAATAACCAATTTTTATTTGACAATGTATATCCAGGGTTGGTATCTTTTTCTTGGGATTTTGGAGATGGAAGTACAAAGGCAATTGCAAAAAGTGCAAACCATGCTTATACTGCGGTGGGTATTTATGATGTAATTCACAACGCAGCGAGCCAGGAAGGGTGTAAGAGTGCCGATACAACGGTAGTTTTGGTAAAGCCAAATATGATAGCCACCTTCAACAATTTGCCTTCTGTAATCTGTGAAGCTGCCTCATCCATAAAACTGAAACCTGTTAAAAGTGGCGGAATTTTTTCTGGGCAATTTATTGTTGATAGTACATTTAACCCCAAAACACCGGGAATATTTAAAATTAAGTATGTAGTGCCAGACCAGTTTTGCCCAGATTCTACGACCCAAAGTATAACTGTAAATCCTTTGCCGCGTTTCTCCCTTGGCAGAGATACCAACTTGTGTAACGGAGGTACTTTGGATTTATCTATTTCTGCGCCAGGCTTTTACTTGTGGGACAATGGAACTTCTGCTTCTACCAGAACCATAGGTTCAGCCGGAACTTTCTGGGCAGAAGCAACGGATAAAAGCTGTGTGTGGAGAGATAGTATAAATTTGTTTTTGGGCACCACCCCAGCCTTAGATTTACCTATGGATACCTTGTTGTGCAAAGGGGGTGTTTTAAGGCTGCATGCGTATTATCCGGGTAGTAAAACCACATGGAATAGCGGCAGCAACGATACCACCATTTACGTAACATCGGCGGGCACTTATACGGCTACGGTTGCCAATCCTTGTGGCTCCGCGTCAGACCAAATTACAGTGCGATATGCAGGTGAATATTGTGATGTTTTTATACCCGATGCATTTACACCCAATGCCGATGGCAAAAATGAAATATTCCAAATTTATGGACGTGGCTTATCCCCGAATTTATTTATCATTTATAACCGCTGGGGTCAAATTGTTTTTGATAGCCGAATTTCAAATACCTACGGCTGGGATGGAAATTATAATGGACAACCTTGTATAGATGGAGTTTATAATTACCTGTTTTATTACGAAGTTGCCGTGGGCGTAATTAAAAGAAGAAATACCATTAAGGGCAGCGTTTTACTTTATAGGTAAATCGTAAACCATTTTCAATACATATTCTCTTCCTAAACCTGGCAAGGTTGCATGCCCAACATTGTATGGTTGTATATAAAACATTCCTTGGTTAAAAATGTCATAAATACCTATCGAAAATTTAAATCCACTCGCCTTTATATTTTTAAAATTTAGAATCGTTTTCATATAATTCTTGGCAGCAATAGAATTGAAATTCATATTCTCATCTGTATATTGATATTGTTTGCCTAGTAAAGTGTATGAAATATTTAACCAGGTATTTTTTAACCCAAAAATATTTTCAAGATTAAATGCTAAAATTGAATTTAGCTTTTGATTTGGAATGCCAAAATTGGAACGGGTGCCTGAAACCAAATAGATGGAATCTCTAGCGTTAGTTTGATATAAGCTGCCGTTCAAATAAAAAGTTAAAGATTTACCTACAAATTTGCTGTGTAATTCAATACCTGATGTTCCAATTTGAGGTCCATTATTGTAGTTTTCATTTACAAGCCCATCCTTGGTATATGTAATTGTACCATTGGTTTTGTTGCTGAATAAATTTGCGGTTGTATAGCTTTTTTTGCCAATATCAAATCCGATTTCCATTTCAAAAGTATTTGTAAATTCGGGTTTCAGTGTAAAATCGCCGTTGTTGTTTGTTATGTTTAATCGAATGTTCTCTAAAAGCGGAAGCCTAAAAGACCTTCAGGCCAAAATCTTTGCATGAAATGAACCTCTTAAAATGGTTAAGATTGTCTGTGGAACCACTGCAGAATAATAAGTTTGTTGTTCGGTGCGCACATCAGCTTGCAAATAAAGCGCCAGTTTTTGGTTTACCCTCACTGGGTCTATAAGCAAAACTTGTATATTTCCAATTCCAATTAGCGAATGCATTGCAAACGAATTGATGTCGTTAGAAAATACTTTTTCATTGTCATAAAAAAAATCTTCGATATACTCCCCTTTAAAATCAAGTTCAACCCAACCTTTATTTGCATAACGTAAGTCAAAATTGTTCGTCAATCTATGAATTGTGTTAAAATCATACAATGCAAATCTTCCTATATTTATATTGTCTATACTGTCTAATATGGCATTTTTATTGGAATAGAGTTTTTGAATTAATAGGCCAATTGCAGGTGTGATTTTCCAATGTTTATTTAAATCTACGGGGGCTGAAATTTGAAAACCGGTTACCGGGAAATTAATAGGGTAGGTTTTACGTGCGTTTTGCCCATATATATCGCGCGAATACAATTGTGAATTGTCAAATAAACCAGTTATTCTTAATCCCTTATATCCGGCGTTGAGTAAAATTTGGTTGTTGCTAATTCCACTGTTGTTGTTTAACTTGTAAGTGTTTCCGCTAAAATCCGTGTAATCTTTATCACTTCGTTGCCTCCTACTTAAATAGCCGCTTAAATTGATAAAACCACCGTCGGATAATTTTTCATTCAATAGAAAATTAAATCCTTGACGGCTAACATTGTTATCTGTTTTACCCACAATAGAGCCAAAAGAAATTTTAGATTCTGCCGTGTGCTTTTTGGTGATTTATTTAACACTCCATAGGAGACAAGTCCACCATTGGTGATAGATGCAGGTCCTCTAAGTATTTCAATCTTTTCAATCGGAAATCTTTGCCCAAGTTGCATGGTTCCATAGCTCAATTCGTTCATCATAATCCCATCTAGCATAAAAACAAATTTACCCTAGTTCATCCACGCACCGCGCTTAGCGCTGTTAACATTTCCCAGCACATCGAGACCTGAGAAAATCTTGAAATTAGCATAAGAATATCATTTATATCTCGCGCACCACTGGCATCTATAAAGTCTCTATCGATTACAGAAACGCTGTCTGACAGGAAATTCTGCGGTGCGGATTTCACTGGCCCAGTGAAACATTTTCTAAAGCATTTCTAAAAATTATTGTATAAATCTGTTCGGATACCTTAACAACAATAGTATCCGTTTTTTGAAGGTATCCATATTTGGTTGACGTTATGTAGTATGTTCTTTTTTTAATTCCATGGAGTAAGGAAAATACATGATTGTTTGGTTCAGGTACTCTGTGTTTTCGTCTAAAATGGTGATACCAAAGGTGTCCATTGGCTCTTTTACTAAATCTGCAGCATAAAAGAAAACTTTACTTTGGGAGTAGGTAAAACAAATATTACCCATAGATACCAATATCCATAAAAAAATATTTTTGATCATTTCTGACTGGTTGTACGAATGATAGTTAACTTCTTTTGGCTACTTAGAAAAGAAATTTGGGGAAGTTCTAGTTTTGAATCTGTGCGAATATATTTTAATTTAAAAAAATATTGTATGCCATCGTCGTTGCTCAACTTTGTGTTCTCTAAAATCAGGACATCTACATCTGTAAAATAACGAAATACACTTAAATTCTGAATCTTTTGGTTCCTTATTGGCAATAGGGTTGTTTTAAAGAGTTTTGAAATATCATTGTCGTCAAAAATGTAATTGGCGGTGTAGGATTTTCCGTTTATTTTTAAATTGTTTAACAACGCAATAATTTCTTTTGTTTCAGCAGAATTTAAAGTCTCCCACCAGGCTTTTCTGCGATGGACTGTATTGAACCACTCTGCTGGCTTAGACAATGCTGAAGCGGCTTTTAAATACGAATCCAATGTGTTGTCTGCATATCCTAAATCGCTGCATTTTCGAAAACACAAATAAGCCTTGTTATAATTGTCAAAAAACAATTCGGTTTTGCCCAACAAAAATAAAGATTCATTGTAATTTTCATCGGTGCTTAAAACCTTTCCCAACAAATCCTTCGCCATTTTATAATTTTCGGTTTCAAAAGCCGACTTTCCATTTAGAAAAATAGAGGAATTTGACTTTTCTTCGGGCTCGTTCGTTGTCCCGTAGTTTCTTCCGTCATTTGCAATTATACTCACTATAGAGTTCCACTCAGACGCACTCGGTATTACTTTTAACTCTTTAAATAAAGATTGAAATGAAGCAGAAATACAATCATTTAACATATTTAAATTCCCCTTGATGGGCAACATGTTCATTGCTTTATCTACAAATTTTGTAAATACAATTCTCACACGCAACTCAATGGTGTCCCCTTCTATAAGGTAGTTGGCATCAAGAAAAATATCGCTATTTAAACTGGCCGCTAGTGTTCTGAACGTATGCGATTCACAGTCCATTTTTAATTTTTCTTGAAAAACAAACTCAGTCTGTTTGTCTTTTATAGAAGAGGCTACTTTCATTAGCACCAAATGCAAATTGTTCATTCTCTCGCTTTGTAAAGATGTGTTTTTGGGGCAAAATGGAAAAACAGCCAATTTATCTGCTTTCGCGGTTTGTATAGCTGCTAAAATTAAAAACACAGAAAAAGTTGTTGAAAAACAACATTTTAATTTCATCCTAATTCCTCCTATCTACAAATCTGCAACATATTTTTGAGAAAATCAAACATTTACAGTGTTTTTTGCATTATTTATCAGAGTTCAGGTATGTAGGATTTGCATAACCATTGTGTATTTTACGTACCTGTGGATAATGCGGGGCATTTTATCGCTTTGCCATATGCGCCTTAACAGGAAAGAGAGTATTTTTGCAACCCTATGCAAACTGCTGCTATTTCAAACGTTGAACAAGCCAAACAATTGGGTTTATTGCCAGAAGAATTTGACAAAATCTGCGAAATTTTGGGAAGAATACCCAATTTTACTGAATTAAGCGTGTACTCTGTAATGTGGAGTGAGCATTGCAGCTATAAGAATTCAATTACCTTGCTAAAAACATTGCCTCGCGAAGGGAGTAAAATTCTTGCCGCAGCAGGAGAAGAAAATGCAGGGTTGGTGGACATTGGCGACGGACTGGCATGCTGTTTTAAAATAGAAAGCCACAACCACCCAAGCGCAATAGAACCATACCAAGGTGCAGCTACTGGAGTGGGTGGTATCAATCGCGATATTTTTTCTATGGGTGCTAGGCCCATTGCGCAGCTAAATTCTTTGCGTTTCGGCAACATTGATACAGACCGTACCAAGTGGTTGATGAAAGGTGTTGTGAAAGGGATTGGAGATTATGGCAACGCTTTTGGAATTCCTACGGTTGGTGGAGAGGTTTATTTCGACGATTGCTACGAGCAGAATAACTTAGTGAATGCCATGAGTGTGGGCATCGTTGGTGTGGGAAAACAAATTTCCGCAGGCGCAGGCCCTCCAGGCAATCCGGTGTATATTTTTGGATCTAGTACGGGTAAAGACGGCATACACGGTGCGGCTTTTGCCAGCAAGGACATGAGTGAAGACAGTATTAGCGATTTACCCAGTGTGCAGGTAGGTGACCCTTTTTGGGAAAAACTGATTCTAGAAGCCAGCATGGAAATTATAGAAACCGGTGCAGTTGTAGGTATGCAAGATATGGGAGCTGCAGGTATTACTTGCAGTACCAGTGAAATGAGTGCAAAAACAGGCGTGGGTATGGATGTGTGGTTAGATAAAGTGCCTATGCGCCAATCAGATATGAAAGCTTGGGAATTGCTTTTAAGCGAAAGCCAAGAACGCATGCTGGTGATTGTGCAAAAAGGAAAAGAAGCCGAAATTGAAAAAGTGCTTCAAAAATGGGAATTGACCTATGCCCACATTGGCATTGTTACCGACACAGGCAGGGTTCGTTATTTTATGGGCGATGTGCTCGAAGGGGATATTCCTGCAGAAAGTTTGGTCCTAGGTGGTGGTGCCCCCATTTACAAAAGAGAATTTGAAACCCCTGCTTATTTTGCAGAGATTGAAAAATTTAAACTGGATAATATCGCAGATATTTCCATTGAAAAAGCCAAGGAAGTTGCCATGAATTTGGCGTCTCAGCCCAATATTGCCAGCAAACGCTGGATTTACAATCAGTATGATAGCATGGTGGGTACCGTAAATCAAAGTACCAACAGGCCATCCGATGCATCTGTGGTAAAAATTAAGGGAAGCAACCGTAGCTTGGCATTAACGGTAGATTGCAACAGCAGATACGTGTTTTCTGACCCTGACAAAGGCACCCAAATTGCAGTGGCCGAGGCTGCTAGGAATATCAGGGTTACAGGCGGTGTACCAACGGGTGTTACCAATTGCTTGAACTTTGGAAACCCTTACAACAAAGAAGTTTATTACCAGTTTAAACACGCCATTGATGGAATGGGCAAGGCCTGTCGCAAGTTCGATACCCCTGTTACAGGAGGCAATGTGAGTTTTTACAACCAAAGTACCAGTGGCAATGCCGTATACCCAACACCAACCATCGGCATGGTGGGAATTATAGAAAAACCCGAACACCACATGACCCTTGATTTTAAGAATGATGGGGATTTGATTTATTTGGTTGGAAATAGCAAAAACGACCTAGGTAGCAGTCAATATTTGGCCAAGGTTTTAGGGGTTGAGTTTTCACCCTGCCCAGAGTTTGAACTAGACGAAGAATACAATGTACAAATGGCGGTTTACAATGCCATTACTGCTGGAATTTTAAACAGTGCCCACGATATTGCGGAAGGCGGTGTTTTTATCAATTGCCTTGAAAGTGCAATGGCTGGTAAAAAAGGATTTGACATTTGCACTGAGGGTAATTTTAGAAACGATGCTTGGTTGTTTGGAGAGAGCCAAAGTAGGGTGGTAGTGAGCATTGCAGCACATAAAAAAGACGCATTGTTGGCAGCCATGCAAAATGCAGGCGTAAAAGCTACACATATAGGAACGGTTGTCGCAAACGGGGTGGTAGTAAACGGATTGGATTATGGCACAGTGGCCCATTACCAAACGGGTTATGAGAATGCCATAGGCGATAAAATGGGTTGAGAATGCCATTACAACTCACCATTGCGGGTTGCAACGGCGCTGGAACAACAACAACTGCTGCTTTTTCGCTACTCCAAGAACCAATGGGGTTTTCACAGTTTGTGAATGCCGGTGAAATTGCCCGCGGACTATCGCCATTTAACCCAGAGTCAGTAGCTTTTGAAGCAGGCGGAATTATGCGCACCAGAATTCAACAACTATTAAAAAAAAAACAGGATTTTGCAATTGAAACAACTTTAAGCATAAGATCGTATGGAAAGTTGTTGACATACGCGAGGCTATCAGGGTATGAGGCACATTTATTGTTTTATTACCTCATATCAACAGATCTTACTTTGCAGAGGGTTGCCGAAAGAGTAAGATTTGGAGGACTTAATATCCCTTCCGATATTGCAGTGCGCCTTTACTATAAGGGATTGCAAAATCTAACCCAATTGTTTATACTTTTGTGTGATGTTTGGGAGGTAAACCACAACTCTTCCAGCTTGCAAGTTTTAATTGCCAAGGACGAAATGAAAAAGCCAACTTCCATTTTTAATGCTTCACTTTGGGGTAAAATTAATTCAATTGGATAAAAGAAGAATTGCAGCCAATAAAATCTTGATGCTTTATGCGTAACATTTTCATCCTTTTGTAGTTATTAGAATATGAAATTCAAAAGAAGCATCCTTTGTGTATTGATGGTATTTCAATTTTGTTTTGGTCATTCTCAATGTCTTACACACAAGCAATTCGAAAAGGCCTTTCCTGACAAACTGCATCAAATTGCCGTTTCCATTTGGGGAAAAGGGATAAAATGGCAGATTCCATGTTATTGGACAGATTCGCTAAACGAAAGACTAGGCCCTGAAGATGGATACAATTTGGGATCTCAGTTGATCATTTCTCAAATCCAGAATTGGAGAAACCCAACCGATCCAACCGATTTAATTGATACTGCATGGTATGAGTCATTAACCGCTGATAAAATCTTGTCAGATTTTCAATTCAGTTATGCAGTCAATACCGATACAAATTATAATTTATCCTTCAACCTGCGCGCAATAGCTCCTATGTATTACAAGCAAGCATCGTTTGGTCGTGAATTGGTCTTTGTGCCTCAAATACTTTTCTGGAATAAGATTCAAGACCTAAATTCAATTCTCGACCAACAAACCATTGATTTTTTGCGTTGTTATGCTTGGTGGAAGCGCCTAGAAGACAGCAAAGAACCCGTGCAGAGAATTTGGTCAAAGGCTGCCGAATTAAAAACGTTGAATTCATCTATGGATTCAACATCCTACAAGCTTGGGCCTTATTTGTATTCTGAACTAAAAAATATACTTTTTCAAAATTTTAAGGAAGATGCATTGTTGTTAAATACCACAAAAGGCAAAACAAACTGGGCGCAATTCATGACGTTGCATCTTTTTCAAATAAAAACCCAAATCCAAAACTGGCAGAACCCAGATGATCCCACGGATATTAGAGATACGAGTTATTGGGAACCTCCATACAAATTTGATTCAATGTATTTTGAATGTGGCAATACGCCCCAAATTGTAATTGCACAAAAAACGCACCAAGAAAAAACTGAAAAATGGATTGAATATAAAATCCCACTAGAAGAGGTGCGCAGGTTTTTGCACCCAGCACATTTTCGCATGGTAGAATTAATTTGGAACCAAAAAATATAAGTTTATTTGATTGCTGAATATATTAGAATGCGGAGTTAGGATGTTTAAAACTGCAAAGTATTGGGTCTATTATTAAAGCCATTGGCATTTTTTGAAAATGCATAAAACAACAAAACCCGCATCAGTGGCGGGTTTTAGTCTGTTCTGTTGTGTTCAAAGAACGGATTTAATCATTTTGAAAGCAAATCACAACCTCCACATCGTAGCCGCGCATGGTTAACTCGTTGTGTTCAAAGAACGGATTTAATCATTTTGAAAGCAAATCACAACAGAGTAAGTGTAGCGGGT
>JBBQBB010000084.1:0-10623 GCA_038317095.1 Bacteroidia bacterium | reverse complement strand
TAGCCTTCATAAGACTCAATTTATTTGTAAAAATAGATCTTCAGCAATGGATTGACAAACCCTTTGAAACTATCAACGCACCGCCCACATTAACGCTACAGGGGGTGCTTTTTGAAAATGAAACTTTTTAAGCCTTAAATCATTATCTGATAAGGCTCTTTTTTTTATTTAAAAACATTTAGGACACTATTAGTTGCACATAATATTTTTCACCTGTCTCACCTTTGATGTTTGAAAAGGATACCTTCGGATTACTGGCTTAAATCCAATGCACACCTTACGTTTTCTACAGACCCAGTTTCGTAATTCAAGCCTCAGTTTTTTGAGTGCACCGTGCTTTTCATGGCAGGGTAAATGGCACCGCTGATGCCTAAAAACAAACACAATACCAATACTTTTACAGCATCTGTCCACCGCAATTCCACAGGATAGGCAACTATAAAAGTGGAATGCGTGGTGATGATTCCAAATTTAATTTGCATCGACACAAGCAAAATACCCAAACAAATGCCAATGAAGGCACCTACCAAAGCCACCAAAACCCCTTCATTAAAAAATATTCGTTTGATTTTATTCTCTGGCATACCTACCGAATTTAGGAGTTTAATATCCCTCTTTTTTTCCAAAACCAGCATGCTTAGAGAACCTATCAAATTAAAAGTGATTAACAATAAAGCAAATGCCATAATGGCAAAAACCATCCATTTTTCGGTATTAAACATTTTATATACCGACTGGTTTTGCTCCCTTCGGTCGCGCACAGTAAATTTTGGACCCAACAATTTTTTTAAATCAGCCGCCACATTTTCTGGTTGCAATGGGTCTTTCAATTTCAATTCAATAGACGAAACTTGCCCAGCACGGTTGAACATTTCCTGCGCCCAATTTAAGGTGGTAATGACCAATTTTTGGTTCATTTCTTCCCCTGGTCTTATCATTGCACCAATGCGCAATTCATCTTCTGTTGTTTCCATTTGCGTAACCCCAGCACTTTCTCTATCGGGCACGGTAACAGTAATTCTATTGGCTTCTTTGCCCACATTCAATTTATAGATAAGACCTTCGGCCATCCAACCCAGCGGACCATAAAGGTCATCTAAAACGGGGTCTCCAGAGACGACCAAGCTATCTATATTTACCGTTTTCAAATAGGCAGGTGCTACGCCTTTTATGGTGCCAACCAATTGCTTGTCACCCGACTTTAAAATTGCATTTTCTTCTAAACAAAAAGACGCTTCTATTACCCCTTTTGTTTTTTTAATTCTTGCCAACATTGCAGCATCGGCATCAAAAACTTTACCCGATACCACCTCTATTTTTAAATCGGGATAATAAGTGTCATACACTTGGAAAATAATTTTTTCAAACCCGTTTAAAGCAGATAACAAGGCAATCAATGCCATAGACCCCGCCGCATAACCAATGATAGAAATAAGGGTAATTAGGTTAATTGCGGAGGTGTTTTTCCGCGAAAAAAAATAACGTTTTGCTATGAAAAATGGCAATCTCAATCCTCTTTGTCAGAAATTGCTGGAGGATCGTTTTTGTGCATTTCGCTAAAAATCTTATCCATTTTGTTCATGTAGTCTAAGGTATCGTCTTCAAAAAAGGTAAGTTCCGGAATCTTTTTTATTTGATTTTTAAGTCTTTTGGCTAATTCCATTCGAATGGCACGGGCATGCAATTCAAAACTCTCCATCACATGGTCGCGTTTTTTGGTGTTGTATAAACTCACATACACTTTTATATAGCCCAAATCTGGCGATGCCAACACACTGCTAATGGTAATAAACTCTCCCCCAAGCCACTCGTGGCGGTGCTGTTGAAACAATTCTCCCAAATCTCTCTGAACCTGTTTTGCAAATTTCTCTTGTCTCAGTCCCATGGGTGCAAAATACGGCAATAAAAGACTTTAATCAACAAGGCTTCTATGAAAACACAAAGTACTCTATATAATAGCCGCAATTGCAATTGCAGTATCTTGCGAAAAATTATATGCCTTCAATCCTGAAATTTAAAAATATTGCTTTGGTCATGCTGGTTATTTTATTGGGTATTCAGTTCATCCGCATCGACAAATCCAATCCACCTTTAAATCCTTCAGAAGATTTTATTGCGGTTTCAAAACCACCAGAAAATGTTACACTTATATTAAAAAAAGCTTGTTACGATTGCCATAGCAATGAAACTGTTTATCCATGGTATAGCAACATTGCACCTGCGAGCTGGTGGCTAAAAAGCCATATTGATGAAGCTAGGGAAGCGCTTAATTTTAGTGAATGGACAGATTATTCTGGTAAGGAAAAAAGCAAGAAGATACATAAAGCCGCGGAAGAGGTGAAAGAAGGTGAAATGCCGCTTAGCTCTTATACTTTGATACACTTTAAAAGTAAACTAAGCGACGACGAAAAAGCAACTCTTTCAAACTATTTCAATACGCTGACATCAACAACCCCGGGCACAGAATCAGAAATGGATTAGAAATGGAATTGGCAATGGCAAATTAATAAACGCTATCCATTTTTCAAACTCCCTAAAAATAAAAAAACCCGCCCAAATTGGGCGGGTTTTTTTAGGGAGAATATTTGTTATTTATTCACAACCAGAGGAAGCTGTTTCATTCCATTGTTTGTAATTACTCTTACGTAATAAATACCACCTGCCAAGTCATTAGCGCTAAATTCAGTGCTATGTGTACCTTTAGATTGGTTTTCATTTAGCAATGTTTTTACCAATGCGCCATTTGCGCTATAAACTGCAATTTCTACATTTTGATCTGAAAATAAAATGTAGGTTATGGTTGCAGTTGAAATGGTTGGATTTGGATAACAATTTAAGCCTGAAATAGCAATTGTTTCTTTTTCTTTGCTTCCAATGATTCCGCCATTATTTGTATTATTGCCATTGTTCAACAACGGGTTTTTACTATCGGTTTTTGCAATTCTGCTAATACCAACACCAGCAGTATACGTATAGTTTACTGCTGTAGTTCCGGAAATTGACATGCTGCCTTTTTGTTTAGTGTAGGAAGCGTAATTGATGCGGAAGTAATAGTTGCCTGGTAGCAATTCAAGCTCAGCATTGCCACTGGCATCGGTTGATCCAAAAGAGTACCACATATTGGTATAATAATCTGCCGATGCGCCCACAATTGGATTTATTCCATCGTCAATATGTTGGGTAACTTTTACAGTTTGGAAATCCACATCACCACTCGCTGAAATAGCCATGCTGCCTTTTTGCTGCGATTGATTGGCATAGGACATGCGGAAATAATAATTACCTGGAAGAAGTTCCATAATAGCTGTGCCCGATCCAGTAGTCGCGCCAGTTGCAAAAGTGTGCCAGTTGTTTGTATAATATCCTAAGGATGTTGCTTCTTTGGTTCCAGTGCCTGCGGCATCTTTCAATTTTAACGTAACATTTACGGTTTGGAAATCCACATATCCACTCGTGGAAATAGCCATACTGCCTTTTTGCTGCGACTGATTGGCATAGGACATGCGGAAATAATAATTACCTGGAAGAAGTTCCATGATAGCTATTCCTGATCCATTGGTCACGCCAGTTGCAAAAGTGTACCAGTTGTTTGTATAATATCCTAGGGATGTTGCTTCTTTGGTTCCAGTGCCTGCTGCATCTTTCAATCGCAAGATTGTTTCAACCGTTTTGAAAGTAATGGTTGGGTTTGCACCTAAACTAACTATATTGATAGAGCCTTGCTGCTGTTGCTGATTGGCATAGGTCAATCTGAAATAATAATTTACTGGCAACAATTCCATATTGCATTTACCACTGGCGGTTGTTCCAGTGCCAAAAGTATTCCAATTGCTGGCATAATAACCCACACTTATGCCTTCATTGTTGTATAAAGCATTTGCACTATTTCTTAGTTCAACCACAACATTCTTTGTTTGGAAAGTAACTGTGGTGGTAGTGTTTATGTTGTAGCTGCCCAGTTGTTGCTTTGCATTTGCATAGTTCATGCGGAAATAAGCATTATTTACAGTGCTCGGGAACAATACCAGTGCAATTCCGCTAGCGTTTGTATTGGCAACATTGTTTGACCATGAGGATACATATTGATCGACAACGCCACCAGATATGCCGGCACCACTGCTGTTAAGTAATTTTACAATTACAGGTTTATAGCCTAAAGTGCAGCCCGATACCACAAGGTTGGCATCTGCACCACTTATTTTAAATACATAGTTCCCTGGCAACATATAACTGTTGGTGAAACTCCAAAAATAGCCATCTACATTTCCTTTAAAGCTTATACCTGTGCCTGTGATTGTAACCAATGTGGTTTTAAAGCCAACCGTTTGGGCAGAGCCTGTTATAACCGTTGCACCCGTTTTACTGTTGTAATGGTTGTAGGTAACAGAAAAATCATACGACTCTGGCAATAAATCCAATGCCAATATACCGTTGGTTGTATTGCCCATATTCCAGTAGTAACCATCGATGTTGCCTTTTATACTAATGTTCCCTGCTGCTCCAGCTAGAGCCACATCGTAGCAATCTGTTATTTTAACTGTGGTACGCGTAGTTCCAAAGTCTACATTTTGATTGCTTCCGCTAATGGTTGCAGTTTTTGCATTTCTTCCATGGTTGTAATCCATTTGAAAGCTATAACCCGAATTGGGTAACAAGTTCATGGTTAATACACCATTCGTTGTATTTCCCATGTTCCAATAGTAACCATCAATGTTGCCTTTTACAGCAACAACTGCATTTGGACCTGTAGTAATGACGCTGCTCAAATAATCAAGCAATCGCACACTTACACAAGTGGCTGTAAAATCTACAGTTTGGTTGCTGCCCGCAATGGCTACTCCTGTTTGTGTATTGCGACCATGATTATAATCTAATCTGATGTCGTAAGAATTCGTCAATAGGTTCAGTGTAAGCATGCTGTTGGTTGTGCTTCCCATATTCCAGAAATAACCGTCAATATTGCCTTTTATAGATACATTGCCCGCCAATACTGAGTTTGGCGCTGGCACAGGTCCGCTTACATTATAATAACTAGCTTGACTGCCTTCTAAAATTTGACGATCAGCGGTAGACATCTCAGCACCAAATGTTACTATTTCAGAAATCCAACCATCCAAACCTGTAACCAAATCAGCGCGGCTTCCAATGTACAAAGGTTGCCCTGCATCTGAATAACTACTGCCAATTGAGGTTGAACCATTACTGCTGCCATTGTAAAAAGTATTTAGATTACCACCAGGGGTGCCTTGATATGTCCATATACCCATAGGTTCTGATGCTTTGAAGGCATTCGTATGGTCGAAGAATTTATAACCGCTGCCATTTCCTGCAACAAATCTTGCGTTGTAGAAATCCAAAGGCGCAGGTACATTTTTGTTTACAGCACCCGTTTTGTTAACGATAGCGTTATAGGTATTATTGCTGTTTACTTTAGCAACTCCATTGTATGAAACACCTGAACTATAGGCAGTAAAGGTGCTAGTAAATAATCCATAATTCATTCCCAAAAAGCGAATTGCCGGCTGGCTATTTTGTCTTTCAACTTGGCCTGCATCAACAATTCGTGGTTGACGTGCTGTATTTGACTGACTGGCATTTCTACCATTTCCGCTTTGGTCATACCATATCGTAACAAAGCCGCTTCCTGTTCCAACAAATGTCTTTAAACTTGCCGTATCTAGATCACCATTTGCTGTGAATCCTATTTCTTGCGTTGTGTTGTCAGCGCTTCTGCGAACTTGTATTAAATTGCCAAAGTATGCTGCACTTATGCGTCTCATACTGAATGAAGCAGGCGAAGATTGGCTTATTGAGCTTAGTGGGTTTTGAGCACTTGCCATTATTCCATTGCAATTGCTTATGGTAATTTTTACACAAGCTGCCGTAAAATCTACAGCTTGGGTTGTTCCTGAAACGCTTACAGCATTTGTGTTGGTACCATGGTTATAATCCATTTTAAAACTATAGGATTCTGGCAATAGGTACATGTTTTTAATACCTGAAACGGTATTCCCCATATTCCAAAAATAGCCATCAATATTGCCTTTAAGTGCTATACTACCTGCACTACCCGTGGTAACGATGCCATTACAATTTTTTAAATTTACGGATACCAAGGTGGTTTGAATAAACGCAGAATCTGTTCCTGCTACTATGCTAAAATAGTTCCGGCCGTGATTGTAATCTACATAAAACAAATAGGTGGACCCAGATGCCAAATTTGGAATAACCAAAGCCCCATTAGTTGTGCTGCCTTGCGAATAATAATAACCTCCCACCTTCATATAAACCGATGCCGCAGCACCAGATAAGGATGAAGATCCAGTTTCGTCGAGTAGTTTAACTGTGGGACTCACTACTGAAGCATTAACAGCACCAGTTAGGTTGCGATGACAAAGCATCGAAATTCCCAGCAGTAGAATGGGAATTGATTTTTTGAAAATAGTTTTCATGTCTTTAATTAGGTATTAGTTGTAAAGCGAAAGTAAAAGTATTGAATGAACTAAATTTTAACAATGTATAAACCATGGGTTTGAGTTTACGTATGGGTATTTTTAACTAAGTAGTCGCCCCTCATAAAGTCATTATTTTTACTAAGTCATGTGAAATTAGTTTGGGTGTTTGTCATCATTTTTGCCCGCTTTGCGCAAAAATGATGACAAACCCTTTTCGTAAGATGGTTAATTTCTATAAATATATGGCTCCGATAGAGCCAGAAATCTGGACTAATTTGCGGGTTTTTAACCGCCTATGCAAATTTCTTGCAAAGTAAACCACATATTTATTTAACTGTAGATTGATTACCGCTGGTTTTGCCAGCTTTATGAGGCTCGACTAAGTAAGAAATTTCAAAAAAATATGGACTTAACTCAAACCCGCCAGTGTTTTGTAAAACAAAAAAACCGCCAACATAAGTTGGCGGTTTTTTAACTGTTATTCTAAAAGATGTTTCGATTAGTGCTGTATAATGATTCTTGAATTTACCTGAGTTCCATTCATCGTCACTTTTACAAAGTAGATACCGTTAGATACTGCTGAAACATTTATGCTGTTTTGTGTTTTTGTATCCATGCTTTTTTGCAATACCAATTTGCCTTCTGCTGTATAGATCATCAAGTCAGCTTGATCCGCTTCATTGGGCCACACTATATTCAATTGTGTTTGGCTTGGATTCGGATAGAATGTAATCGCAGATGGTACATAAATGCTCAATTTGGCAACTACTGTTTTGCTCGCCTCTTTGTGCGATTCTAGGTCTACTATAACCAAACGGTAGTAATAATTTTTGTTCGCCACTACCCCTAAATCATTATAAGAATACCTGCGTTCTGTAGTAGAATTGCCGGCTGCATTTACCCTGCCAATGGTCACAAACTCTCGGCCGTTTTCGCTGCGTTGCAAATCAAAATATCCTGAATTGGTTTCGCTGGCTGTTGCCCATTTTACCTGTATAAATTTATTGTGAACACCTTCAGCCGCCAAATACAACAATTCTACCGGCAATGGGGTTAGACCCAAAGGACCGGCTCCTCCGCCACCTCCTGAAAATCCACTTACCAAAAACTGTGCATAATAGTTGTTTACGGATGGGTTACCCAGCACCCATGTTGAATCTGTTGGTACCGAATTATACGCTAAAATTTTAACATCCGCTTGAGCCAACGTGGCTACCGCGGCATGGGCAGGTTTGGCAATGTTGGTTACTTTCCAGAATGTCATATCATCGGGTCCAAAAATGCCGGGAAGCGAATTGGCCACCAACGTATTGCTAACATTCGTTACGTCAGTGCTGTTGAAATAATAACGCACACTCACTTTGGAAATGGGTTGTGTGGTTGGTGCTACATTCCACGTGCGATTCATAGCTGCGTATCCAAATGTGTTGCCTACAAAACCTGTACTTTGGGGATAGAAAATAGCGCCTGTGCTGTTTATTTTCAAGGATATTCCATTCTCTGGAATTACAGCGCCAGTACCACCCAATTTTAGAGAAAGTAGTAATTTTCCTTGGCAATCGCAATAATGCGTAAATCCGCTTACTGGGCTAGTATAACTCATATTAGATGTAAATGTACCAACTGCCGTGGCAACGGTACTGTTGCTGTCGCACTGGTTGGCGCAGCTTACCCCTGAAGTAACTGCACCAGGGCTGATCCAGTTGGAAGTAGCGCCCGTGAGGGCAAAGTTGGTTAATGTGCCATTGATGACTGAAGCACTTGCATCTGTTGCTGTAACAACGGTAGGATTGCTGCCACTGGCCAATCCCTGGTTGTAATGATAATTCAACACCAGTTTGTTGTAATTGGTAGAGATTTCACAGTTCCTACGCGTGCTAATTTCGCTTACACAGAGTTCTTTAGCCCAAATGCGGGTTTCGTCAATTTCTCCAAACAAATACTCTGCAGGTCCTCCGCCGTAGGTCCAATATCCACCAATTCTTGCTGTATAGCTATTGGTAATATCGCCAGATGCGATGGTGGAATTCTGGAGTTGGTTTCCTCCATAGTCTACAGCATCAATAAAAATGTGCAAACCGGCTGAGGTGTTAGAGCCGTCATAAGTGGCTGCAATATGATGCCAAGTATTGTCACGAATATCTGTAGGGAAGTTTGACTGAAGCCACATGTTCTGTGAAGCATTGCTATAGTTACCCAGAAGGTAGAATTCAATTTTTCCATCTCTTCCTGCGCCGTTGGTGCATTGTAGACCCCATCCTGCCGGGTTGGTTGAACCTTGTTTGCATACAATCTGTTGGTCCTGTGTGGCTCCGCTGGTAAACTTGACCCAAGTTTCTAAAGAGAAAGGGGTAGTCTTTGTAAAATTGTAAACAGCAGGGTTACCTAAATCTATGTAGTCGTCAACCCCGTCCATGTTCAGTGCAGCACCAGCAGTGGCTCCATTGCCCTGAATGGTAAAATCATACGTTGCTTCATCACAATCGTCGCTTAAAATATTCAAAGTTGTTGTTTTAATGCCTGTACTAGTTGGCGTAAATGTTACAGTAATTGTGGCGCTTGCAGAAGGAGCAATAGGCCCTGATGGGGCAATGCTACCCACGGCAAACATGGCTGCGTTGCCGCCGCTAACACTAGCGCTGCTAATGGTAAGTGCAGAAACACCCAAGTTCTCAATGGTATAGGTTCTGGTAAAGGGCGTATTTAAACCTACACTACCAAAATCTGAGTGATCTGCTGTTGCTGGTGTTATATCTCCATCCAATATGGATACTGCATTTCCTTTTACATTTATTTCTGGGCCATATACGGCGCAGGAAATCCCAGAAATTACAGCTGGATCACCCACCCAATTTGAAGTACTACCTGACAATGCAAAGTTGTTTAAAGTTCCAGTATTGCTATTGCCACTTGCATCTGTTAAACTGGTAATTGCTCCATTTGAACCTCCAGCGATGCCTTGGTTAAAATGGTAATTGGACAATAAACCGGTGCCTGTTGTTGCAATCTCACAATTCATGTTGTTTTGAATTTCTCCTTGGCACAATACACGATTCCAAATGCGAACCTCGTCGATGTTCGATGTGCTAAACCCTTGTCCATCATCTATCCACCCACCTATGGTTAAAACTTTCGCGTTGTTGTTGTTTATGGTTCCTGTTAAAGATGAAGAACCAACGAGGACCCCATTGACATACATTTTATGTGCCCCAGATTGGTAAGTTATGGCAATATGATTCCAAACTCCATCGCCTGGTGCTGCTGCACTTGTAATGGCAGTTGTGTTAAATGTATAAGGATTCCAAATAATTTTTGCGGTCGCTGGGTTTGAGCCGTCTAAGGCGATTAATTGGTTTGTAAAAACACCATCACTTTGCCTAGCTAACACAGCGCCCCATTGATTTCCATAACCCTGATCCTGGGTACCAGACCATTTAACCCACATTTCTATGGTGCCGGACTGTAGGTTGTTTAATCCGCCGCCTGCAGGAACAGAAACGTAGTCGTTGCCACCCACAAAGTTTAAAGCAGACCCTGGAAAATTGAGCCCGCCTGTTACATTTGCCAATGCAAAGGGACTGAAAGTTGTAAAATTGATGGATGATGTGATACTGCCGCTTCCGTTGGCTGTGCCTGTGCCGCCTAAATCTGTCCATGCTGCGCCACTCCCCTTTACCAGTCTTAAGTTTGTGTTATCGGTTACCCCATCATCATTTCCATAATGAGCCTTCACACTTGCAGCCGTTATATTACCTGCCGATGATCTGTCTATTTGCCAATAACGGACTGGTGATACCTTGTCTGTGCCGGCAGCCAAAGTTAATCCTAGGGATTGGGCACTTGCTGTTTTTACTTCACCTGTATATTCAAAATCTGTGGCTACATTGTGTGTTACGTTTAAATATATCTGGCGATACTGGCCCAAAGCCCCTATGGGGAAAAATACATTGCTACTAACGCCATTAAAACCTATAATTCGCACCATTGGGCCATTTACGTGGCTAGTGGTGCTTCCACCTAAAACATTTACAGCATCATCTACTTTTAATAGATTGCTGGATGTGGTGTTGATTTTGCCTCCAATAAAGTCAATGCTTTGGCCAGTTCCGTTTAAGACACACACTGAAGACAATGTAATGCCATTGCCCGTTTTGTTAACAACAATAGG
>JBBQBB010000083.1:0-10920 GCA_038317095.1 Bacteroidia bacterium | reverse complement strand
CGGCGCCAGCCGTCATCAGGACATCGAGACCCTGGTCAACTTCACGTTGCTCAGCCCGGCGGGGCTTGCAGAAGCCAGCAAGGAGGCGTTGCGGATCGATGCTGAGGCGGCGCGCCTGCTCCCGAAGGTGTTCGGCCACGGCAAGGCGACGCGAACGTGACGCTGTCGCACGCCACCGCAGATCCGGCGGCGAACCTTCCGTTGAGCTGCGCGGAGTGAGCAAAGCGTATCGGACAGAACGGGACACGACGTCAGTGCTCTCGGATCTCGGCCTCGACCTGGTCGGTGCCGGCCGCGCAACTCGCCCTTCTCGCCGCGCTCGTACTGGGCGCGGCGGCGCTGTCATCGACGGTAGCGGCCCTCCTGATCAGTTAAGGAAAAAACACATGGGTGATATTTAAGATTATAAATATTTAATAGCTTGGCAAAAGCCATAGAATTGTTTATTTCCATTTTCAATAAAACCAAATATTTTCCCAAGGAAAAAATTTATGGAATTTCCAGTCAAATCAGAAGAGTTTCAGTTTGCATTGCAGGTGAACATGGCTAAAATACGCTTGGCGAATACATTCAATATTAGGCATAGCAAATGGCTAACTTGCAGAATTAGAAACGTTGGTTATTCTTGCTGAAAAAATGGAATATTTAAAGGAAACCGATGCAGATAAATTAAAAGATTTAACCAACAGATGCCACATCTTCTCAAAATATTTATTCAAGTATTAAAATCCCGAAAACCATAAACCTTTTCCCAAAAAACCAATTCTACTTTAATGATGAGGTATAAATTGTAAAAGTAAATTGTAAATGAAAAACACTTAATCCCCGAAAACCATAAACCTTACCCCTTAAAAATCTTCCTTAACCTTTTCCCCAAATAGCTGCTTTACTTTAATTGTGGGTTGTAAATGGTAAATACCCAAATAAATTGAACATTGAACGTTAAACATTCAATATTAAATCAACCCTTTCCCAAACCACAACCGACCTATCGTCGCTGCCGCTGATGAGTGCCTTATCATTAACCCACAACAATGTGTTTACGGAACTTTTGTGCGCTTCAAATTTGGGTTTGTCAAGCACTTTCAACAATTCCATGGATTTAGAATCCCACAATTTGATGGTTTTATCCATGCTTGACGAGGCCAAAATGCTTTTGTCAGGACTCAATTTCAAACTGTGAATGTGCAATAGATGCGCTGCAATTGGAGCCTTTTGTTTTAGAATATTTAAATCCCAGCTTCGAATTTGTGCATCTCTGCCGCCAGAATACAAGGTATTTGATTCCGAATTATAAGCCAGTGCGAATACGGAATTTGTATGACCTTCAAGCACTTTCGTAACTTTCAACTCTACATCGACAATATATATTTGGTTGTCACTAGCACCTACGGCAAACCCTTTGTCTATCTTTACTACACAACGCAAAGCTTTTTTAGAAATTTCAATCGTTCTTAACAGCTCCAACCCTGCATTCCAAACCATTGCATTTCCATCTCCGCCCAAAGTGAGAAAATAGCCGTTGGGCATTATTTCTATGGCATAAATGCCTTTCGAATGTGCTACAATTTTCCTAGCAGCTTCCCCATTTTTTACCCAATATAATGCACCGCTGCTGCTACCCATCAAAATTTCGTCTGTTTCTAGCAAGCCCAATGCATATATGGGTTCAGGACAATGGGCAATCACTATTCCATCTTCAGTTTTGGGATAGTCCCAACTTACTACAAAGCCATCCCCACCCGCTGATAGCAATCCTTTTTTTCCATTGACCATAGAATATACCGCTTGCCGGTGGCCAGTTAATGTTGCTAACAATTTTACTTGTACTTTTGCGGACATGCCTTTGGATCGTATTGTTTTTCCTGCTCAGGGAGTTAAAGTAGGTTTTTGGAAAATATCCGAAACCTCAGATGAACTGATGCAAATTTACAACCCCAATGAGGATGAAAAAACTTTTCTTGCACACATGCCTGAATTGCGTATCAAACATTTTTTAGCCAGTCGATTGTTATTAAAAACATTTCATCCGGATCAATCGATAGAGAAAGACAAATTTGGCAAACCCCATTTAACAAATTCCTCTACAAAGGTGAGTTGGAGTCACAGCGGCAATTATGCAGCCTTTATTTCCAACGAAAATGAATCCACTGGCATTGACATTGAAACACTTGGCCCCAAAGTATTGCGCATTGAAGACAAATTTTGCAACAAAACCGACAAAGCAAACATCCATAAAACCCACCATGCGCAGAGTTTAATTATCATTTGGGGAGCCAAAGAAAGCATGTACAAATGGTATGGCGGAAAAGAATTGGATTTTAAATTACACATGACCATTGAAGCCTTTGATTTGCACAACGAAGGTCGATTTATTGGAAAAATTCACAAACAAAATTTAACCCACGAATTTATTTTGGAATATATGATTGTCGATGGTCACATGGCCACCTGGATTATAGAAGAATTAAAATCCTGAAATTTATCCTAACATATTTACGACTATTTTTCGAGTCGATTTGAATCGAAAAACACCTTTTAAACTTGCATTGGGATTTTGCTTTTTAAAATAAAACAAAACGACAGCCAAAATTAAAACAAAACCAACGTCAGCCGCCACACAAGCGCCTTTCAAGCCCCAAATCGGGATAAGCCAAAAACCAATGCCTACTTGAATGCACAAGCCCATGGCATTGGCGAACAACAACTTTTTAAATTGATTTGTGGCGTGCAAATAATGGCTAAAAACAGTACTCAAACCCAGGGCAACAATGGCGGGTATAAACCACAAAGTTGTAAATTTCAAGGATTCAAAATCGTGGCCAAAAATAAATACAAAAACCGCATTCGGCACTGCAACCAAAAATAGGCAGGCAAGGATAGTTCCAGCCAGCGCCACAGCCGCATAACGGATGGTAATGTCGGCACGAAAAACAGCGTTATTCGACTGCAACATTCGCATATGGGCGATGGTGCCAAAACTGTTGCCAAAAATCCAAATCGTATCTGCTATTAATAACGCATTTGAATATATTCCGGTTTCAGAAAGTCCCAACTTTTTATCAATGAGCATTAAAACCAACCGGTAATTTAAAAATTGAATCAGTTGGCCATTTTGCGCCCAGAAACCGAGCTTGAAAAGCTCTCCCACAATGGGAACCCTTTTGTTTTTATGGACCCAACCAATTTCTTTTCGCAATAAATATTCCGAAAAAATCCATACCAAAAATGTAGAAATTAAAAATATATAAATGGCCGTATTGGTGTTTATTAATTCACTACAATTATATGACCCAAAAGCAATCCATGCAATCGCTATCCATAAAATCAATTTCAACAATTCCAACAACAATTGCAAATAATTTCTTTGAAAAACACGCCCCAAACCTTGGTAATAATTATAGTGAATGGTTAATTGCGCCAAACACAAAGAGAAAGTACTCAAAGCCAATGCAATATTCGTGGACTGTCCCATAAACAGGAACCCAAAAAAGGCAATTATGACCACAAAAATCGACCACAAAAAGGCCGTTGGATTTAAATTTCGAACCCCATATTTTGGAACCAAATTGGCCAAACTACTGCCACCCACATATTCATTGGCAATCATAACCAAATTGACATAGAACAACAATAAACTCAACTCTCCCCTGCCCGCTGCGCCCATCCACCTGGAATACAAAACAACCGTGGTGGCCGCTATTGCAGATTTCAACAACTGCATTCCGAAAGTTTTTATGGGACTGTTGCTGCTCAATTTTCTAAATTTTGTAAAAAATAACACAAAGAAACCAACCTAAAAAACCATTTCAACTCTTGGGTTTGATTTGGGTCCAAATTCTTCAATAGCAACTCTCTGCTTTTGCGTGGCGACCATGCATCCAAAACGGAGGACATAAAAACGGGTTTCCAATGTTCTACAAATCTCCAGGTTAAAGCGGCATCTGGCACCGTAAACCCCTTTTTATCGACACGCCAAAGCACATCTAAAGGCACCACATCAGACAACACATCTCGCAGCATGCCTTTTGTAAAACCATTTTCTATTTTCTTCTTCAATGGCAATTTCAAAAACGAAGCTAGTGCCCTATCGTCGGCAAAAGGATTCCTGCTTTCCAAACTATTTGCCATTCCATTTCTGTCTTCCCATTGCAACATTTGCCAAAGTTTTTTGCCAAAATAATCTTCCTTCATTTTTTCATCTGCCCCCATTTTAGACAAACTCCAAGCGTAGGATGGGTGCCCCAATAAATCCGGGTGAATGAGGCCTTGAAACTTTTTAACAAATTGTTTTTGTCTCAAAAATTGAGGTGCTTTGGAAATCAAGTTTAATTGAAGCCAACCTCTTTTTATTTCATCCATAGAAATGGGCCAATTTGCAGCATTTGTATTCAATAGCGATTTGATTTTCCACCAATCGCGTTGCAAATAATCTGGGTAACCTCCAAATATTTCATCTGCACCTTGCCCGTTAAACAAAACAGTAACTCCATTTTCTTTGGCCAATTTGCATAAATTAAAATGGGCAATGTTATTCCAAGCCACTGCCGGCATATCCACATGTTCTATTAAATTTTGCAACGACGAAATGGGTGCATCTTCAATATCCTGTGAAATCCATTCACCATGGTTAAAATCTGCCACACTTTTTTGCCAATGTCTTTCGTCCGAATTGGAATCTTTGGAGGTAATGGAAAATAATTTTAGTGACGCTTGATTTCCCAATTTTTTCCGAGCCAATCCGATAATTGCAGCACTGTCCAGTCCACCACTCACCGCGAACCCCAAAGGCACATCCGCTATCAATCGCCGATCCATACTGCGTTCCAATTTCTCGCGTAAACCGATGGGGGTTTCTGGCATTTTATCTAGGTTCCAATCCGCAGCTACATAACCCTCTTCATTGGTGATGTGTCCAACAGCACCAGCCTTGTGCTCCCTAATTCCAGAAAACATGGTTGTATTTTCTGCATCTCCCAAAATCCCTTCAGCCAATAAATGGAAAATAGAAATTGGATTCACACTATTATACCCAGTAACTTCTCTCAATGCACGTGTATCGCTGCAAAAAAATCGATTTGAGTTTTGGGCTGCAAAAAACAGCGGTTTTACTCCGGTGGTATCTCTAAACACCGTATATTTATTGAATTCAGCATCATAAATTATTCCGGCAAAAAAACCATCCAACAATTCCAAACTTTTTTCTCCTTTTTGTTCCCATAAATTCAACAAGGTTTCCGTATCGGTTCCTGTTTTTGACGGGAAATTATAAGCAGCATTTAACGCTTTAAAATTAAATATTTCTCCATTAAAACAAATCCAAAAACGGCCTGTAGTGCTCTGCATAGGTTGGTGACCAGCAGCGCCTAAACCCACAATAGACAAGCGCCGGTGCACAAATGCGGCTACAAATTCTCCACTTGCGGTTTCAACATTTGGCAAATCAATGTCAGGGTGAGAATGCGAATCAACAAACATTTCTGCATCTCCATTTTGGCGGAAGAACACATAGCCCGCATCGTCTGGACCGCGATGTTCCATGCGGTTAGAGAATGTTTTACACGAAGCAATCAACGCGCTGGCATCTGCCGGTTTGGATAACAATATGGCCGCAATTCCGCACATTTTACTTCAGAATTTTTTGATATATTTTTTGGTAAGCAAGCACAACTTTATCCGTTGAAAATTGAATACGAGCCGCCGTTGCTATAACTTCTTTTTTATAGGTATATTTAGAAACCATTTGCTCCATAGCAAGTTTTAGGGATAGCAAATCATTTGCATCTACCAAAATTCCATTTTCTGGATTGACAAAAGCTTCTGGCCCCCCACTTTGGCTTACAATTGCCGGGACGCCCAAACATAGAGCTTCTGCCACAGTGAGACCAAAGGTTTCGAAAACGCTGTAACTAATAGTGGCGTTGCTGCTTGCCAACAAATCGGCGTACGCTTCTCTGTCCATGCCTGGTTCAATTTGCACAACACCGTCCATATTCAACGTAGCATTTAACTTTAAAAAATGATTGTATGCTATTTTTGGTACAACTAAAACCAATTCAATGTGCGGATTTTTTTCGTAAATTTCTGCAAAAGCGTGGATGATTTTATCGGTTTGCTTTTGGCGCAATTCCATATTCGAGATGTGAATAAAACGAAATTTACCAGAATTTATTTTTAATTCCAGTGGATGTGTAAAAAATATCGGATGCAAAGGATTGGGAATTGCTTCCACATTTTTTCCAGTCAACAATTTCAAGGCATCGGCCAAAGATTCGGAAACTGCAGTAACTTGATTTGCTTTTTGCAATAATGTTTTGGACGCCCATTTTTTCCATCCTTTCAACGCGCCGTCTAGTTTTAAATATCCCGTATAGTGCTCCGTAACAATATAAGGTGTTTTGTATTTTCTGTTTAAAAACCAAGCAGCCAAACCCATTTTCCAGACCACTTGTACATGCATTAAATCTACCTTAAAACCTTGACTTTGAATCAAATCAAAAGCCTCATTTAAGGCTTTGAACCAGGTTCTTTGTTTCCATATAAAATTCCTGCGCAATGGCAGATAAACAATGGTTTCAGTGAATGTTTCTGAGATTTTATTCTGTTGGATTTCAATTTCCTTTATAGACTGATTAAATTCCAGATAAAGAACCTGTGCATGGCAAACTTCACGCATTAACTCTGCCAATTCTTGGTTAAAAATACCATTCAATGGATTTTGCCGCGAAGGGTACCAACTGGGTAAAAATAGTATGTTTGGGAATGTTGTCAAATGCCGCCGCAATTTAGATACATCGCAGGTTTAATAAAAATTGAAAAAATTTGGAAACAGATGCATCCGTTTTGTATATTTGCACCTTCAAATGGCGGTTGTAGCTCAGTTGGTTAGAGCATCGGTTTGTGGTACCGAGGGTCGCCGGTTCGAGCCCGGTCAGTCGCCCCAAGTTTAAAACTATGAAAAATATGTACCACATTTTTACAGCGGCCACTATAGCCGCTGTTTTGTTTTCTTGCGGAGGAAACACCACCGTTACAGACAACGTTGATTCAGCCAAAAACCACACTGAAAGCCAGGACCACCCTGCAATGGCTATGGATACTGCCATCATAACAGAAGGACAATCTGTACTTTTTGAAAGCGGGTTGAAAGACGGCGAAACCGTTAAAAGCGCCTTGGTAGTGCATTTCGGCGTAAAAGGCATGAAAGTAATGCCATTAGATAGCGGCGTGAAAGCAAACGCTGGTCATTTTCATCTTATCATTGACACTTTGGGCTTCATTCCAGCCGGCACTATGGTTCCTATGGGCAGCCCAAAAGTTATCCATTATGGAAAAGGCCAAACAGAATCCAAACCTTTGGATCTAAAACCGGGCAAACATACATTGACTTTGCAATTTGCAGACGGGATGCATACGAGTTACGGTGTTCGCATGAGCAAAACCATTGAGGTGGTGGTTAAATAAAAAGGCATAAGCCGTTTTGTACCTTTTGGCATTCCAAATGTTCTGATTTACTTCAATTACGGACAGATGCCCTCAAGGTGAAAAAACACATCAATCCTTCGCACCCAAACCAATATAAGTCAAAAACTCATTCTTGGTTGCTACGTCATTGAATTTACCCCCATAACTGCTGGTAACTGTAGAAGCACATATATCTTTAATCCCCCTAGAGGCTACGCACATATGCTTTGCATCGAGCACCACTGCAATGTCTTCGGTGTTTAAAACAGCTTTTAATTCATTGGCAATCTGAACAGTCATGCGTTCTTGAACTTGTGGGCGCTTTGCAAAATAATCTACAATGCGGTTTAACTTAGAAAGTCCTATTACCTTACCGCTGCTGATGTATGCCAAATGCGCTTTTCCATAAATAGGCACAAAATGGTGCTCGCAAGTGCTGTAGAATTGAATGTCCTTTTCAACCAGCATTTCATTGTATTTGTAGTTGTTCTCAAACAAAGTCGGTTCTGGACGGTTTGCAGGATTTAAACCCTTAAACTGCTCCTTCACAAACATTTTAGCAACCCGAGTGGGCGTCCCTTTCAAACTTTCATCGTGCAAATCCAAACCCAAGACATGCATGATTTCCTTAAAATGCTTGGCTATCAATTCTATCTTTAATTCTTCATCCATGGCAAAAGCATCTGCCCGTAATGGTGTATTTATACCACTGCCGAAATGCTCATCTCCTAGTAATTCTAAATGCTTTATGATATCCTTATCCATTGTATTCTATATAGTTTCGTGGTGTTTCGTAAAGTCTAATTCCCAATTCCAATTTTGTATCAAATTTAGGCCTAAGAATATTCCAAATTACAATGGCAATATTCTCCGCCGTGGGATTTAAGTTTTTAAATTCTTCAGTATCTAAATTTAGGTTTTTGTGGTCAAATCTCTCCATCACTTCTTTATCTACAAGGTCTTTTACCCATTTCAAATCAATCACATACCCTGTAACTTCATCTGGCACGCCTGTGAGTTTTACATGCAATTCGTAATTGTGCCCGTGGAACGATGGATTGTTGCACAACCCAAATATTTCACGGTTTTTTTCATCAGACCAAGCTGGAACATGCAATCGATGTGCCGCATTGAAATGTGCTGTTCTAAAAACCGATACTTTTCCTGCCATTTTGTATTTGTTGATGCAAAATTAATCCCAAACTGTTTGGAATGGAACCCAAAGTGTTAAATGTTTAGACACAAAAGATAAACAAAAAACCTCAAAGGCTTGTTGCATTTGATGTTACGACAAATTATTTATTTTCAGTGGGTCATGAGAATTAAGGAATATGCTGCGGAAATGGCAGTTACTTTTATAGATTGGGTGTTCTTTCTGCCAAAAATTGACGATAGTATTACTTTCAAATGGGCAAAAATGAAACATCCTTGCATATTAATCCATTAATTTGCATTTCCTGCATGAAAACAAAAGCGTTTGTACTTCTATCCTTTATGGCAATGACAGTTGCTTTAGCTGCTCAACCCCTACTGGAGGATCTGGCCATTGGCCTGAATGGTCGCACGGAACAAAACATTTACCGGTATTACAATTCCAAAGGCATTGGCAACTTTAATACTTTGCGGGTGAGCAATGGCTATTCCGCCGGCATAACTGTGCATAGTTCTATCAATTATCTGTTTAGTGCAGGATTAGGCTTGTCGCTTGGAGAAGCCAGCTACAATCCAGACCTAGAACGCAATGGCAGTATACTTTGGAGCAACCGTATGTTGCTGTGGCAATTTGATTTTTGGGGTGAATTAAAACTTTCCCAAAATGAAAAAAGCCACCCCATCCTCATTCTTGGCGCGCAAGGCATGTTTATAGAACACAAACGCGAACTTTTTTCAAAACCTGGCGATGCGGATGCATATGCTTGGCCACAACAAAGGCTAATGCCCAAAATAGGATTGGGTTTTTACCACGAATTGGGTCGAAAATGGCAAATGACGCCCAGCTTTGGGATTCGAATAGCACCAAAAAACACGGTTGGGTACGATTACGGTGTAAGTCAGTTTTTTGCAGGGATCAATTTTGCCTACAAAATTAAAACTTGGTGAAAAACTCTTGCATTTCTGTGGGAAAGTAGTGGCATAGCATTCTTTAGATTTGCAGCTAAATGAAATTCTTTATAGATACAGCCAACCTAGACCAAATTAAAGAAGCCAACGAACTGGGAATCCTAGATGGGGTTACAACCAACCCTAGCCTTATGGCCAAGGAAGGCATCATTGGTCAAGACAATATTCTTAAGCATTACGTAAGCATTTGCAACATTGTAGATGGCGATGTAAGCGCAGAAGTGATAGCTACCGATTTAAAAGGCATTATTTCCGAAGGCGAACACCTTGCAGGACTGCATGAAAACATAGTGGTAAAAGTGCCCATGATCAAAGACGGCATCAAAGCCATTTCCTATTTCACCAACAAAGGCATTCGCACCAATTGCACCTTAATTTTCAGCGCTGGCCAAGCCATACTTGCAGCCAAAGCAGGTGCCACTTACCTATCCCCTTTCATTGGTCGTATCGACGACAGCAGTTGGGACGGGATGGAATTGATCAAACAAATTGCCGAAATCTATGCCATGCAAGATTACGAAACCGAAATTTTGGCGGCCAGCGTGCGCAACTCACTGCACATAGTAAAATGCGCGCAGTACGGAGCCAATGTAGTAACTTGCCCGCTTAGTGCCATCATGGGCTTGTTCAAACACCCACTCACAGACCTAGGACTAGAACAATTCCTAGCCGACCATAAAAAAGCCAACGGGTAATCAACCACAAAGCACAAATAAAAGTCCTGGAAGAAATTTCGGGACTTTTTTTTTGTATTTAGAAAGTAAAATCTTAAATTATGTTAGTAGTATAAAACAAAATAGCCGTTGATTCGTTTGTAATCTCAAGTACAAATGTGTTTTCGACGCTTTGTTTTTTGTATACATTTACCTCAAAATTTAAATAATTTTTTTGAATATTACCAAAATTTATAACGAAAAAGTATTTTACTTAAATTACTTCCTAATTCCAGAGTGACAAACCTGCGACTTACAGTAATTCTATTTTGACTATCTTTGTATTGAATCAAAAAAATGAAACAAAGATTCCACATTGACACTTCCGTTGCTGGCGGTTACTTTAATGTAGAGTTTATTAATCGTTTAGGTAATTAGGTCTTACAAAATCCCTACGCAGCATATTTAATATGGCTTGCATGGAAATATTTTTGCACTTGCTTTTTATCTTTTTTTCTTTTGTACATAAAATCTTCTACACTGCTTTTCATCTGGGCCTTATTGATAGGGCGTTTCTTGCCGATTACGTTGGTTTTCAAATCCTGGTTTACGTATTCCTGCGGATTCAGTTCTGGGCTGTATGGTGGCAGAAAAAATAATTCTATTCTATCCTTATGTGTTT
>JBBQBB010000082.1:0-11626 GCA_038317095.1 Bacteroidia bacterium | reverse complement strand
ACTACTGACTGTTTAAACAGACATTAATGAGGCCAACTTAAAAATTCTCCAACAATTGATGCGTCAAAAATGCCCTTTTACAAGGATGTTACATTATTAAAATTAAAAATTTTATGAGACTTAAAGTCATCTTCTAAATTTCAGTTAAAAGCTCTTTTACCTTGATTTTTAATTCAGGTAATTTTCGAGATATTATTGTCCAAATTATTTTATCGGATATAATATCATAGCTGTGAATAATTCGATTTTGTGTTCCGATAAAATATTTGGCAGTATCAATTTTAAAATTGCTATCAGCTTTTCCAATTGTTGCCTCTGCCAAATTAAAATTTTATAATTCATGGCAATATTAAAAAATTAATTTTCCTCTTTGTCAATTTTATCCATCAACATTTCTATTTTTTTGATTTGTGCTTTAAAAAATTGATTCCTTAATTTTTCTGCAACACCGCTCATTAAGATAGATTTACTGATAAGATTGTCTAACCATGTTTGGTTTTGCTGATTGAAGAATGAATTTTGGGTATTCATAAAATTAAAAGAATTGTATCCAATAAATGTAGTTTTAAAATTCTCACTACTTGCTAAAACGGTATTGTTTCCTATCATCAAATCACATTGGTAAAATGTAAAATTAGCACCTGTTGAAGCGCCACTTATATCCAGTTTTTGGTTAATTTCTGTCTGCTTTTGAACTTTCGTAATTAATGCAATTAAGTCATTGCATACATTTTTAAAGGTGATTATATCTTTAAAAAAACCAGCTTCCCAATAAAATTTAACTTGACGAAGGGTACTTTTCAATGTATCCTCGTTCCAAATTTCTATAGAATTTACTTGTAAAAAATTAGACACGATGGCTTGTACTTTTTCTTGCCATTCTGCAGGTATTTGCAAATCTTCAACATAGGTTCCTTGTAATTCTTCTACATTTTGAATACTCTTATTCCAATAACCCAGTTTGAAACGCGCCAGTTCTTTAAAAAAAAATGAATAGAATACCGGCAAATCTTCTGCAGCATAAATAATTTCACCATTTTCGTACTTGGTTAGATTCCCAATATCAGACCCCAATGCCTCTAAATAATCTATAAAGCTGTCAATATGGTTCGATAATTTGTGAATTTTAAATGAAATAGAATTGGGAGTTGAATGGTTCAACACATCTAAAGGAATGTCAAAATGATTGCAGAGTTTCACTGTTTCATCCAATGTAAGTGCCGTTTCGCATCTAATTCTGCGGTATGCACTGTCCGAACTGATTTGCAAAACTTGGCCCATGTCTTCTGCCAGATTGATATTGCTTGGAACATTTCTTTTGAGAAGTCCAATAAAAATCTCTTGCTGTTTCATTTTTAGTATTTAACCGTAATAGCTTTTTCAAAAATATGCATTTATCCATAATTAAACAAATGGGAAGTAAGTTTGCCGTAAATTTAAATATGGAATGTCTGTTGTAATAGTGCTAAATTGAATAAAAAGGTTCGACCCTGAAAGGGTGATGTTGTGTTTTTTTTGTTTGGACTTATCGTTAGGGATCTTCATGTATTTCACTGGGGTTTGTCATCATTTTTGCGAAACGGCAAAAAAGACGCCAAACCCACTTTTCGTTGCTTTATAGCCATGGGTTTCACCCATGGTTATAAATGTTAGCCCCCCCTGGGGTCTTTTGATTTCGTTTTTATTGAATGGATATGCATCACTTTCTATAGAATAAAAATTGTTTTTTCAGCCCTTCGGGCTTGCCGTTGTTGTTTTCTATTCCCTAAGGGATGTTGTTTTTATAACAACAGATGAATAAAAAGATTCGACCCTGAAAGGGCGGTATTGTGTTACCATTTCACCCCGCTGCATCGACGTAATGCCAAAAGGCACAAAATCTGTCTTTTATGTAACGATACCCCAATTTCAATTGGTTAAATTTGCCCTATGCACCCATAATGCGCCATAATCAACTTTTCAAATGGATGATTCTTGCCAGCCTCTGCTTATTCTTATTCATTGGCAGTCCATTGCATGCGCAAACCCAAGATACCTTCAAAATAAAAAACAAAACCCGCATAAAAGACACACTCGATATCTATAAAAGAATCCAAAAATCTGCCAACAAATACAAATTTACCCGTTTTATTTACAGCACCATTTTTATAGACCCAGCGCCACTGAAGTATGATAAAAAACCCTTGTCCGATGCTCAAATTGTAAAAGACCCCAATTTGGTTTTTGAAGGCAAAATCATTCGAAAAATCACAATTACCATATTAGATCCCTTTGGTTATTCTGCCAATGATACCAGCCAAGAAAGCATAAATTCTTTACAAAAATTGGGAAACTCTGTGCACATTCTTTCACAAAAAAGAGTTGTACAAAATCGTTTGCTTTTTAAATCATATGACAAAGTATTTTTAGCCAAAATTAGAGAGTCTGAAAGGCTTTTGCGCACCGCGAATTTCATCAATGATGCAAAAATATACATCAATGCTTCTCTCCCACTTTCAGACAGTGTAGATATCAAAATTCGGGTACAAGACAAGTGGACAATAGACCCTTCTATTTCTATAGGAACCACCTCTGCCAGCATAAGATTGCGTGACAAAAATTTATTGGGGATGGGACATACTTTTGACCAGAAATTTAAGTACGATTTAAACAGTGGTTCACAATACAACAACAATTACATTATTTCCAATATTCGCAATACTTTTATCTCCGCAAATGCCAATTATTTTACAAAAAAATACAACCAGAATTTAGGAATTCAATTCGATAGGCCCTTTTATTCTATATTCACAAAATACGCTGGTGGAGCCTCGGTAAATAAAACATGGGGAACTTTCCTTTACACAGATTCGCTAGAAAAACATACAAAATTAAATTATATCAATATGGACTTTTGGTTTGCCAGGGGTTTTACTATTCCAGTAAGCAAACACAATATTCGAACAGGTGTGCGACTCATAGCCGCCATCCGTTATGCCAATTTGCAATTTCAACAAAGACCCACTTTTAATATAGATACAAATAAATCAAATGCGCACAATGCACTCTATCTTGGCAGTTTTGGGCTCAGTTTTAGAAAATATTACAAAGACCAATATATTTATCGTTTCGGGGCCAATGAGGACGTGCCCGAAGGTTTGCTGGTACAAGCACTTTATGGGTATTATCAAAAAGAATTCACTGGCATTTGGAAATACAGGGGCTTAGAGATTTCACAAGGCAAGCATATTCCCCATTTTGGGTATATTTCTGCAAATGTGAATTATGGAACATTATTTCAAAATGCAAAAAATAAAAATTCTACATTAACTGCAGGCATATATTATTTTAGCAATTTAAGTTTGGAAAACAAATGGTACATAAGGCAATTTGTGAATTTAAAATATATACAAGGATTTAACAAATCCCCGCTGGAAAGAATCACCTTACGATCGGATGAAATGTTTGGTTTTAGAAGCGGTATACTTGTAGGAACAACCAAAATGTTGCTCAATTTATCTACCGTAATGTATGCGCCATACAATTTAATTGGATTTAAATTTGCACCTGTTGTGCTCATCGGTTTGGGAATGCTAGAAACCCGACCCAAATCTATTTTTACAAGTAAGATTTACCAATCCTACGCGTTGGGTTTGCTCATTAGAAACGAAAGTTTGCTCAACAGCAGCTTTGAAATTACAGGTGGCATGTACCCCAATTTGCCAGACCAATCGCATGCCGTTTACAAGTTAAATCCTGTGGTATCGTTTACCCTGCGGGTAATGAGTTTTGCCATATCCAAACCAAATATGGTGGTGTTTGAATGACATGGAATTTCATAATTGCTTTGATTTTCTGAATGCAATTTATTCATGCGATCTATCCAAGCAATGGTTGACAAATTATTTTAGGCCATTTTTGATAAATAAAATTATTTTTAAATACCGAGTGAATAAACGGATCCGGCCCTGAAAGGGTGATATTGTGTTTTTTTGATCGGACTTATCGTTGGGGATCTTCATGTATTTCGTTGGGGTTTGTCATCATTTTTGCGAAACGGCAAAAAAGACGCCAAACCCACTTTTCGTTGCTTTATAGCCATGGGTTTCACCCATGGTTATAAATGTTAGCCCCCTCTGGGGTCTTTTGATTTTGTTTTTATTGGATGGATATGCTTAACTTTCCATAGAATAAAATAGCTATTCAGCCCTTCAGGCTTGCCGCTGTTCTTGTTTTCTAATCACGAAGGGATGTTGTTTTTATAACAACAGATGAATAAAAAGATTTAACCCTGAAAGGGCGATGTTGCCTATTCTTTTTCCATTGCAATCCTTGCGATTACAATAGCAGAAACCAAAGTGATAGGCGTAAATATTGCTTTTTCCAAGCTGTCCTTTGCCAATAAATTCCCTACGGTATTGAGTAAAAATAAAGTGACAAATAGGTACAACAATATTTGAATTATTTTTAGCGGAATTTTGTGTTTTATATAATTGGCTTTTGCAGCAATTAAACCCATCAAAAACAAATTCACCCCAATGGAAACAAATTCCATACCCATAATTTGCTTTGGATCATTAAACCGTCCACCCCAAACGATGGTTGTAGGAATTAAACCCAACATTACGCCCACATGGAAAAGAATAACCAACAACAGCAAAAAAAGCAAACCCATTGTGGCAACATGAAAAGGCAAAAGAATGATTAATTTGCGCATATTATTTACCTATGTATGGGATTTTTTGTACACATTTAACTTTATGTTTTATAATGCGTCCTCTCATTTTAACCTTGGTTAGACAGAATAAAGGCACATTGCTGATATTATTTGCTCTGCATACTTTATTCTGAACAGAATCACAGTATTTCTTTGGTAAAACTACATATACTATCGCCTCAAAATAATTTCCATTATTACAATTGTTTACCACAAAAGGTTTGATACTTTCTACACTATAAATATTTTGAAAACTGTAATACTCCAGTGGGCGATCAAAATCAATTTCAAACCTAAAATCATAGCCTTGTTGGTCTTTCACCTGAACCCGCATATCGGGCAAAACGTACTTTAAATGTATGTAGCGCAATTCATTTTCAAAATTATTACCGGCATACCATGGGCTTTGGTAAAATTCTTTAATGTCTCTTGGCGAATTTAATAGCAACCAATTGTTAGAATGCGGTTGATGAGAATTGGGTGAGTAATTAGAACCAGCCTGCATAAACTCTTCTCTTTTCGCAGAAATTGAACCTAAAGTATTTTTAATTGCTGACAAATAATTATCATTTATAGTTACACAAGAATCGCAAGTAGATGTAGTAAAACTGCAAAATAAAAAACGATTTAAGTAATAAGAAATATCATATTTGAAGTGCTGTTGTGGGCAGACATTGTATAGACTATCCAAGTAATTTCTGAATGCAGTTAACAACTGCAGTTTGTCATGATTAAATATGTCGTTTGCATCCATTGCATCCTGATATTCCATATAGGTTTGCAACATTTTACCTATAGCAAATGTTGTATCCATTTTATGCCAGCTAGAAAAAATGGGGTTTGGATAATGCTTTAAAAATGACATTAAATGCCCTTGCATAACTTTGCAATCTGGAATTTGCGGATAACAAAGTTTATGGGGTATTTTAACCCCAAAACTATCACCATTGCAACTGTAACAAGTAATCAGACACGGCACTTTTAATTCCTGCTGCAATGCTTCAACCTGCAAATTTTCTTGGGCAGTTTCTCGCCACCAACCTGCTGCACTGGATGTCCAAGGCAAAGGTTTTCCATTTGCATCTTCACCTGCCCCTGTTTTCCATATACTTTCACAAATATTTAACATTGTTTCTGCGGAATAAAGAACATTTATTATTTTACCCGTTTTACTCGTATAAAACAGATTAAAACTGGGCTTATTCATGGGTGACAAAGCTTCTCATTGGGTGCTTAGAGCCTTTAGTTGTTTGCATGCACAGGTATCCAAATAATCTTCGCAAGTATCTAAAGTTGTAGAAGATGGAATGCACGCATTTTTGCCATTTGAAAGCGCATCAATGGCGTTTTGAACGCTTTTGGCCGTAACAATTCTTCTAATTTTTTGTTGCAGTGCATTTTCTGTAAATTCCAGTTTTATTGCAGCGTAAGTTGCTCCATATTTATACCCAGTAGCTTCAAAATCTTCCGCAATTGATATATCAGTGCCATTCCAAATATGGCTGCACAATTTGCCTACAGCGGCAAAACTGGAACCGGGCTTCCAAGGAAATGTTTTGTTTTTAAATAAATAGATCCATACTGAATCGGGAGATATAGAATTGGTATCTACAATCCCATGGTCGTAAAAATATTTCAACTGCATTATTTTAGAACAATGACAATTAATTTGTGCAGCACCATCTGCCTTGGCTTCGTATTTATTCTCAATTAATTTCGAATAATTTTGATCCGAAATGGCGGCATTTATAGGGCATGAAAAAAGTACTATTTGCAATACAAGCAAAAAAAGAATTGAAATATTTTTTCTAAATTTTTTAAATATTTTATGCATATTATTTCACCATAACCCAACTTAATTTTAATTTTTTGCCTTTTACTTTTTCTGCGGTGGTAAGGCATAAAGTATCGTGCTGAAAAGAGATTAAACGCATTGCTTTTTTGCCAATGTCGCGAGTATCGGTGGCAGATAATTTTGTATGTGTAACCGCAGTATCTTTTAATAAACAATTTCCAAAATACACATAATTGGTGCTTAAATATGCGAATTGCTTTTTAAGGGAATCCAATGGCAAACTGTCAGCATCGCTGGAGGAATAGTTGTAATCTTTTGGAGTTAAATGAATGGCCATATGACCTACCCCATCATACAGCAGGTAGCCATGGTAACCTATGCGCTGGCTATCCAATTGCCATTTTCTATTTTGGGCGTTGTATTCTTCAAAATACACCAATTTCCATAAGCCTTGCATTTTTTTATGTAAATTATTTGTACTTTGGTTGCAAGATAAAATGCAAATCATTCCTAAAACAAACAAACCGTTTAATCGCATAGTAAAAATTTAAATTAATCCAATATTAAACCATCTTTCATCCGAATGTTTCGGTCGGCCAAATTTGCCAACTCTGGGTTGTGGGTGACAATGATAAAGGTGAGTCCCATATCGTTTCTTAATTTTTGGAAATACCCATGCAAAATTTCTGCATTGTGGGAGTCTAGGTTACCGCTGGGTTCATCGGCCATTACCAAACTGGGTTTGTTTATCAATGCCCTGGCTACAGAAACCCTTTGCTGCTCGCCCCCACTCAACTGGTTGGGTTTGTGTTCAATTCTATCTGCCAAGCCCAAATAACCGAGGATGTGTTTTGCTTCTTTTTCTGCTTCTTTTTTCCCTTTTCCGGCAATCCAGGCTGGAATGCATACATTTTCTAGGGCAGAAAATTCTGGCAGCAGTTGGTGAAACTGAAAAATGAAGCCCAAATTTTGGTTGCGAAAATTTGCCAATTTTTTATTGGACATTTCTGTTAAATTTTGGTTTCCAAAACGAACCATACCCGCATCTGGCAAATCGAGAGTGCCCAAAATATGCAGCAAAGTACTTTTGCCCGCGCCACTTTCGCCAGTAATGCAAACAATTTCCTTTTCGGCCACGTTTAGGGTTATGCCTTTAAGTACTTGTAATTTTCCGTATGCTTTTTGGATATTTTCGCAGGACAACATAATATGCAGCGAAGTTAGGGAAATAACCTTAAAAGCATAAAAGACACAAAATGTGAAGAAATTTGGGCAGAAACCTAAAATGAACGGCACCAAATCCCTTATTTTTGCCCCGATTTTTAAAACACAAGAATGAATATTCACGAGTACCAAGCGAAAGAGATTTTAAAGAAATATGGTGTAGCTGTGCAAGAGGGTTTTGTAGCAGAAACCATAGAGCAAGCCAAAGAAGCGGCAGAAAAAGTAAAGAACACATTAAATAGCGACTGGTGTGTGGTAAAAGCGCAAATACATGCTGGTGGCAGAGGAAAAGGAAAAATCATCGGTTCTGAGCAACGCGGTGTTCAGGTGGCAAAAAACCCAGAGCAGGCAGCAGAAATTGCCAAAAATATGCTTGGCGGAACTTTGGTAACTATACAAACCGGAGACGCCGGCAAATTGGTGAGCAAAGTATTGGTTGCCCAAGACGTATTTTATCCTGGCGCAAGCGAACCGAAGGAATACTATATGAGTGTGTTGCTTGACAGGGAGAAGAAGAAAAATGTAATCATATACACCACAGAGGGCGGAATGGATATTGAAGAAGTGGCGGAAAACCATCCGGAAAAAATTCACAAAGAATGGATAGATCCATCTGTGGGTTTGCAGCCGTTTCAAGCGCGCAAAATTGCCTTTAACCTAGGCCTAGAAGGCAAAGCTTTTAAGGAAATGGTAATGTTTGTAAGTGCTTTGTACAAAGCATACGATGAAACAGATAGCGCCATGTTCGAAATCAACCCTGTACTTAAAACCAGCGACGACAGAATTATTGCAGTAGATGCGAAAGTGAATTTGGACGACAACGCCTTGTATCGCCACGCCGATTATGCCGCATTGCGCGATTTGGCAGAAGAAGACCCTACCGAGGTAGAGGCGGCTAAATACAATTTGAATTTTGTAAAACTAGACGGCAACGTGGGTTGCATGGTAAACGGCGCTGGATTGGCTATGGCTACTATGGATATCATTAAATTGAGTGGTGGCGAACCTGCAAACTTTTTAGACGTAGGTGGAACGGCAAATGCAGAAACCGTAGAAGCGGGTTTCAGAATTATTATGAGTGACCCTGCCGTTAAAGCCATATTGATTAACATATTTGGTGGCATTGTACGCTGCGACAGAGTGGCAAACGGTGTAGTAGAAGCATATAAGAAAATAGGGAATGTTAGTATTCCTATTATTGTTCGATTGCAAGGCACCAACGCAGTTGAAGCGAAAAAAATCATTGATGAAAGTGGTCTTAAAGTTTTCAGCGCCATAGCATTGAAAGATGCGGCTGACATTGTAAAAAAGGTATTGGCAGAGCCTGCAACCAATTAAAATACAATATTTTGAATCTAAAGCCCTTGTAACCCAGGGGCTTTTTTTGTGCAATCTTATTTTCTATAGTTTCAATATAGGTGAAATTTAAAAATTATACACCAATAGTAATTGGAATTAAAAAAGCATGCCCATACTTTTTTCTTCATAACTCAAAATCCATCCCCGCCCCTGCCACCGCCGCACAGAATGCAAAAAGGTACAATCAACAATTTAATAAACAAAAAAAAATACCTCTTGGTTTGGTTTGGGCTTTTTGTGCGCGTTGAGTTATTTACTATTTATCCACATAGTTATAAAGTAATGTTTAAATACATTTAGTTTGACTGTTAAACATAAATAAAAAAACATGAGCTTCGTATCAGAATTTAAAGAATTCATCAACAAAGGAAACGTGATTGATTTGGCAGTTGCCGTTATCTTAGGCGGTGCCTTCCAAAAAATTGTGGACAGTTTGGTAAATGACATCATCATGCCCATTATTGCCACATTAATGAACTTAGACAACATCGAAAAATTGGCCGCTGGCCCTTTTACTTATGGAAAATTGCTTGCCGCAATAATTTACTTCTTATTGGTTGCAATAGTATTGTTCATGATTATAAAAGCCATGAACGAGGCAAAAAGTGTGACTGGAAAAGATTAATTATTTGTTTCTTAAAATCTAAGCCCGGCTAATTGTCGGGCTTTTTTTTGTTTCTTCCTAGGATGACATTGAATAACGCGGGAAGCCTTTTCAGAAATGATAGTAAAATAATAGCTTTTTGCCGACTCCAGCGGAGTCAAATGTTAATAATAACAACAACGCTAAGCAAGGGGTTTGGTGGCTTTTTTGCCATTTCGCAAAAAAGATGACAAACTCCCAAAACACAATTTAAAACCAAAATTACCGCAAACAAGATTTTAACTAGCCCCGCCAATTGAATATTCTAAAACATAAGCCCAGCTGATTGTCGGACTTTTTTTTGTTCAGTTTATTTGACAGTTCATTATCTATTTCTCTAAACCCTATTTTTTTGTAGAATGAATTTCAAATGGACAATAACCTTTTGTAGTCTTTCGTTGCTTTGTTATGAGACCGCGAAGGCCAAAGGAGAAGACGGGCGAGACACTGCCTGGAAGAAAGGTGCAGAAATTGGTTTAAACCTAAACTTTTCAGGTACATCGCCAAACTGGAGTGGCGGTGCCGCAAACAATTTAAGTGGCAACTTTTATTTCAACGCTTTTAGAAACCGAAAACACAAAACCAGCAGTTGGGACAATGTGTTAAAAATAAATGTAGGTGCCATTTCTACCAGTTTAAAAGACAACCAAGGCAATGCATTTCGATCCACCAAAAAGAACATCGACAACTTGTTTTTCGACAGCAAATATGGACATGGATTTAAAAAAACAAAATGGTTAAGTGCTTATGCAGGTTTAAACATACAAACCCAATTACTGCCAGGCTTTGTTTATAGCAAGGATTCTATTGGCCGGGAGCTAAAAGTCCAAACCAGCAGTTTTTTAAGTCAGGGTACAAGCATGCCTGCCTTGGGATTTGAGGCCAAGCCTGTAGACTGGTTTTATGCCCGTTTGGGATTGGGAGCCATCAAGCAAACCTATGTCATCAACCAACAATTGTATGGCTTGCGAAACGAATCTGTAATAGCAGGTGTAAAAAAAGGAAAATACATTTATAATGAATTTGGTTTTCAAATACAGGCCGGTTTGAATAAAGATTTGGGCAAAACCAAATCTATAAATGTAAAAGCCAATTACCTAGGATTTGCGCCCTACAATTTTGCCCAAAGCAACAGTCCGCTAGACAGCAGAGTCGATTTGGGCATAGTAGCTAAAATTAGCAAATACATCAATTTCAATTATACCCTCATTTCCATATTTGACAAAGATTTATCCAAACCAGGACTCAATGCTTGGCAAAATAGCTGGATTGTAGGATTGGGATTTTTATATAAGATGTAATTGGGTTTCTTTTTATATGAAACATTTGAAGGTGTTGGCAAAAAGCCAACTCTTTTATTTTAGCGTCAACGTAATATCCCAAGAACTGGGTACTTTACTGGAAATTTCAATGGTAGAATCAGCCAAAAGTAGATTTCCATTATAGGTTCCTTCTGCATGCAGATAATAAAAACCCAACTTTAGTCCATTAAAATGCGCATGGGGTCCATAGCCAGGTTCGGTCATGGTTGCATATACCTCGTTATACAAAGAAGTATCTGCAGGTTTTAGTTTCGCCGCATACTTTAGGCAAACTCTAGAAGCCATTTGGGCTTTATCCCTTCGTGTAAAGACCACCAAATGATTGCTGCCCCCTGTTCCGCCAGCGATGGCATTTTGGTTATTGGGTGTAGGTTCTTTATCCTTGCCACAACTTAAGATGAACATGGCAAGCACAAAGTAAAAAAGGATGTTTTTAAAAATCATTGGGAAACAAAATTACAAATATTGTTTGAAACATGCAGTATATAAAACGCTATTTTACAGTTCTATTAACGCACCCTTCGCTTTCATACTGTTGTGCGCAGCCTCCAACATGGTAACCACATTTAAACCACTTTGGGCATTGC
>JBBQBB010000081.1:0-11948 GCA_038317095.1 Bacteroidia bacterium | reverse complement strand
GGTATGTTTGTGCGCCGTGTAGCCGATTATTTAGAACAATGGGATGTGAATCGCGAGATTTAAAACCACTAGTTAAATAAGAATTTTTTTTATTAGATTTTATGGGTTTCAGATAATTACTTATTGGGAAAAATAGAAAATATAAAAAGCCATATAGCACCTAGTGAAATAGTTTACTTATTTGTGCCTTAGAGCCTTTTTGGCAAAAAAATAAAACCAGAAGACACAGCTCATGGTATAAATTCTTTTTATTCTCAGCCCCCGCGTCGGCGGAGTGGAGTGTATTCTTTCCGTTCTTTGTGAACTGTTTCACCGATAATTCATGCCAAAAATTTTATTAATCAGCGACAATCACGCTTGGGTAGATCCTGCCGTATTGCACCACGCCCTTTGGGCCGATGAAGTTTGGCACGCTGGAGATTGGCTAAATATTGATTTGTTAAAGGCCATTGAAGCCATTCCCAGACCCGTTCGTGGCGTTTGGGGTAACGCAGATGGCACTGAATTGCGGCAAATATTCCCAGAAAACAATAAATTCATCTTGGAAGGCTTAAAGTTTTGGATGACCCATATTGGCGGAAATCCAGGCCGTTACAATCCCAAAATAAAAGACGATTTGTTCCGCAATCCACCCGATGTTTTTATTTGCGGACATTCTCACATTTTAAAAGTAGGCAGAGACCCTAAACTAAAAAATATGTTGTGTTTAAATCCCGGTTCTTGTGGCTTGCAGGGTTTTCATTTAATGCGCACTGGTCTGCGTTTTGTAGTCGAGAATGGCAAATTAACCCACTTGGAAATTGTAGAAATGGGCTTGAAAACTGATTTGAAAGGTCCGTATCCTTGGGAGAAGTAATGCTATAAAGTAAAACTATTTTGGTGTTATTTAAGAAAATTAAATTTACTTTACAAAAATGTTGAGATCGAATAATGCGCCAAAATTGTTGTCTCTCATTGCCAATTTAACTGGGCTGGCCGCCACATTTTATATTGTACTTTGCTCTTTTTTATTGTACGTTTCAATACCCGCCAAACAAAGCATAAAGCCTGAAAATACCAAAAAATACAAACAAAGTATTTTCCAAAACCAGGCATTTTATTATTCAAAAGATTCTCTATTGGAAGATACCCAATTTCGACGCGGCCAATTATTCACAGATCCCAACAGCAGATTGAAAATTGCTTTGAATCACACCTCCTTGAGCTGGGGTAACCGCACTTTCACTCCGTCTTTTCTTTTATATACCTCTGGAATTTTGACTTCTATAATTCTATTTCTAGGAGCATTGGGTTTGCATTGGCAAAAGTGGTGGGGATGGTTTTTATGTGCCTTCGGTAGTTTGATTTTTTTTATAGGATTTCTAATTTCTTTTTGTGGAGTTTCTACTGATACCCCCAATCTTTCAAAAATATGGGGCATTTTTGCATTAATGGCTTTGGGAAGTATTTTTATAGCCATTGTTGCAGCGCGGGAGTTGAAAAAAATAGATTAATTCTGTTTTTTGATTTTCTCTGAATAAAAAAAACACTATCTTTGCACCCGTTCTAAAAATTAGGATTTATTCTAATTCACTTGAATTTTGCCCGGGTGGCGGAATTGGTAGACGCGCTGGTCTCAAACACCTGTGGGTTCACCCCCGTACCGGTTCGACTCCGGTCCCGGGCACTTTTTTTTTCTCAAATCGTGCCAATTTCTAAAAATATTACCGTTGACATTTTTGCGGAAAAATCGCTGACCGTTGATGTTTTTACGCCCAATCAAAAAGTGAATTTCCCCGTTGCCGTTTTCCTTCATGGTTTTAAAGGGTTCAAAGATTGGGGCTTTTTCCCTTTTATGCACGGTGTTTTTACTTCAGAAGGCATTGCATTGGTAACCGTAAACTTTTCCCACAACGGTGTCAATGAGCACCATCCCACCGATTTTGTAGATTTAGACGCCTTTTCCCAGAATACCATTTCACAAGAGTTGGTAGAAACAAAGTCTGTCATTGAGTGGGTTATTCAGTTTGCCTCAGAATATGGTTGGGATCCGGGGGCTATAACCCTAATTGGCCACAGCAGGGGTGGGGGAGAAGCTTTGGTTTACGCATCAAACGACGCCAGGATAAACAAAGTAGTAGCTTGGGCACCCATTTCAGATTTTGGCCTTGCGTTCAAAGACATCGGCAAAGAAAAGTGGAAAACAGAGGGGCAAATATTTGTTCCCAATGCACGCACCCAGCAGAAAATGCCCATGAAATATGCTTTTTGGGACGATTTGGAAACCAACCACCAGTCGTTGAATATCTTAGAGGCAGTTCCTTATATAGAGATGCCAATGATGCTGTTGCATGGTGAAAAAGACGAATCTGTTTCCGTGGAACATTCCAATAAAATATACGCGCAGTGCTTGCATGCTGTACTCATCACTGTGCCAGAAGCTACGCATACTTTCAATGCCGGCCATCCATTCTCCGAAAGCTCTAAATTTCCCATCCAATTGCAAGACGTGCTTGTTAACACGGTAGAATTTATTTTAGATTGAGTGCAGGATTTGAACTTAACCGGTTGGGAAAGTGAAATTGATGTTTATACGCATTTGGTTAAATGCCTCAAAGGGACGAAAAATCGAAGTGTAACAAAAAATATGTATTTCTGAAGTAATGAAAACGCTAACACTAAATGTACCCGATAATTTGGACTTAGACAACAATGAACTGGCGATACTTCTTGCTTCATAATTACATGAACAGGGTAAACTATCATTAGGACAACGTTGCAAATCAACTAGGACTTTAAAGATTCTTTGCAATATTTTTGTGCACTAGATTCTCAGTGTGAAATATGAATAACAACGAACCCTAAAGACTTTAAGCATTCACGCATTCCAATTATTTCGGCTGATGAATCCCTTAAAAGTATAAACTGACATAAGAATCTTTGACAGAGAAAAAGAAGAATTTTTAAACCATATATTTGCCAAATGTCTTTTATTCAATACTGCTATAGAAGAACTGAGGTTATTGAGAAACGAATGTTACGTAAGAAGCTTTAAATAAAACAGAATTAAAGGAAATTTACGAAGAAAGAGTATAGCGAAATTAAAGATATCGAGATATATCTTAAGCAGATTGATAACCTGGATGAAAACTATGTCGTTGGCATTTCTGATGATATGTACCTAAAACAACCGTTTTATTTAACAGTTTTTTTGGGCCAAAGATTAAATACATCTCCAGAGGAATTAGAAGAAATAATGAAAATCTATTTTCTAATATGGGAATGGTTTAAAGCTAGAAAAAATCTTCAAAAAAATGAAATTACTCAATTCGATTATGAGCAAAAATTAAAACAAAATTTACTTATGCTTAAATATTCAGAAGGAGAACCAACGGATATGGATAAAGTTAAGCTATATGAAAATGATTTAATTGCACTGAAATCAAAGGCATTATTTACGGCAATCTTATTTCGTTTTAATACTAGGGTGGTTTTAGCGGGTATGGAAATAAACAAGTTGGGTACTATAATGTTAAGTATTAAAAGTTTTATTGATTGTTTTGATGAAATCCAACTCCCCCCTTTTTTTTAAAAATACACCTTATAGTAACCAGCCCATTTTTACGGTCCCCCAAATTATTTTTCCTTTTTTTGCAAAAAGTTTAAATAAAAGGTTCATCTTTGCAGCTCGTTCTTAACAAAATATTCTTATCCAGAAAGACAGAGGGATTTGACCCTATGACGTCTTGACAACCTCCACTTAAAAGTGGGAAGGTGCCAAATTCAACCCAGCAGCAATGTTGGGATAGATAAGTTAGAAACAAGCCATTGATATCCTGGATTAATCCAGATTCTATATTAAAAGCTCTTCTGACCTGTCGGAAGAGCTTTTTTCGTTTAAGCCCTTTCGATAAGTCGTTTCTCTCCGGTTCTTTTTGAATAAGTTGATTTTACGGAACACTAAAAAACTGTTAAACCAATAAATTATTTAAAAAAATGAAAGAGCAAACAAAAATCTTACACAGCATTCCTGTCGACGAACTTACAGGTGCAATCTCCACACCCATTTATCAAACTTCTACCTTTGTGCAGCAAGCACCTGGTGTAAACAAAGGTTTTGATTATGCAAGAAGCAACAACCCGACGCGAAAGGTATTAGAAGACCTTATTGCCACTTTAGAAAATGGAAGCAATGGCTATGCTTTTGCTAGCGGTCTTGCAGCAATTGATGCAGTTGTAAAGCTGCTGAAATCGGGCGATGAGATTGTTGCAGTGGACGACATTTATGGCGGTGCATTTCGCTTGTTTACCCATATTTATGAAAAATTTGGAATCAAGGTAACGTATGTAGATACTACCCATGCAGAGAATGTAGCCGAGGCAATCACCCCTAAAACCAAGTTGATTTGGTTGGAAAGTCCCACCAATCCTACACTTAAAATTTCTGACATTGCCACCATTGCAAAAATTGCTAAAGCCAACCATTGCCTGCTTTGTGTCGATAGTACATTTGCCTCCCCAGCCTCGCAAAAACCCATTGATTTTGGTGCAGATATCGTCATTCACAGTGCTACAAAATATTTGGCTGGCCATAGCGATTTAATTGCCGGATTGGTGGTTACAAAAACAGCAGAATTGGGTGAGAAAATTAAATTTATTCAAAATGCTTCAGGTGCAATTCTGGCCCCATTTGACAGTTGGTTGGTAATTCGGGGTATTGAAACACTATCCCTTCGGGTGCGCCAGCATTCTGAAAGTGCACTGGCCATTGCTGAATTCCTATTGTCACAAGACAATGTTAAAAATGTGTATTATCCAGGTTTGCCAACGCATCAAAATCACGAAATTGCGGCTAGACAACAAAAATATTTTGGAGGTGTAATTAGTTTTGATTTAAAAATAGATGACAAAGAATCGGCTACCCAAATTGTTTCATCTACAAAATATTTTAAATTGGCTGAAAGTTTGGGCGGTGTAAAAAGTTTAATCTGTCTGCCCTGCGAAATGACACATAAATCTATACCTGCGGAAATCCGCTACCAGTCTGGTGTTACAGACAGTTTAATTCGTTTGTCCGTTGGGCTAGAGGATGCAGAAGATCTAATTCTGGATTTAAAAACTGCCATCGAATCGTTGTCAAAAACATTAACCTTCACCGCTTAATAGACTAAAACTATGTCAAGAAATAAATTAAATATTGGATTGTTTGGATTTGGTTGTGTTGGCAATGGTTTACACGAAGTATTGCAAAAAACACCTACGTTAAAAACCAAAATTAAAACCATTTGTGTCAAAAATAAAAATAAAATTCGACCCGAAACTGAAGCACATTTTACTTTTGATAAAAATGAAATACTCAACGACCCGGAAATTAATGTGGTAGTAGAATTGATTGATGATGCAGATGCTGCATTTGAAATTGTTTCTACTGCACTGCGAAATGGCAAAGCGGTCGTCTCTGCAAATAAAAAAATGATTGCAGAACATTTTGCAGAATTGTTGGTGTTGCAAAAGCAATTTAATGTTCCGTTGCTTTACGAAGCAGCTTGTTGCGCTAGCATTCCCATCATTCGAAATTTGGAAGAATATTACGACAATGATTTGCTAGAATCGATAGAAGGCATTGTAAATGGTTCTACCAATTATATACTCACAAAAACATTTGTTGAAAATATTTCCTACACCGATGCGCTGATTGAAGCCCAAGAAAAGGGTTTTGCAGAAAGCGATCCCACACTAGATACAGGCGGATTTGATGCCAAATACAAATTGCTGATTTTAATTGCGCATGCATTTGGCATTGTGGCTAAGCCAGCGGATATTTTTAATTTGGGTATAGACAATATTGGGCCATTAGAATTAAATTATGCCCGTGAAAAAAATCTGAAAATCAAATTGGTGGCGCAAGCTTTTAAGGCTGAAGATGGCAATATAAATTGTTTTGTTATGCCCAAATTTATTGACAACCAAAACAAATTGTATACGGTAGACGATGTTTACAACGGTGTAATTACCAAAACCAGTTTTGCAGATTTGCAGTTCTTTGTTGGCAAAGGAGCTGGGGCTTATCCTACGGCTTCAGCGGTTCTGTCAGATATTTCGGCATTGAGTTACAATTACCGCTATGAGTATAAGAAACTGAATGAAACCGAAAAATTGAGTAGAGATTCGGAAGTGTTTCTTAAAATATTTTTGCGGCATGATTTGGAATACACTTTAGACTTTAAACGACATTTCGAAACCATTAATGAATGTTATCTCAATCACGATTCCGGCTATATTATTGGCATAGTTTCACTGAAAAATTTAAAGGAAATTGTTTCTAGACAGTATGCTGAAACATCTATCATTCTCATAGATACAATTAATAAAACCAAAGAATTAGTAAACTCGAAAAAAATTAAATTAGAAAAAGAATATGAAATTGTTGAATAAAAAAATAGTGATGGTACGTGATATCGGAATTCACGGAAACCTGTTTGGAGGAACGCTAATGGCATGGCTTGATGAAGCCGCCGCATCTTTTGCCACCGAGTATTGTTTTACCCCCAATATGGTGACCGTTCGGGTGGGTGAATTGGTCTTTAAAAAGCCCTTAAAATCTGGACAACATCTGCGCATTTATGGGGAAGTTAACAAATTGGGAACAACATCTATAACCATGAATTTAGAAGCAAGAAAATACAGCGTCTACAGTGGCGAAGAAAGCATAGTCTGCACCACATCCATCACGTTTGTGCGGATTGATGACGATGGCACACCCACAGCCATTGGCGAAACTGTGAGAAAAAGACATGAGGAAAAAAATAATTTAATTGACATGGCTTAATTTAAATACCTTTCTAAAGGCATGAGTAAAAGCAAAAATAATTTCATATAGTCGGACTTCTTTTTTTGGCATTTTTTGTCACCTCACCCCAGCTCTTTTTAACCAATCGTTGATAGCCCGGCCCAATCCTTCATCGAGTATGGCTTCTACGATGGCACTTTCGTAATTTTTTTTATCCATTTGGCGCAATAAACAAAAAAGGCGGGTAGCCGCGGTGCTCATTTTGCCATCGGGTGCTAACACAAATTGGTCATTTACAGGTACATCCTCTTGCAATTCTTTAAAACGCAACCAACATATTTTCTTACCGAGAAATTTTTTGCATTGCATGGGTTTGCCTGACTCAGGAGCCAATTCGAACGATGTGAAATATGGTTTAAAGCAAAATCTATGTTCAAAATTGGAATAAGATTATGTGATTTATATACCTTTTAAATTTAATTATGTAATGAAGGATTTGCATATTAAGCCCAAATTTGCAGTACTAATTTAAAAAAAAAATGAAAAAATTCAATTCAATTCTCTTAGCGTTAACAGTTGCTACAACCTGCTTATTTGCATTTACGGCTTGTAAAAAAGGTTCTGATGATCCTATTGTTTCTTTAAAAACCAGAAAAGATCGTTTTACCAACACATGGACACTTAGCAAATATGAAAAAAATGCAACTGTGCAAGACCTGAACGGCACTACCTACACTTATCAAGTAAAAAATGATGGCACTCTTACGCAAACCATTGAAGGTACAATCTTTGGCTTTCCAACTAAATCAACGAGAGAAGGTACTTGGTCTTTTCAAAATGATGATGAGGATGTAAAAATTACCATTTCTGGTGACATTGTAATTTACAATATTCAAAGATTAGCATCTAAAGAGCTTTGGTTGAAAAATACCGAAGGCGCCAATACACATGTGTATTATTTTGATGGCCTATAACCTTTAGTATTAAATATTTATTTTATAAAAGGAGCAAGCAGATTTAATTCTGCTTGCTCTTTTATGTTTTATTTATGGGATATTTGAATGCTATTATTGGGCTGAAATAATTATTTTAGGGGAAATGGTTTTTAAGAAACTATTTCATTCTTATTTGGCTTTAGAATTTGAAAAATATTCCTAAAAAATTATAGATCTAAATAGAATCAAATTTTAAGTAAACGTATGTATGAATCCAATCCTCACCGCACCCCAGCTCGTTTTAACCGATCGTTGATAGCTCTTCCCAAACCTTCATCTGGTATGGCTTCGACGATGGCAATTTCGTAATTTTCTGTATCCATTTGGCGCAATAAACTAAAAAGTCGGGTTGCCGCTGTGCTCATTTTTCCATCGGGTGCTAGCACAAATTGGTCATTTACCGGGGTTCCAGGTTGCAATTCTTTAAAACGCAACCAACATATTTTCTTACCGAGAAATTTTTTCCATTGCATGGGTTCCCCCGACTCAGGAACCAACGCACACCCTGGGGCATAATGTTGGTCTAGCTGCCCCGGTGCAGAAGGGTCGCTGTTTTGGTGCAGAATTTCCCGCAAACTACCTGTGATTTTGGCAATTCTTAATATTTCTAGTCCCCCCAAACGCAATACCTCTGCGTTGTTTCCATGGGCGAAGGATATGATCGTACTTTCAATTCCCACGGCGCAATCGCCTCCATCAAGGATATAGTCAATTTTTTCCCCCAGTTGGTCGTTCACATGTTGTGGGGTCGTAGGACTCACATACCCAAAAGGATTTGCACTTGGTGCTGCCAACGGAAATGGCAATCCCCTAAGTAATTTTAAGGTCAATTCGTGATTTGGAACGCGCAATCCCACGGTGCTTTGTCCAGCGGTGACGATATCCGGGATTTCATTTTTTTTGGGTAAAACCAACGTCAACGGGCCAGGCCAAAATTCTTTCGCCAATCGCCTTGCTGTATCCGGAAACGACGAAGCATACTTTTTTGCCTCTTCAAAAGAATAGGTGTGCACAATTAGGGGGTCAAAATAGGGTCTATCCTTAACTTCAAATATCCGCGTTACTGCCTCTGGATTTAGGGCATTCGCTGCCAACCCATACACAGTTTCTGTGGGTATAGCCACTAACTTTCCTTCCCTAAGAAGTGCCGCGGCCTTTTCTAAATCTTTACCAATTTCCGCCATTAGAGGCGCTTCAAACTGTATTTCTCAATTTTGTTGTACAAATGGCTACGTTGGATATCAATTTCTTGAGCCGTCTTGGCCACATTCCAACCATTTTGCATTAACTTGCGTTCAATAAACACTTTTTCCGCCCAATCTCTAAAATCTTGCATGGTTTTGTATTTATCTACCACACCAAAAGGGTCAGAACCTCGCTGCGCCGGATTGCTGTATATGTAAACATCTTCACCGGTGATCACATCTCCACAAAGAATTACCAACCTTTCAATCACGTTGCGCAGTTCTCTAATATTTCCAGTCCAATTTACTTCTTTGATGGCTTCGTATCCATCTGCTGAGAATTTTTTAAGTGGAATGCTATTTTCGGCGCAAGCATCCACCAAAAAGCTATCGGCTATCATGGGAATATCCCCAGACCGTTCATTCAGTGTGGGCACATGGATCAAAATTACCGAAAGGCGGTGATACAAATCCATTCTAAAATTTCCTTTGTCTATTTCTGTAAGTAAATCTTTGTTCGTTGCGGCCACAATCCGCACATCTACTTTAATTTCTTTTTCGCCACCCACCCTAGATATTTTACCTTCTTGTATTGCCCGTAAAACTTTGGCTTGCGCGGTAAGACTCATGTCGCCAATCTCGTCCAAAAACAAAGTACCACCATGGGCTTGCTCAAATTTGCCAATTCTCTGCTTTATAGCTGAGGTAAAACTCCCTTTTTCATGGCCAAACAATTCACTTTCAATTAATTCAATAGGAATACTTGCGCAATTTACTTCTACCAAAGGCATTCCAGCCCTAGCACTTTTTTCATGTATCCAGCGTGCCACAAGCTCTTTTCCTGTGCCATTTTCTCCTGTAATAAGCACACGTGCTTCGGTAGGTGCCACTTTTTCTATCGTATCCTTTATTTTTTCTATGGCAGGTGTTTCTCCTATTATGTCAAAGGTCTTGGCTACTTTCCGTTTCAATACCTTTGTTTCAGCCACCAAATTGTTGCGGTCTACTGCATTGCGTATTGTTATCAGCAATCGGTTTAAATCGGGTGGTTTTGTAATAAAATCATAAGCTCCTTTTTTGGTGCTTTCTATCGCCATTTCCACAGTGCCGTGGCCAGATATCATAATAAATGGCACATCAGGAGATATGGCTTGCACCCGATCTAATAAGTCCATACCATCGATTCCTGGCATTTTTACATCACACAATACAGCATCGTATTCGTTTTTTTGAATTAATTGCAACGCACGCAGGCCGTCTTCAGCCAAGGTAACTGTATATTTTTCGTATTCAAGAATTTCCTTCAGGGTATCTCTGATTGCGGCTTCATCATCTACAACAAGTATTTCGGGCATAGTGTATAAATTAGTTTACAACATTATGATAAAAAAATTGGACAATCAACATGTAAAACTGTCCACTTATCCTCGACTTGTGCACATAAGGAATGCAATACTATTTATTTGTATGCATACACGAAACATTTTCATCCAATTGCGTTATAGAGTTAATTAAACTGCAATTATGTTGAAAATAGCCTTTCTCAGCGCATTCTTCGTTGGTAATTTTATTTTTATTTCCGCCCAGCAAGAACCGTATTTTACCCACTTTGCATTCAATAAAGTGATCTTCAATCCGGCCTATGCTGGCAGTTCAGGTGGCATCTGCATAAATACGATAAATCACAAGCAATGGCTACAATTGCCCGATCAGACGGGTCTTTTTAGAACCGAAAGTGGCTTAGCAGTTGCCCCCAATGTACCTGTGGGGATTGGACCCAAAACCAATGCATTTTCCATTTCTGCACCCTTTGCATTTGATGGAAACAGAGATTTAGGAGGATTCTACTTTGCCACAATCTCAGACATTATTGCCTATGAAAATAATACAATGTACAAATTCGGATTTGCTGGAGCTATTAGAATAGGGAAGGAGGGTGTTTTGCGCCTAGGTGCAGACTTTACAAACCAAACGAAACGGTGGAATACGGCTGCCTTGCGCGCCATGCAACTGGGTGATCCGCTTTTGCCAATTGGAGGTAATCCTTCCAGCTCAAAATGGATGATAGGAAGTGGACTGGTTTTGAGTTTGCCCCAATTTTACAATTTAAAAGCTGGCATAAGTCTTACATCCATCAATCAAGTAGAATTTGATTACCTAACGCTAAGTGGATCCGTATACATTCAATCTGCACGACATCTCTATGCCACTGCGGGTTGGCGAATTACCCAACTTTTTCGAAACCCCAATTTTACCTTAGAGCCGAACGTGATGATAAGGACGGTGCACAACGAACATGGTTGGGTGAAGCCACAAACTGAAATCCAAGGCTTAATCACTTACCAAAGTAAATTATCCACCGGAGCTGGCATTCGTGCCCAATATTTAGGGGCAGATGCAGTTTACATTATGCTGGGATTTTATCCCATCGAAGCCCTAAAACTTAAAAAAATGCCGAATCACGCTATCAGAATAGGCATGTCCTACGATTTTACGGTTCAAACTTTGAGGTTAAGCAGCCGAAATACCCAAGAATTGCAAGTCAATTACTGCTACCATTTCCTAAATAAGCCAATTGTAATTGACCATCCACGGGAAATTAGCAACCACCGATATGTCCGTTTTCGTAAGTTTTGGTTTTCAGATTGAGAAATTTATTTTTTCCAAAAACACAGCAAAATAGCACTTCGTATCACTATTTCAGTTTTAAAAATACAAATAATACACAATTGATGAATAAAAAATTTGTTCAATCCAAAAGGAATCACCATTTTTGTCGTTTAACAGAGAAGTTAGCCGGAAATATGAAGAGAGTTTTACGATTGGCCATAATTGCCGCATTTGTTACACCAGCAGCAATATTTGCCCAGCAAGATCCTTATTACACACACTTTACATTTAATAAGGTTTTATTAAATCCAGCGTATGCCGGTGCCTCAGGTAGTTTTTGTTTAAATGCAATTACCCACCAGCAGTGGCGCGGTTTGGAAGACCAAACTG
>JBBQBB010000080.1:0-12091 GCA_038317095.1 Bacteroidia bacterium | reverse complement strand
TTGTTGCTTGTGAGAGAAGGGTACCCAATTGACCATTCTTATATAATAGATGCTTGCGCGGCAAATGGCGTATGTATTGAAATTAATGCCAATCCGTTTCGGTTAGACTTAGATTGGCGGTGGATTGGCTATGCTATGGAGAAAGGGGTTATGCTATCCATCAATCCCGATGCCCATGAAAAAACCGCCCTAAATGACATGTATTACGGTACCGTTTCCGCTAGAAAAGGTGGGCTAACCAAAGAGATGACATTAAATGCCTTGTCGCTTGCAGATTTGATGCTGTGGTTACAAAACAAAAGGTCGATACACACCCTGTGATTTAAATATAGATTTAGTTTAGATTTGCGACAGTGAAGATTCTGATTTTGCGATTTAGTTCAATAGGGGATATTGTACTTACAACGCCTGTTGTTCGCTGTTTGAAGGAACAAATACCCGATACAGAAATTCATTATTGTACCAAAGAAAAATTTCGCAGTTTGGTCGCATCCAATCCATATGTAGACAAAGTAATTGCACTCGGAGATTCATTTTCAACCCTTTTGGATGAATTATTTTTAGAAAAGTACGACCTCATTGTTGACTTACACAAAAACCTCCGCACCTGGCAAATTAAAACGCTATTGTTTGGTGTTAAATCTGTTTCATTCGAAAAATTAAATTTCAAAAAATGGCTAAAGGTAAAATTTAAAAAGAATTTTATGCCCGACATCCATATAGTGGATAGATACCTCCATGCAGTAGCGTCACTTAGCATACAAAACGATGGGAGAGGGCTCGATTATTTTTTTACACCGGGTGCCAATTTGCCAGATAGTATCGCCGATATTTTACCGAAAACCCCATTCGTTGTTTATGTTTCTGGTGGTACTTATGCTACAAAAAGGCTTAGTAAAAATCGCATGCATGAAATGTTTACTAAAATAAATTTGCCGGTTGTGGTTATTGGAGATGCTCACGACAACCTATTGGTTGCAGAATGTTTAACGGGCACAGACAATAAAGTACTTAATCTCTGTGGCAAACTAAGTCTTTCTTTCAGCAGTCAAATTGTAAAATTGGCAAGTATTGTAGTTACGCACGATACTGGTTTAATGCATATAGCCGCAGCCTTAAAAAAACCCGTCGTTTCCATTTGGGGAAATACCATACCCCAGTTTGGTATGACACCTTATTACCCAAAAGATTTTAATACAGATCTTACTTTCGTTTCTGAAGTAACGGGTTTAAAATGCAGACCTTGTTCTAAATTGGGTTTTGCAAAATGCCCCCAAGGTCATTTTCGCTGTATGGAACAACAAAATATAGCACAAATTGTGATGAACATCGACCGAATTTCGGCAAGTCTGCTTTAATTCTTTCGCGCTAAGGCACAATTTTCAATTTTCTTAATGGTGGGTAACCTAATTTTACCTATTTTCGCGCCTTCGTAAAAAACTGACTTTTAGAAATCCGATGAAGAATAAAAAGACAATCATTGTATTTTCCACTCTCTTGGCCATTGCCTGTATTTTCCAATTATCGTTTACATGGAAAACACGGGGTTTTGAAAGCAAGGCAAAGAGTTTTGCCGAAATGCGCAACAAGAAATTTGGGGAAGACAAAACCAAAGCAACTCGCCGTTATATTGACAGCTTGGGCAACAAAGCCAATTTCTACAGCATGGGAATTGCTTCTTTCACTTACTTTGAGTGTAAGCAACAAGAAGTAAACTTAGGTTTAGACTTAAGGGGTGGAATGAACGTAATCCTTGAAGTGGACAAAGGCGCCATTATTAAAGGACTTGCCAATGATGGAAACGACCCAGACCTTTTAAAAGCAATAAAAAGAACCAATGATGTAGTTAGGGATAATGGGGGCGACTATGTATCTGTTTTTATAGATCAGTTCAAGAAAATGTTTCCCTCTCGCAAAATCAACAATCTTTTTGTAAAAGGGAACAATAAAACCGGAATTCAAGCAACGAGCAGCGAAAGCGAATTGAATGCACTTTTGCGCAAAGAAACAGACGGTGCTATAGACCGGGTTTATGAAGTTGTAGAAAAACGTATTAACCAAGCCAATGTTACACAACCAACGGTTCAAAAAATAGATGGAGGTCGCATTTCGGTGGAACTTCCCGGTGTGGACAATCCTCGCCGAATGGAAGATTTGGTTGAAAAAAGTGCAAATCTTGAGTTTTATGAAGTGTATGGCAATTCTGGCAATGAGTTAGAAGGCAGCCGCATTTTAGAATCCTTATACAAAGCAGCAACCAACACTGTTCCACTTGTAAAAGAAGTGGATACCGCAGCCAAAACAGAAGACACTGCTAAAAAAGCAATTGCAGCTACAAAACCTGCCGATACTGGCAAAACCGCATCTGCCAAGGTGGATACCAATAAAGAAGCTGACAACGCGGTCAATCTTTCTACCAATCCTTTGGCGAAAATTTTGAAACGTGTGGCTACTCAAGGTGCACCCCAAGGATCTTCTATTTGTACTGTAAAATCCTCGGATCGCCAAAAACTAGCAGAAATGCTGCAGTTGGATCAGTACAGAATGGTTTTAGAACCTTCTGTAAAAGTGGCTTTCAGCGCCAAACCAAACGATGTGAATCCTCAAGGGAAACAAATTCTTAATCCAGACGAGTATAATGTATATTTCCTAAAACGCGGCCGTGATGGAAAAGCCGCATTGAGCAGCGACGACGAAAATATCATTTCCGATGCACGTCCAAGCTCCAGCCAAACTGGGCAGTTGGAAGTGAATATGGAGATGACTCCTGCCGCTGCAACTACTTGGGCTCAAATCACTGGAAACAACATCAATAAATTTATCGCCATCGTGCTGGATGACAGGGTCTATTCCGCACCTGTAGTAAAGAGCAGAATTAGCGGTGGAAATAGCCAAATCAGTGGCAATTTTGATATCAAAGAAGCGGATGACCTTTCCAATGTGTTGAAAGCAGGTAAATTGCCAGCACCAGCGCGTATCGTTGCTAGTGAGGTTGTTGGTCCTTCTTTGGGTCAAGAATCTATCGACAGAGGTCTTAATTCGCTTTTGGCAGGTTTCATAGCAGTTCTCGCTTTCATGGTATTGTACTACAACCGCGCAGGTTGGATTGCAATCGTAGCAGTGTTTGCTAACGTATTCCTTATTATCAGTATTCTTTCCAATATGGGTGCAGCCCTTACACTTCCGGGTATCGCTGGTTTAATTCTTACAGTCGGTATGGCCGTGGATGCAAACGTACTGATTTATGAACGTATTAAAGAAGAACTTCGCGCCGGTAAAAGCCAGCGAACTGCCATAGAATTGGGTTTCAAACATGCATTGTCTGCGATTATTGATGGTCACGTTACCACTTTATTAGCAGCAATTATTCTTATGTTTACCGATGCAGGTCCTGCTTATGGATTCTCTGTAATTTTGGTAATTGGTATTTTCTGTTCTCTTTTTACGGCCTTGTTCATCACTCGCTTACTCTTAGATCGCAGAGCAGAAAAGGGAAAGATAACTTCTTATGATTTTGCCTACAACCGCAATTTATTGGTGAATGCAAATTATGATTTCGTTGGAAAACGCCGAATCTATTTCTTTATCAGTTTCCCGCTTATTCTCTTGGGGATTGTTATGTTCTTTACCAAAGGTGGGCTTTCCACCGGTATCGACTTTAAAGGAGGAAATAGCTTTATTGTTCAAACCGATGCGGCTAAAAATTACAACGTTGATCAAATTAAACAAGCCCTAGATAAAAATCTACCAGGTTCAAGCAACGAGGTTAAAACATTTGGTGAAGGCGGTAAGTTTAGAATTGTGACTACGTATTTCCTTACCAATGATTTAAAAGCCGCCAACAAAGGCATTGAATTGGATTCTGCAGGTGTTAAGCGAGATTTAATTGGAGAGAAACTTATCAATAGTCTTAAGGGCATATCTTTGGTTACCAAAAACAACGACCCTTCTACTGCTATTTTAAGCTCAAACAAAGTGGGTGCAACGGTAGCAACAACCATTCGCAATAAGTCTATAATTCTTTTAATTATCGCAACCATAGGTATGTTCTTGTACATTGTGTTCCGTTTTAGAAATGTAGCCTACGCGGCAGGTGCAATTATTGCAACCATTCACGATATTATAGTAGTATTAAGTGTATTTATTATCCTAGACAAATGGGTGCCATTTCCAATTGAGTTTGACCAAAACTTGATTGCTGCATTGCTTACCATTGTCGGTTATTCTATGAACGATACTGTAATTGTATTTGACCGTATTCGTGACTTCTTAAAAGACCGCCACAGCAAAGCAGATGAACCTACATTGATAAATGCAGCGATTAACCAAACTTTGAGCAGAACTATTGTTTCTTCTCTTACCGTATTTGTGGTAGTCGTGGTATTGTTCTTTTTCGGTGGCGATTCATTGAAAGGTTTCTCTTTGGCAATGTTGGTGGGTATCGCCATCGGTACTTATTCTTCTATTTTCATCGCAACTCCTGTGGTACTTGAATTTGCCTCTAAAAGAAATAAAAAGGAATTAAATTAATTAAACTTCGCTTAATAAACTGAAAAGGCGAAGCTAAAAACTTCGCCTTTTTTTATAAAAAAAAATATGGACCAAGAATACAAAATTGGAAATGTTTCAGCAACACAAATTGCTGAAGAGTTTGGAACCCCGGTATACGTTTACGACGCAGATAAAATAGTTTCGCAATATCACCGCCTAAAAAATGCCTTCCCAGGTATTAAAGTGCGATTGCATTATGCTTTAAAGGCCTTAAACAATGTAAATATATTGCGTTTGTTGAAAAGGGAAGGTTCTGGCCTCGATGCCGTTTCCATTCAGGAAGTTGATATGGGCCTTCGTGCAGGTTTTCTGCCAACGCAAATCATGTACACACCCAATTGCGTGGACATGGAAGAAATTGTTCAAGCTGTACAAAAGGGTGTTCATATTAACATTGATAACATATCTATTTTAGAACAATTTGGTCACCTTTACCGCGGAACTGTGCCGGTTTGTATTCGTCTAAATCCACACATTATGGCAGGTGGTCATAGCCATATTTCCGTAGGGCATATCGATTCTAAATTCGGAATATCCATTCACCAATTGCGCCACGTGCTTCGCGTAGTGCAAAGCAATGAAATGAACGTTGCAGGTTTGCACATGCACACGGGAAGCGACATTCTGGACAGCGAAGTTTTTTTAAGAGGTGCTGAATTGCTGTTTGATGCCGCCGAAGAATTTCCAGACCTTCAATTTATGGATTTTGGCAGTGGATTCAAAGTGGCCTACAAAGAAGGCGATTTTGTTACCGACATAGAAGATACAGGTGTGAAAATCGCAGAAGCTTTCAAACTTTTCTGTGCTAAATATGGCCGTGAACTAGAGTTGTGGTTTGAGCCAGGCAAATTTATCGTCAGCGAAAGTGGCTATTTGCTTGTCAAAACTAACGTAATAAAGCAAACAACCTCTACCGTTTTTATAGGGGTAGATAGCGGCCAAAACCATTTAATCAGACCTATGTTTTACGATGCCTACCACCACATAGAAAACATTTCAAATCCAGAAGGCACGCCAAGGGTGTACTCCGTTGTTGGGTATATTTGTGAAACTGATACACTAGGCTACGACCGTAAAATTGCCGAAGTCCGTGAAGGAGATTTTATCGCAATTCGAAATGCAGGTGCCTACGGATTTACTATGAGCAACAACTATAACGCCCGCTTTAGACCTGCCGAAGTGATGGTCATAAACGGCAAAGCCCAGTTAATTCGCAAGCGCGAAACTATGGAAGATTTGTTTCGAAATGAGGTGGAATTGGCCGATTTAAATTAATTAATCTTTCGCTTTTACATATACCACATATCTAAATCCTATGGTTTTAGAACGGTGCCATTCGGCTTTTAATTTTAGTGCTGCAGGTTGTAAGTAATAAATCTCATCCATCCAGCTGCCCCCTTTTACAAAATAGTGTTTCGCTAAATCTGTTTTTTTATAAATGTGTTTATTTAGGGAAACACTGTCTATTTTGGTTTGTGTATTTGGGATAATTTTATTTGTTGTGGTATAAATGTATTCCAAATTGTTAAACAATGCGCCCCCTGCGGAAGTGGATGTCCATTCCTCTACATTCCCTAGCAAATTATACATTCCCAAGGCATTTTGATAGGACAATGTGGGTGTAACTATAAAGCCATACGCCTGCCAGTTTTTATCCAGTGTGGGCTTTATTGCAGCTCCCCGCGTAGTCGTAATTGTATGAAAATTGCAGCGAAATTTACCACAACCAAATGCATAACTTAAGTAATCATTTTCCATCGAAAATCCGCATGTATTTTCTTTAGATTTTAGCCAACCTGTGATATGCTTTTTATAAGCAGCATTGTAATCTGCATCCGATGGCAACCTTACTTCAACGCTGTATTTGGCAATGCCATTTTTATTCAATAGCGCATTTAATTCTTGGGTTTTCCATATACAATACTGCACCGCCTGCCAATGTGTAATCCCTACAACCGGATATGAATTGTAAGCTTTATTCTGATAATAATACAAAACGAATGGGTCTTTTTCTTCTTCGCCATCCTGCCACACCGCCGTGTCTGGGTAGTACACCCCACTTTTTTTGCTTTGCTGAAATTGTTTGTATTCCGCATTGCTCACTTCGGTTTTATACATAAAAAATGACCCTGCGTTTATAAATTTAGTGACGTTTAATATGCTGTCAAAACCATGCTGAATAGTAGTTTGTAAAAGCATTGAATCGATAAAAAGCAACCCTTGTTTTGCGAAGAAAGCAAGGGTTGCTTTGTCGTTTTTTATTTGGGTATTGTTTAAATGGAAAGTATCTGCATTCCTATAATAATAAGCAGTTCTATATTCTAATGGTATTTGTTGGCCTGCCGTTAAGAGAGGCAACAGTAAGCATAGAAATAGAGAACAACGCATCCGTTTATACCAATTGTTTTTTATTTTAAGGAAGCCAAACACGCTTTTATCGCGTCCATGTTGGGCAACAAAGTGGCATTTTCCAATACTTCAGCGTAACGTATAATACCTTCGCCATCAATAACGAAAGCAGATCGTTTAGACACGCCATGCATATGTCCACCTGGACCAAATTTTTCATAAATTGTATCATAAGCAATTGAAGCTTCTTTGTTGAAGTCTGAAAGCATAGTAAAATTAAATCCTTCCAATTCTTTCCATTTTGCAAGTGTAAATACGGAATCTACGGAAATGGCCATAACCTCAGTATTCAATTCAGTATAATCGTGCAATTGATCGCGCAAAGTGCATAATTCTATTGTGCAAGTGCCTGTAAATGCCAATGGAAAAAATAGCAATACTACATTTTCGCCGCGTTGGGAGGATAATGTTACAGCCGTTTTTTCGGAGGTGTAAAGGGTAAAGTCAGGTGCCTGGGTGCCTATTTGTAATGTCATACCGCAAATATGATGATTTTAGTTTAATATGCACCAAAAAGTGCTGGATTATTATAGACCCTTTTGTTTAACTTCAAATCTTGCAATAAACTGGATTTTGGCCGCAATGTAAATACCCAATTTTTATTTCCCCCAATTGGAACCCAACTAAAATCCAATTGCCAACAATGCAAATTTCTAGAAATAGTAAACTGGCTCGCAACTATCTGTTTTTGAACCAAGTCATAACCCGTTTGATACCCTATTTTCCATTCAGTAGTTAAATTCACATCTCCACCTATGGCAATGCGATGGGTAGTTAATTTAGGTGTTCCGAAACGAATTGAATTGTCTTTATTATAGTCTAAAATATAACTTATATTTATATTCCAAGGTATTTTAAAATTGTAGTAATCCAAATTGTTTTTGCGCAACGCTTCTAACTCTTCTACAGTTCCTTTTTTAGAATTTAATTCTTTGGATTCACCATTTTTATTGCGTTTAAATTTTTCTGGATTCAGTTGCGTATTTAAACTGGTATTGAAATTGACAAAACGCAATGGGCTGTAATCTTTTTTAATTTGGTATTCTTGCAATCTGCGGCCTTTTCCATCTATGGCGTAAGGGCTGAATTGTGCAGAGGCAGTGATGTTGAAAATTTGCAACAACACAGTATTTAATGTAGTATTGATATCCGATAAATTAAAACTATCCGCCAAAAGATTATAACTCCCTGAAATATTTAATGCATCTATGATATTAAATTTATCTAATTTTTCTTTTCCATTGCTGTCTATGGATACCACCTTTTTTCCTTGTAGGTTATTGCTAATGCTAAAACCAATACTTCCGCTTTCCATTTGGTTGTAATATCCGTTAATGCCTTTTTCAAAAATATTATACGTCACTAAGTTTTTTGTTTTGGCAGTATCGTTAAAATAACCTCGCACCCAGCCTAATTTTTCTGGATTAATTTCTGGTGCATATCCTACCGAAAGTGACGGTGTTATCGTATGTCTAATTGCGCGCAATTTGCCGGTATTCAAATTTTGGAAGGTGCCATAAATATTGGTAGAAATAGTAGCCGCCGCATTGTATTGTTGCATGCGATAAAATCCTTGTTCGTTCGTTACAATTTCTCTTCTATTCGCTGTATCCCAACTCTTTTTTATCGTACTAAAATACCACTTTTCAGAATAGTTAAAAGTGGGACTTACATTAATGGTTCCTTGTAGCAATTTAAAGGTTGTTCCAGTTGATAGACTGTGGTTAATGCCATTTTGTAAGTTTTTAAATTCATCCCTGCCACGTGAACTAAACAAAATGGTATCGATGGTATTTAATACGTTGCTAAAATTCATATTATACCCGACTCCAATTTGTTGGTACCATTTGCTGGTTCCATTTTTTGCAAATGGAGTAATACGAGGCACCCCTACAACCACATTGGGCAATTCCAATCTAAAACTATGGGTTTGCGTATTTTGAGAATGCCTTGCAGATGCGTTAAATGTAATTTTGTTTTTTAAAAAATTATGACCAAAATTAATACTGGAATTGAACTGATTTTGTGAAAAACCAGCCAAATCTCGTGAATTTAACCGGTTAAAATTTCCGGTTTGTATGTGAATGTCGCCATTTAAAATAGTACCTGGCAAGTATTTAGAATCAAATCCAAAGCTAGACCCCAATGAAAAATCAAGATTGCGGGTGAATCCAGGACTGGTTCTTTCGGTGCCATTTCCAAAACGACTCGCATTGAAATTTATAGAGCCCCTGTATTTATACCTCTTAATAAAATTACTTGCAATACCAGCCCTTAAATCGCCATTTAAATAAGCGTCTGTGCTCAAAGTTAAATCTGCATTGGGTCCTAAACCTGTGTAGTAACCCAATTTTTGAAGATAGAAAGACTTATTTGCATAGTTATACCCATAAGCAGGGAATAGAATGCCATTTCTCCGTCCTTTTTTAATGGGGGCTAAGCCAAAAGGAACTGCAAGTGGTGTAGGCACATCTTCAACAACCAAATTGGCGCTACCAAACAGGACTTTGTTGTTGGGTATTACTTTAATCTTCGAGGTATTAAAATAAAAATGGGGATGATCTGCATCACATGTAGTAATCTGACCATGTTCGCCTACGAAACTGCCATCAGATTGTTTTAGAACTTTGGTTAAATGAATATGCACTTCATCCTGCACCAAATGCAAGCCATAAACTCTGCCTTTTTTACTGCCACTGTTGTATCGCATACTGTCGGCTTTGTAAGTTTCATTGCCGTCTTTTAGTATAGGCAAAAAACCGTATTTCCCATTGCTATCAAGTCCGCCTTTTGCGTAAATTTCTTTCTTTTTTAAATCAACTTCAATATAATATGCTGTTAAATTAATATCGCCATAATGCAAGGATGCTTGATTGAATAAAAAAACTTTATTCCTCTTAATATCAAAAATAATGGAATCTGTAGCTTTGTAGTCAATGGGTTTATCCAATCCACCAGATTTGGGTTTTGCCACTTCAATCCGGGTGCTGTCTTTTATTTTAGACGTTTGGCCTTTCGTGAATCCTGCCGTGCAGGTTATAACAAAAAAAGCTATAACGCGCAGGTCAATTAACATTGGAAGTAGAAAAACATTTTTTATCCCCTGTTGGTACATCCTTAAAACTGCGCGAAATTCGTCAAAAACTTTGCCAAATGAAGCTTTTTTTTGCCCACAATGGTTTTGGCAGGGTTTATGATTAAGATACATCGAAACATAAGTACAATGAGATTGCTACTATCCCTCATACTCACAATTATTTTAATGCTGCTGTTGCCAGCTTCCAAAAACTTGCCACATGCTAGAAATGGTTTGGTAAGGAAAATAGTTATTGATGCCGGCCATGGCGGCCTTGATCCTGGTTGCAACGGAGCCAATGAGATTTGGGAAAAAGCGGTGACTTTGGCTATTAGCCTTAAGCTGGGTAAAATTATTGAAGATTCTCTAAAAGACGTAACCGTTATCTATACACGCAAAACCGACAAATTTGTAGAACTGTGGGAGAGACCCAATATTGCCAATAAAGAAAATGCAGATTTGTTTATTTCCATTCATTGCAACTCAAATGTGAATACAGTTGCCGCTGGCAGTGAAACTTATTTTATGGGTTTGCACAAAACACAAGGCAATTTGGATGTAGCCAAACGCGAAAATGCAGTAATTTCTTATGAGGATGACTACAAAACCAATGAGAGCTACGGGGGGTTTGATCCCAAAAGTGCCGAAAGTCATATTATTTTTTCCTTGGTTCAAAATGCGTTTTTACAACAGAGCATGAAATTTTCTCAATTGGTGGAAGTAAATACCAATAAAATTTCCTCCGTAAAAACACGTGGTGTAAAACAGGCAGGGTTTTTGGTTCTTTGGCAAACTGCAATGCCTAGTGTTTTGGTTGAAACTGGATTTTTAACCAACAACAAGGACCGCGCTACGTTAAAATCTGAAGATGGCCAAAAAACCATAGCCAAAGGTATATTTTACGCCATTCGCAGTTACAAAAGAGATTTGGAAAAACAAAAATCCGCAGTACCGCCAACCAAAAAAGACAACTCCACATCCGATTCCTTGAAAAAAGGTTGAGTAATTCGACGAATATCCAAATACCTTAGATAGAATATAGTTTTTCTACACATTGAAATGCAGGCCCCAAGTGCATTTTAGCATTTAATGACAAAATTGTGACATTTCTAGTTGCAACTACTAGATTTTATTACGTCATTTGTTCACAATAAAATAATTATAGAACCTATGAAAAGAACAATTACCAAAACAATTATGAGAAGTTTCGGATTAGGCTTAATTGCCTTGTCTGCCCTGCTTCCAGGTAGTTCTTCTGCCCAATGGTGTAACGCAACCAGCAATGGGTTCGGAACAACTTATGGTGGAAACGTTACCGAAATCACCGTGGCAGGGGCTACAGGAACCTTGGCCTCGTATGCTTCCTTAGGCAACAACACAACCCAATCCATATTGAACACCGGCGCCCCTTTTGACATTACTTCTAGCGAATTTATTGATGTGACTCTAAAGGGTAACGGCGATGGTTATGGTTGGGGTTGGGGAACCTATGCAGGAGTTTGGATTGATGGAAACCGCGATGGCGATTTCTCAGATGCAGGAGAATGCATAGCAGACCCTCAAACTGGTCCTTATTGTTGCGGAAAAATTACCAATACTTCGGCAAAATCTGGTTTGCAAGTTCCTTGCACAAGCAACCCAGGTAAAACCCGTATGCGTATTAGGGCATGCTTTACTTATTGGCCTACAAATTTAACTTCAACAGGTTCTTGCGGTAACCCTAGTATTTATGGTAACCAATTTGATTTAGAAGTTAATATTAAAGCAGGAACTGCGCCAACAGCGGCTTTTACTCCACCGTCTGGTGTCAATTACAACAAAGCACAAATAACATTTAATGCAGACAACCCAGTTTCTTTTTACAAGTACATTTGGAATTTCAACCCTCCAGGAACAGCGGCTTCAGGCACGCCGGCATCTGCTGTAGGAGCAAAAGCCAAGTCTTCTTGGGCCAGTGCTGGTAACTACGATGTAAAATTAACTGTAGATTATTGTGGTACCAAAGACTCTATTACCAAATTGGTAAAAATTGTAGCACCAACCAACCCGCCAGTG
>JBBQBB010000079.1:0-12134 GCA_038317095.1 Bacteroidia bacterium | reverse complement strand
ATGGCGGTGGATTTTCAGTAACTTATGCGGGTACTGCAGGTCTTCCAGAAGTTATGAGTTTTACAGGGGGTGATTATTTCACCGTTAAAAAATTGACTGTTATCAACTCTGGTACAGCTACCAACATCTGGTGTGTTCGCCTTAGTGGAAATTCCGACTACAACACTTTTAGCGGTTGTAATTTGCAAATGAGTGCATTAACTACGGGTTCTGCTACTTCTAGTGGTGCTTTTATCGGTGTTGCTGGAACAAATTTGTTAACAGGCTTTACCTCAGGACAAGTAGCTTCTGGCAACGGTTATTATAATACCATTGACAATTGCGTAATGAGCACTACCAACGTTAATAGCCCTGGCCCTGCTTATGGGATTTTCGGAATACAAAGTTCTTCATCCTATAGCTCTACACCGAGTAACAATACTTACACTAACAACACCATTCAAAACTTTTTTTATGCAGGCATATGTACTTATTATTCGAATGGTACAGTAATATCAGGCAACGACATTAGTCGCGCCAACAATGCAGCTACCAATCCAAATGCAACCTCTTATGGTATCTATAGCTGGTATACTTATGCCACGAGTCGTTCTGTTGTTATAGATAAAAACAACATTCATGATCTGCCTTACAAGAACGCACTAGCGGCAGCATCCAATGGCACTACTTTCGCTATGAATGCAAGTTGGATATATGGAACAACGACAAATAAATTTTCAATATCAGGCAATACCATTAATTTGATCAAAGGATCTACTGTTTCTGAAGGTATTTATACTACGTATCTTCAAAATGGTTCTTTTGCTTCAAACACAATCACTTCGCTGCAATGCAACGGTACTGGCAATATGTTCGGAATTTACAGTCCTTATAGTAATGACATTAACATTACCAAGAACGTTGTAAAAAACTGCTTGCCGTTTGCTGGCTTTTATGGCATTTATAGTTTCAGCAACGCTGGAACAAATACTATGAATGACAACCAAGTTGATAACAACCAGTCTACCTCAACTTCTGCGTACCACAATATGTATGGCTTGTATACTTATAACTCTAAATGGGATGTTCAGCGCAATCTTGTTCGCAAACTGCGCCAAGTATCCACTGCAGGTTATGTGTATGGTGCTTACTTATATTACGCTACGAATGTAATGTTTGCTTCTAATCTTGTTGACGATATAGGCGGTGCATATGGAACTTATTCCATTCAATTTTACCAGCCTAGCACCAGCTATAATCTACAAATTCGCCAAAATACATTTAACTTTACTAGCCAAGGTGGTGGATATTTTTACCACTACTACTATTGTTTGTATGGTGGCAATTATGGCAATCTAACTATTAATGGAAATATTTTCAACACAGTAGGTTCTGGCACTTACGGTTATTACCATTACCTTTATGGTTCAACTACCGCACCTCTTGACGTAAATAACAATACCATTTGGTTACAAGGTTCTCCCGGTTACCAATATTGGTCTTGCCTAAGCGGCGGTGGTAACGATTTCAACACTTGGGCAACCAGTGGTTATGTAGGTTCGGGTGAAAGATACCAGAATCCAAATTTCCGCAATGCTTCCAGTGGTGATTTCCGTTCAGACAATTGGGTTGACCAAAACAATGTGCCTACCAACGCTGGTGTACCAACAGACTATACAGGGGCTGCTAGAAACCCAATTAAATCAGACCGCGGTGCGGTTGGTTCTTTTATGGATATTCAGCAAGTGAGCAACACATTCACCATAGGTGCAAATGCTTGTCAAGGCGCAACCACAGGTGTAGCAACTGTGGTTGTTAAAAACCTTTACTCTTATGACACTGCTTGGGATTATTCTTCAAAAACCAGCTTTAACGTTTCTATGAGTGTGAATGGTATCAAAGTGAGTACCGTTGCTGTGAATAAAAAGACACTCGTTTTCAATGATACCGCACAAGTGAAATTCCCTTCTGTGACTTTGAATACCTTGGGTACCAATAAAATTCGTTTTTATATTGACATACCTGATGACAACAGAACCAACGATTCTTCGGTTTTCACCACATTTATCAAACCAGCCCCAGGTGGACAAAAATTGACTTTCGGTACCCAAACCACCAAAGCGTTGTACCAATATGGAAAAGCCAATGATGTAACCATCGTAGGCGAGTCTGTTTACTATTCTTATAATTCTCCTAAAGGCGTTAACACTTATACCAATGCCGAATACGGTACCAAATGGACAGCATCTTCTTATGCAATTACCAGCAAAAACAGAAGCGTACCTTTTGCGGACGGTGAAGTAATTCAAACCAATCCATCAGGTTCTACAGATTTGTTGGTTCAATTCAAACCAAAAACTGCTTTGCTAGAAGATACCATGATTCGTGTAGCTGTAAAAATCAGCGACCTAACCAACGGTTGCGATACTTTAATCTACCGCAATGTTTTGGTTTATCCTTCTATCATCGCAAAATTTGGCCTTCCTGCCAAAATTTGTAACGGTGACGCTGTAGGGTTTACCCAACTTTCTAAAGTTCAAAGCGGAAGCATTGCTTTCTTATGGGATTTTGGTACTGGTAACCCACTTGATCAAACCGATGCTCCTGAGCCTGTATTTCAATTCCCAAGTGCTGGAACTTACAAAGTAAAAATGAGAGCTTCTACACTTCCTTATGGTTTTGTGTTCTGGGATAGCGCTACTGTAGTTGTAAATAGCATACCTACCGTTAAATTTTCAAAAGTGAACGCTTGCGAAACCAAAGCGGTAACTTTCACCAACCAAACTACTCCACCTTCTGCTTACGTTTGGAGTTTTGGAGATACTGCCGCAAATGTTACAACTACCAACGCTTCTCACGTATATGCGCCAGGTTCATACCTAGCTACACTTACTGCTAGCTTAAATGGTTGTTCCTCTTCCAATACACAACGTGTATATGAATTCGACAAGCCATCTCCAGATTGGAAATTGGTAAGTGGCAATTGCGACAATGACATGTTTATGTTCGACGATCTGTCCACCATTAAAAATGGTTTGGTAGGTAGTTTCTGGAATTTCAACGATGGCAATGTTTCTACAGAAGAAGAGCCTTCACACATGTTCACAAGCCCTGGTGATAAATCTGTAAAATTGGTTGCAACTTCAGAATTTGGTTGCAAAGATTCTTTGATGAAAACTGTGAAAGTAAAAGAAAGCCCTAAAGCAGCATTCTTCGCAGGTGCAGCTTGTTCTATTACCCCAACTAATTTCACAAACGAAACACTTCCAGTTTCTGGAACAGTGCCAAATTATGCTTGGGATTTTGGCGATGGTACACCTATTAGTCCTGTTGAATCTCCAACTCACCCTTGGACCAACCTAGGACCTAAAACTGTTAAATTTACAGTTACCCTAAACAATGGTTGTTCTTCTAGTGCCATGAAAGATGTAAGTGTGGGTGTTCAGCCTACGGCTAAATTTGCTGCTAATAATGTTTGTAGCGGTTTGCCAGTTGTTTTTGAAAACAATACCACTTGGGCTCAAGGTGATATCTCTTATTCTTGGAATTTTGGAGATGGCACCAACAGTACTAACAGCGATCCTCTTCATGCTTATACCAATGTGACTGCAACAACTACTTACTTCGTAACCCTTTATGCGACTATCGCAGGCGGTTGCAAAGACAGTTTAATCAAATCTGTAACTGTAAATGAAGGACCAAAAACTTGCGACTTTAACTATTTCACAGATTATGCAAACGGTTACTACGGTGTTAAATTTAATTCTTTAGATGCAAGTGGTGCTAATTTGGTTCAAGATCCAGCAGTTACCTATACTTGGGTAGTTAAAGGAAATGGAACGGTTACAGGCCCAAATGCATTGTACAACTTCCAACAAAATGGTAGCTATGAGGTTACCATGCGTGCAAAAGTGAATGCAACAGGTTGCGAGTGCACTAAAACCAAAATGGTTACTATGACTCGTCAAGATGGACTTGCAGTTAAAGATTTGGCTGAAAGTGGAATGGCTTTATATCCAAACCCAACCAGCGGCAGCTTTAACATTGCTCTTACTGAGTCTTTTGGTAAAAATGTAACCGTTGAAATTATGAGCATGACCGGTGCAGTAGTGAAAACTATCTCTGCCAATAACAATGGTCTTGTTCTTATCAACGCTGCAGAACTTTCCAACGGTGTTTACATGGTTCGTGTAAGCTCTGCCGACAAAGTTGTTGTTCGCAACATTCAAATTCAAAAGTAAAAAGTCTTTTATAGACAATTTTTAAAAGCAGGCTGTCCTTTGGGCAGCCTGCTTTATTTTTGTACCATTCCAATGGTAATTACAGAAATAAAAAGCAGGGTAGGATATGTTACCCTAAATCATCCTGAAAAACGCAATGCCTTAGGACCAGAAATGGTAAATGCGCTTAAAACTGAAATTCAATCTCATTTGCAGAATCCAGAGGTAAAAGTGGTTGTTTTAAAATCCTCTTCACAAGTTTTCTGCGCTGGGGCTGATTTAAGTTACCTCAGTAAAATTAGAGATTTTACCAGAGAAGAGAATTTGGCCGATAGCCAAAATTTAAGACAATTGTTCGATTTGATTTACAATGGAGATAAAATATTTGTTTCTGAAGTTGTAGGTCCCGCGTTGGCCGGTGGTTGCGGATTGGCAACCATTTGTGATTTTTGTTTCGCTTCTTCAGAATCTACATTCGGTTATTCAGAATCTAAAATAGGTTTTGTGCCAGCTTTGGTAATGGTGTATTTACAACACCGCATTTCTGGCAATCATTTGCGAGATTTGTTATTGACCGGCAGAATCGTGGATGGAGAAGAAGCTATGGGAATGGGTTTGGTTAACCGGTTGGTTTTGTCTGGGGACATGGATGCAGAAGTTTTTGATTTTGCCCAAGGTTTGTGCAATTCCGTATCGGGTTCATCCATAAAATATATTAAAACCATGTTGCGTAATTTACCAGGAATGGCTATGGATAAAGCTTTGGATTATGCAGCCGAAACCAATGCGGATGCGCGTAAAAGCGAAGATTGTATAAAAGGAATAGATTCATTTTTAAGCAAGCAAAAAATCTCGTGGTAAATTTAATAGATACCCATGCGCATATCTATGCAACTGCATTTGATACTGACCGTACAGAAATGATTGAGAATGCCCAAAAACAAGGGGTTTCCAATATACTAATGCCCAACATCGATCTGGAATCCATACCTGAAATGATGGCGCTGCTGCAACAATACCCGAATTGCTGTTTACCTATGCTGGGTTTGCATCCGTGTTCTGTAGATGCAGATTGGGAAAGCACGTTAAGTCAGATTCTAGCTTTTTATGATACACCTAAGTTTATTGCCATAGGGGAAATAGGGATAGATTTGTATTGGGACAAAACCACCCTAGAAATTCAGCAAAATGCATTTCGCAAGCAAGTAGATTTTGCATTAACTAAAAATCTTCCCATTGTAATCCACTCGCGCAGCGCCACACCAGAAATTATTGCCATTTTACGCGAATACCAAGGGAAAGGATTGAATGGCGTTTTTCATTGTTTTTCGGAGTATTTTGAATTTGCCGATGAAATATTGGCCATGGGTTTCTATCTTGGCATTGGAGGTGTTCTAACCTTTAAGAATGCTGGATTGGCTGAAGTGGTTAAGAAATTACCCATGGATCGTATTGTTTTAGAAACAGATGCTCCATACCTGGCACCTGTTCCCTTTAGAGGAAAGCGAAATGAACCTGCATTTGTATGGCATGTCGCCAAAATGTTGGCAGAATTGCGGGGGCTCAGTATTGGTGAAGTGGGTAGGATTACCAGTGAAAATGCAGTGAACTTGTTTGGGTTGGATGGGTGAAGGGTTACGGGTTGCAAGTTAAGGGGATTCAAGGTACGCGTTAAGGGTGTAAATTCACCGATAAACAAATTTCAAGGTAACAACCACGCCGAATTTCGCGATAAACCACCAAACACAATTTCGCGAGTCTCCCACAGGGGACTCAGCGGATGTGTATGGCTTCGCAATAAACCAATGAATGGGCGAATGGCTTCGGAACAATCCAACGAACAATCCAACGAACACAATTTCGCGGGTCTCCTGAAGGGGACTCAGCTGATGGGGAATTGCTTCGCGATTTTGATGGGGATTACTCGCTTTGCTCGTGATCCTGGAGGGGGTGGCTTCAAACAAAAACAATTCAATTGCTGCGCAATTGTTTTTTATGCCCTATCAGCCGCACTTGCCCTCGACCAAAAAGGGTCGGGGCAGATTTGCTGATAGGGCATAAAAAAAGCCCGCTTTGCGGGCTAATTGTTTTTGTTTGGCGGAGAGTGAGGGATTCGAACCCTCGGTACCCTTTTGGGATACACACGCTTTCCAAGCGTGCTCCTTAAGCCACTCGGACAACTCTCCTTAGGGGCTGCAAATTTAGGGTTTTATGGGCTTTTCGCAAAGCCATTCTCTAAAATACATTGAATGTATCCTTTTGGCAATTCTTCAATGCAATTTAAAGAAAATGCAATTTGTCTTTTTTGTATTCAAGACTAACTCCGGATCTGCATTTTGAAACTTAACTTAGGGTTACCAAGATGTGAATCAATCATTGTTGTTAGGGTTAAATTTAACCTAGAAAATAGTAGATTAAACGATTTCTTGGATACGAATATATGTTAGGTCGTTTACCTCCGTTTAACATTCAGCATTAAATTTAAAAATATGAAAATAACTCCATTCATTCAATTCACCTTCGCAATTGTGGCTATTTCATTCTTGGGTATTGGTTGCAACCAATCTTCCCGTGAATCTGACCGCCTTGGAATTGTATCGAAAAGCTTAGCCCCAGAGTCTCCTAGTGAATCGAAGGCTCCATCGCAAACCGATGTGACCAAAATGCAACGTGAAGCAGCTTTGCAATTTCGGGTAAAAGATGTCATAAAAACTACCGGGGTTTTGGAGAAAATGACTGTGAGGCATGGGGGTTATGTAGCCAAAAGCTATTACGATATTGAGGAGTCTGAGTCCTTAATTAAAAAACTCAGTACAGACTCGGCACAAGAAATCAAAAAGCTCGACCAACGCAACCACATGGAGGTTTTTGTGCTAAACACAAATTTGGATAGTTTTCTCAATCAGATAAGTCCACTGGTTGATCATCTCAATTACCGCCACTTGTCTGCGAATGATGAACCCATGGAAGATGCACATTCTAATTCTAGTAATTATTTAAACAGCACTGCGACCGACAAAAAAACTGTAATACAAAACGATGCAACAGAAGCATACAAAAAAAGGGTTAGCAATACTTTAAAAAGCAAATTTGCCCGTGTTACCATGGATATTTACCAAACGCCAGTTATTAAAAAATGGACCATTCCAAACCCAGATAGTTTTGAGGTAGCTAGGGGTGGTTTTTGGGAAGATTTTGTGTCCTCAGTAAAACAGGGCTGGCGCGGTGTTTCCATATTCTTCAACTACATAGTTTCTATATGGCCATTGTTTTTACTTGCCGCAGGCTTTATGGGTTATGCGCGCAAACGCAACAAAACTTGGAATCCTTTGAGTTTTTTGAGGAAAAAGTAGGGGGTAATTAAGGAAATTTGGTCAGTGACCATCCCATGCTCCTATGCCGGGGGAATGGGATTGGTAAATTAGTGGAGTATTAATTTGGAATTGTATCTTTTAGAACCGCTTGTTACAACTACAATATAAGTGTCATTGGCTGTTTTTTCTGGCAATTCCAATTCGATATTTTTTTCAGCATGAATATTGTTGAATTGGTAAACTGTTTGGCCAGTTACATTCAATATTTCTACATCGCATGTCCCAAAAACAATGGAAGATGAATGAATTCTGATTTTTTTGTTATAGGTAGGGTTGGGGAAAATGGAGATTGCATTTACGGTATTCAATTTGCGCAGAATACTGAATATTTTAGACCAAAACCTACTCAAAAAGTTCTTAAAAGAGCTTGCCTTTTTGTTTTTGCAAAAACCGCCCTACACAAACTTAAAATTAGCCTATATCAGACCACTAAATTTTCACACTATCCAACCCATAATTTTAAACAGCGCAGCATAACAGCGCTTAAATGTGCTTAAAATGAGTCAAAAAAAATTATATTTGTAAAGCAATGGGAGTACTTAGACGGACTGCCGTTAGCGGTCATTCCAAGGACGACCTTGCAACCTCAAACTGACTGACAAAAAAATGAACAGACAAGCCAACGCTTCAGCAAAATCAAAAGAGGTGCCACGCCACCCAAAAGCCACCGCACAGTTGCACCACATTTGCTTTTGCTCCTATGCACAACGACCATTTACAGACATCGATTTATTTCAATACCTTTAAGGACAAAAACAGAAATGTATTCAACGGTAAAAAAACATACTTACATACTACTTGACCCATCCGAAGGAGGAACTTTCTGGGACAAGTTAATTGACGGCTTTATAATTTCTTTAATTCTTCTAAATGTAATTGCAGTAATTTTTGAGACAGTTGACAGCTTATTTTTAACTTATGGTTCACTATTCCGTGCATTTGAAGTTTTTTCCGTTTGTTTTTTTACACTTGAATATGCCTTAAGAGTTTGGACTTGCACATACATTGACAAATTCAAACACCCTGTAACTGGACGACTTAGATATATATTTTCTTTCGGCTCATTCATTGACTTGCTTGCAATTATTCCATTCTATTTACCTCTATCAACAATTTATGATTTCCGTTTTGTAAGGATATTTCGCCTCATAAGATTTCTGAGGGTTTTTAAGTTGGGTAGGTATTTGAACGCAACGAGAATTATTTCAAATGTTTTTAAATCCAAAAAAGAAGAATTGGTTTTGTGTTTATTGATAACACTTACTTTAATTGTTGTTGCATCAAGTCTTATGTATTTTGTAGAACACGATGCACAACCAGACAAGTTTTCAAGCATTCCTGAAACTATGTGGTGGAGTGTAACAACTCTTACAACGGTTGGCTACGGAGACGTATTTCCTATAACAGCAATCGGAAGAATATTGACAGCATTTGTTTCAATTCTTGGAATTGGAATGTTTGCTTTACCTGCTGGAATTTTAGCATCGGGATTTTCAGCAGAGTTTCAGAAATTGAAAAAAGAAAAACCCACTTGTCCGCATTGCGGAATAGAATTAATCAATAACGAATAACAGATATGGCTTTCCGATTTAGAAAAAGAATAAGAGTAATGCCGGGCATTTATTTAAACCTTGGCAAAAATGGTGTAAGCACTACAATTGGTCCGAGAGGAGCAAACATAAATATTGGAAAAGGTGGAGCTTACTTGAATACAGGTATTCCCGGAACAGGTTTTTCAAACAGAGAAAAATTATTTGGCGGAAAATCAAATAATCCCAATCCGAGTTTTAGTAATAACGAGCAAACAACAGTTGAAGAACCCATAGTTGAACAAGAGTTAAAAACAAGTGAAGGGTTGATAGGCTTAAAAGAACACATTGAAGAAGCGCGAAAAGACAGAAATGAACTACTCAATGAAATAAAGCAAACACAACAAAACTTAAATCAATTACAAGGCGATTTAGAGAAAAAGCAAAATGGCTTTTTCTCTAAACTATTTACAAAAAAGGAAACCGTAGAAAATCTTGAAAAAGAAGTTGAAGAAACAGCAGCGTATTTAGATGATATAAAAAAGCAATACGAAGAAAGTCAAGCCGACATAAACATTCATTTTGACGAAGAACTTGAAGACCAATACAAAAAAGTTGTTGCGGCATTTAAACAACTCTCTACATCAAACAAAATTTGGGACATCACAACTGAAATTGCCAATAACGAAACCAAGTCAGCAGCAAAGACAACAGTAAACAGACAAGAAGTAAAATTCAACACAGAGAACATTGACTTTATTAAATCTGCGTTTCCAGCATTTCATTTTCAAAACGCTAACGGAAGTCAGATTTACATTTATCCTGCATTCATTTTGGCAATTGACACAGCAGACAACCTATCTCTCATTGACATCAAGGAATTTAACTTTTCATTCAGAGCACAACGATTTTTAGAAAACAAAGAAACCATTCCAACCGACACAAAAATTATTGACCAAACTTGGGCGAAAGTGAATAAAAACGGAACGCCTGATATGCGATTTGTTGGCAATTATCAAATTCCAGTTGTAAGATATGGTGAATACCAACTGTCAGCCACTAACGGGCTAAGTGAAGCATATAACATAAGCAACTATGAGTTTGCTGAAACTTTTGCAAATGAATTTTTAAATTATGTTTCAATGCTAAAAAACCCTACGGGTTTTTTAGCTACTGATAACAATTCAAATGCAATTGTTTCTCAGCAGGAATTTGAAAAGATTAAAAGTTTTGCGGACAAGCACACTCAATTAGTTGTGAAATTAGAAACTAACAAAGCCTTTCTAAACGTCATTTATCAATCATCGACTGTAAAAGATTTGCCGTTTGAAACGCCAAAAGAAATGTTGCATTTCTTTTTCGTTCTTGACTTGATGAAGTGTTTCAGTTTAACAGCTGACATTACCGATTTGAAATCAAAAGAAGCATTTGCATTGCTATACGCAATTTCAAAAAAGAACGGATTGGAAATTGAGAATTACGCACAACATAAAATGTTATATGACGACAAGTTGCTTACTACTTATGATACAATATATCAATCGCTAAAATCTCAAATTGAAATGCAAATGGACGATAGTGCAATGTTTCGTCTTTCATTGTTGCTTTCAACTTATGACAAAGATTTGCAAGAGCAATATCTTTCAAATTTATATCGCTTCGCTTCCATTGTTGTGAAAATAGATGGAACAGTAACAAAAGAAGAAGAAGCTGCTTTGAAAAAAATAATGAGCATAAATGCCAAGTCAGAAGAAAAAAATAGAAATGATGAAACCCCAAAAACAAAAGGAAAAGTTTCAGAGCCGTTAAGCCAAAAAACAGTCGATGAAGCATTGGAAGATTTAAACAGTTTGACAGGTTTAACCGCAGTTAAAGAAGAAATTAAATCTCTAATCAACTTTATAAAAGTTCAAAAGGCAAGAGAGGACAAAGGCTTTAAATCTTCTTCCCTTTCATATCACATAGTATTTACTGGCAATCCAGGAACTGGTAAAACAACAGTTGCAAGAATTGTTGCCCAAATCTATAAAGCACTTGGTGTTTTACAACAAGGACAACTTGTAGAAACTGACCGTTCAGGACTTATTGCAGAGTATGTCGGACAGACAGCAGTTAAAGTAAACAAGACCGTTGACAGTGCATTGAACGGTGTTTTGTTCATTGACGAAGCATATTCAATAGTTGGCGATACACAAGACAGTTTTGGAAAGGAAGCTGTTTCTACCCTTATTAAAAGAATGGAAGATGACCGAGACAAGTTGATAGTAGTTCTTGCTGGCTATACAAAAGAAATGCAAGCCTTCATTGAAACAAATCCGGGTTTTAAATCAAGGTTCAACCGCTACATTGACTTTACAGATTATAAGCCAGACGAGTTGATTTTAATTTATGAAGGGCTTTGTAAAAAACTCGATTACAAACTAACAGAGGATGCGAAAACTAAATTGACTACCATTTTCACTAACGCTTATACCAACAGAGACAAATCTTTTGGCAATGGACGATATGTGAGGAACACATTTGAGAAATCAATGGAACGACAAGCAAACAGAATTGCAGGTGTTGCAGAACTTACAGACGATGTATTAACAACAATAACAGCAGACGATATACCAGACAAATAAGCCAACACATTTGGTGGCACATTTACTTTTTAGCCACCTCACAAAGCCAAGCAAAAAAAAGCAAAAGAGCCACAAGCAAACGCACCAAGACACAGTAAAATGACACGACATTGGACGACAATAAAAGAAGAACGAACCGCTAACAGTACCTAAAAAAAATGCGGGCGGAAGTATAAGTTTTTTGCCTACAATTGGTCGCTTCGCAAAATTTTGTTATTTTTATGTAGGCAAAAAAAGTACAGCATTTCGGCAACTAATAAACATTTGTACGTTTAGAAAGTTTTGAGTTTCAAAATCCGCACTTCTTTTAGCTCCAAAACGTTAGCGGTCAGCTTAAAGACAACACAACAATGGAAAAATTCGCAGAAACAGAGCGTTTAATTTTACGAGAAATACTACCAACTGACC
>JBBQBB010000078.1:0-12147 GCA_038317095.1 Bacteroidia bacterium | reverse complement strand
ACGGTAATAAGTGTCACGTAAAAAGTCACGCAGGTCGTTTTTTAAATGTTCTTCGCTTTCGTCTGTTGGTCGTTTTTCTATAACGCTGATTTTATCGAGCAAAGCAATGAGGTTTGTTTTAAAAACGTCAATTTCACTTCTTAAAGGCTTTTGCTTTAAGAAGGCTTTTAATGCTTTTTTCGGTGTCTGCGTTACTAATTTCATCAATTATTCTCTGTCAATTATTTAGGTCGTAAAGATAAGTTTTAAAACCGTTTTTAGTTAAAAGTTGTCGCCAAATTGTCAACCTGATGTTTGTCTTCGTTGCATTCCTTTATAGAAAAGGCTTTTTAGATAATTATGTGGGTATGCAAATTAAAACAACCAGAACTTTCTTAAGGTATCTTATTGTGCATAAGGGTATAGGTATTTCGGAACACTATAAAACTTTTTATGTAATTAAGGAAGAAACCCCAGTTGTTGTGATTTCGCTAGAACAATTGAAGTTCATTTTGATGGATAAGTTATTCTTGGACCATTTACCTGAAAAGTTAAAGTTGGCAAGAGACATATTTATATTTAGCTGTTCTGTTGGGCTTAGAATTTCAGATCTATTGTCTCTGAAGCAGGCTCATTTGGTTTCTGAACAAGGCAATATCTATCTAATAAAACGCAGCATAAAGTCTAGCACAGACACAAGAATCAAACTGCCAGATTGTTGTTTGGAAATCACAAATAAAGACAATCAAGTGTCATTATTCCCCATCAAAACCGCCATTTCTTTTTGCAGTTTATTGGCTTCTGTGGCAGCAGCTTCGGCATAATCTTCGCCATTGGACGCATAAATGATGCCCCGGCTGGAGTTTACCAAAAGTCCACAGTCATTATTTAAACCGTATTTGCTTACCTCGGAAAGGCTACCTCCTTGTGCTCCCACGCCTGGCACCAGTAGAAAATGATCGGGAATTAGGCTACGTACATGGCCAATATCTTCGGGGAGGGTGGCGCCCACTACAAACATTAAATTATCTGGATTTCCCCATTTGCATACCGTTTCAATAACAGTTTCGTACAATTTTTTTTCTTTTTCTGTGTTTAATTTCTGAAAATCGGCGTGCCCGGGATTGCTCGTAAGCGCCAAACAAATAATCCATTTGTTCTCAAATTCTAAGAATGGGCGCAAACTATCTTCTCCCATATAAGGAGCCACGGTTACAGCGTCAAAATTTAGGGTATCAAAAAAAGCACGGGCATACATGTTGCTGGTGTTGCCAATGTCGCCTCTTTTGGCATCTGCAATGCTAAAAACAGAATCTGGTATGTGGGCCAAAGTTTCTTCCATCCAAGCCCAACCTTTGGAGCCATATTGCTCATAAAAGGCTGTGTTTATTTTATATGCCGCAGAAAAAGGCAATGTTGCCTCTATGATTTTGCGGTTGAATTCTACGAGATTTTCACCGTTTTTCGCCATGTGCAGTGGCAATTTCCCCATTTCGGTGTCAAGTCCTGTGCATAAATAGGACTGAATGGTTTTTATTCTTTGTATTAATTTATTTCGGTTCAAGAACCGCAAAATAACAGCTTTTTACCAAGGGTTCAAATAATCATAGAATTGTAATGAAATGAATTGACGCCATTTCTGCGGCAGAACTATTTAGAAATTGTAAAAAATAAAACTATCTTTGTTTGAATGAGAAAATTTGTCTTGGTGGTGTCATTGATTTGGATGCCACTGTTAAGTTTTGGTCAATACTTGCAAATTGGGAATGGCGCTTTTGGTGGAACGGCAGCAGGGCCGCTGGTTGTGAACACCACCATGGCAAGCTATAACACCCGTTTCGCTTACATATTCCCCAAAACTGTGCTTGGCAATTTAAAACATGGCGATACTATAAATTATCTTTCGTTTGGCAGGTTAGCCGGCAGTGGTTTTAACACAAATTGCAACCTTACTATTTTTCTTAAAAACACCAACAATTCAGATTTTGGATCAGGTAAACTTTACTGGCCAGGCGAAAAAACAGGCACCACAAGGGTTTATGATCAAAACCCGAAAGCGGAAATTGGCGTGGCGGATGGTTTTCACAAAATTCCATTTTACAATAAGTTGTTTTATTTTGATACCACCTTGGGCTCGAACCTAGAAATGTTGGTGGAATATACACAAACTGCCACCCAGACTGCCGTAATTAATTGGTATTACGAAAATGGCAGTTCATTGATTGGGTATTCCGCAAACCAGTGCAAATGGGCTGCTGGTAGTGCCGCTGTAGACAGTTTGCCAAATAGCACAGAACGCCATCCTACCTTAATTCTGAGCTTTCCGAGGTTCGACAACGACATTATGCTTACAAAGGCATATACCTTGGGAAAAATACCTATGCCGCTAGGCAACCCAGACAGTGTGCAAGCCTTGGTGCGCAATGTGGGTAAAAAGAAACAAACGACGGTTCGCCTGCGCACTTGGATGAAGGGCCCTAACAAAAACCAGTTGGACAGTACTACTTTTACGCTGAATGTGGATGAACAAAAGTACATCCAAGTCCCTTCGCTTTTGCCGGCCAAAAAAGGATTAGACACCGTATTTGTTGCCATAACAGGGGATAAAAACAAAACCAATGACACTGGTTTTTCATACCGACAGGCAAACGAAAACATCTATTCTTACCGCGATGTGTCTTTGCCACCAGATCCAGGGGGTATAGGTTTTAATGGCTCAACAGGTGATTTTGTGGCTCGGTTTTATTCAAACAAATCTAAAAACATAAACCAAGTTACGGTGAACTTTGCTTTTGCCGGTCGTCCGTTTAAAGTGGGAATTTGGCAAGCAAAAAAGAACAACCAACCTGGCAAATTGTTATACTTGAGTGATTCATTAACCACCATTGCTGGAAATTACATTCTAGATTTAAAAAAACCCGTAGTGGTTAGTGGCAGCTTTTTCACTGGTGTGCGTCAATTGGGCACAAACAATGTGGCATTCGGTTACCAAACTGAATTTCCGGTTAGACCCAATACTTTCTACTACAGCTCGCCGGCAGCAGATACCAATTGGTTAGATTTTTATCCAGATGCTCCCTATAAATTTCTTATTGAACCGAGAACCCAAGGCGATACAGATTTAACGGTGTTGTCCATCACTGCGCCGAAAGATAGCATAGACATGTATGTTACGGATTCTTTATTCCCGAAAGCAACGATTGGGAATATTGGTGTTACCCATTTAAAAGATTCGTTTGAAGTGGTTTGTGAAATTTATCAATACGGAAAATTACTCTTTAAAAGCAGTTTGAGAGATACAATGTCGGCAGGCATAAAAAGAAATTATACCTTTCCAAAAGCATTTCACCCAAAGAATTTTGGGGAACACTCGGTATTAATTTATACCAAACAAAAAAATGACCAAATCAAAGACAACGATTCACTGCAGCTCAAGTTTTTTGTGGGTGTTAAAAAAGATGTAATTGTATCCTCCGTTTACGAACCTTCGAACAATACTGTTTATGAATATCTGAAAGACACTTTTACCCCGGTTGCTGCCATTCTGAATATTGGTTTTGATGCCACACCCAACTTTGTTGCCCGCTGCGTAATTAAGAAAGGAAAGACCATAATTTACAATAAAACCCAAACTTTACAACTCCCTAAATTTCAATCTAAAATACTGAATTGGCCAACGTACAAATGCGTTGATACTGGCATGCTGGATGTCTATTTTATCACTGAAATGACTACGGATAAAAAAAGAAGCAATGACACAGCAAAGCGGGTGGTTTTTGTGGCAAAAGCATTCGATGTCGGCATCGATTCTGGCAAAATTCCAGGTATAAAAACATTCTATTTACAGAACAAACCCATAAAGCCTACTGTAGCGGTTTACAATGATGGATTGCTAAATGTCTATGGAGCCAAATTATGGTACCGAGTTACCAGCGTATATACCAAAACCATTTGGACAGACACATTGTATTTAAATTTTGCAGGCAAGGAACATTATTCTGTGGCATTCATAAAATCATTTACCCCGCAAAAAAAGGGTATTTATACCATTGTTTATCATATAGAATATCCTCCAGAATTTGTGCATTCCAATGATTCCATAAAATACAATTTTAATGTAGGTTATCCTTACGATTACACGGGAATTGCAGTATTAAAACCCCTTGCTACTGATACATTAGACGTAGGTGCTGCGCCTATTACGCCATTGTTAAGAATAAAAAACAATGGGTTTATAAAAAATGGAGATATTGTACCGGTAATTTATAATATTTGGTGGAACAATTTAAAAGTATATCAAGATATAAAAAGTTTAAAATTAGATACAGGTCAAACGTACGATCAGGTTTTTGCAAATTCATTTAACCCAGTAAATGCGGGTACTTACGAAGTAATAGCGTACACCAATTACAGCAGCGATGTATACCGAAAAAATGACACGGCAAGGTTAAAATTTCATGTACAAATAGGCAGAGATGCGCATGTAATTTCTGCAGATACACCGCTGTATACCGATAATTATACCGCCAAAAAAGACAATATAAATTTACAGGCTACCATTGCCAATGAAGGCAAATTGAAAATGACCGATGTGCGGCTTTATGCAGAAATTTATAATAAAAATCAATTGGTTTATTACCAATTTATCAATGATTCGTTGAACGGATATGAAAAGAAAAAATTAACTTTTGGAAACAAATTCAATCCGTTGGACAGTGGCATTTACAAAATATTATTTCATACTTTTTCGCAATCGGACCAAAATATTTTTAATGACACTTTAATCTCATTTTTCAATGTGCAAAAAGGCAAAGATGTTGCAGCTTTGGAATGGTTGAATCCAAAAAACACTTCTATCCTATTGCATACATCAGGTGCAATGCTGCCGGAAATTAGGATTCGAAATATTGGTACAGATACGAACAAGGTATTTGGCAAAGTGTATTTCAGTATCAACGATAGCGCCAATAAAAATACCGTTTATGCAGACACAACTTTGTTTTCCAATTTGGCAATGTCAGCAAACGACACCATAAACGGCAACAAATTGTTTTCTGTGCTAGTGCCAGGCGTTTACAGAACCAAAGCCATTGTTTCCGTGCTTGGCGACAATTACCCTGAGAATGATACTTTAATTGGCATTTTCCGCATTCAATTCAATGGCATTCGAAAATTAAATATCGGAGATTTGTCCATATTTCCAAACCCAATTACGGGCATATTGAGTATTCAAACTTCAATGGACATTAAATACATAGAATGGGTAGATATTGCAGGCAAAGTACTTTTAACACAAAAGGGAAATACCCGCAGTGTGGATGTAACTTCTTTTTCTTCAGGCCCTTATTTGGTGCGCATATTTACGGATGCAGGCATTTATTCCTCGCCGGTGATCAAAAATTGAGGTTGCGTTGCAGGAATCGGGTAAAGAAAATGGTACCCCTTCTCAGCCTCGCCAAATCTGCGGACCGGGTGTATTAAGTTCTCTTGGCGTATTTTACCTAATGTTGTTTTTTTAATTTTGCATTCAAAAAAATAGCCTTTTAAATTATTAAAAAAGATTTTAAGGTTTTCTATGTATGAATTGCTTGGAGACTCTTGCTTGGAAACTCTTTATGCTTTCTATACTTGAGCTGCTATTTAAAGACCAACTAGGTTTCGTATTCGTACGATTCAGAAACCTATAGACTCTTGACGATTTCTAAACTCCAATATCCATTTTTGTCGTGTTTCTATCACAATGATGTCATCCATTTGTTTTTTCGTGCAGTTATGACAATTCAATTACACGCTATTGGCTAACTTTACGTCTATACAATAACGCGTTCTCCAAACTAAGTTTAATCTAAAAAGAAAGGAAAAGGAAAATGACAACCGCACTATTTTTAATGCTTTACCCTGCTTTTTTTATGGCAGGTGCAATTCTAACCCAACTTATGGGCAACTCAAACAGGCCTTTTCATGAGGGCATTTTAGCATGGTTATTTTTCCCTATCGGATTGTTGGCCTGTTTAAGTTCATTGGCTTCCGAAGGCGTAACAGGGTTAAAATTTTATTTGCACGAATTTGGAGAAACACTTTTAAACTACCATACCAAAACAGACAAAATTAAACCCGAAGATGCACACCGGATGAACGAAGATTTAGCCTGATTATTTGTTACCGGTGTTATTACCCTCCGCCCCGTCTGCTTTGCATCAGGCGGGGTTTTTTATTCTAAAATGTTACTTTAAATCTATATATACCTAAACCATCAGTAAAATAAATGCCTGCATCAGTTTCCTTCGCAATTTTTATCTTCTTTTCACCTTCGAATTCTGAATAGTCTTTCATTGTAAACAATTCATCAGTACTCACGCAAACAATACTTTTACCATTAATAAAATAAAACTTATAACCGTCCACAACTTTTTCTACCTCAATAAGCCCTAATGATTCCAAATTAAATTCTGCTTGAAACATACTTTTTAACCATTCTATTTCTATAGGTTTGTTCTTTAAATGATTGTAAACCATAGCATTATTATAAAAAAATATATTGCCATTACAAATAGTTGAAGGCATTTGTCCAAATATTGTATTGTATTTAAAAGAATTTAATATTATTTTTTTCGAAACATCGATGGTTTTATAACTATTGTCTTTATTCAAAACTAAAAACAGTGGTACTTTTTTCATATTTAAATGATTTAGCTTTGCTGAATCTTCATTTGTAAAATATCTGCCTATTAATATCCTCCCCCCTTCAATTAATCTACAATATCGAAAAATTGCCGATGCGCCCATAGCTATTTTTTTATCCGGAATTTCAAGATTCATGAGTCTAAAATCCAGTGTTTTAAGTACAACATTCATTTTGATTAAACAGTGTTTTCCGAATATAACCAGCGAGTCTTTCGGATATAGTTCACAGAATGAAATTATAGAAAAAATATAAAACCCTGAATCTGCTTTAGTAATGCCTTGCGTCGAAAAATACTCCAATCCATATTTATTAAAAGTCGCCGCATTTTTTAATATTCCTTTGAAATTAAAATCTTTTCGAAATTTTCCTAATATCACGGAATCATATATTGAATTTGACATTATATTCAAAAAATTAAAAGTATCTATATTGTGTTTAATTAAGAATTTTTGTGTTTTGTCCTTTATAACCATATCCTGACCATTTACACTAAAATCTAAAATACCACCTTTTTGTTTCACAATGGTCGTTATTTCTGGTTTATTATTGTTAACTTCATTCAATGATTTGGCGAAATTATTATAGTCCAAGGTATTGTATTTAATGGATATCAGCGTATTATTGAAATTAAGTACAACATCCTGAATTGAGCTCGTAAGAAATATTTTAATAAACGGATAAAATTTTCTATCTATTAAAAATACATGTTTTATTCCCAAATCCCTGGTGTAATAATTTTGAATTGAAGTGTCATCTGTTTTTAAAAACACTTTAACACTGTCAAGAAAGTTTTTGTTGGTATGTTTTATGACTTGCTTGCATATATAGCAATTGCTCGCATTCAAAAATATTACTTGATCCGATGATAATATTTTATAATCACTCACAAAGTCAAAAAACAACATTTTCGATTTAGTATCCACTGGCGTCCACAACTTAAACGCTGAAAGGGATTGTGCATTAAAAGCCAAGAGAAACATAAAAAGAGCACTCAAATTGGATGCTCTTTTAGAATTATCAAATTTCATATTTAAACTATGGATTAATAGTATATTCAATATAAGATCCGATAGCTGACGCGGTTATGGTAGAACCAGTTCCACTCCATAGCAAAGTTCCTCCTGCATTTCTATGCTCAACAGTTCCGCGAGTTATTGATATTGGAGTTGCGTCATAAATTGTTCTGGTAATTGTTGTACTCTTACCATCCAATACTACAAATGTTGCACATGTTTCTGCGGGGTAAAGTGGGTCACAAATTGCAGTTCTTCCGTTCTGTGCTCCCCCTGTTTTTCTACCCATCATGGTAATTGTTGAACAATATGAATTGAAGACTACAAAGGCAAATAAAAGAATTAAAATTGATTTTTTCATTTAGTTTAGTTTTATTTTTTCCCAAATTTGAACACCAGTTTGAGATAAGTGACTCTGCAATATCCTTGAAGAGTTTCGGATTAATAATTATTCTGGCCAGAAAACAAAATTCCACCATACTAATATTCCAAATAACAGTATTCAGAAGCTACAAAATCTTTTATACAGTGCAGTTCGGGGTTTATAAAACAGAAGCTACAAGGCTCACCTTTAGAAGTGAATAAATTGCAGGAAAATAAATACGGCATTTCAAAATACTAATTAATATTCACTGGTTTTAAAATTTTGCGGGTAAAGTCAAAACCAATCCAGGAACAAAAATTAAGGTGTGCTAAAAAACCAAAGATTCACCCTTCTTCAATTAACTAACTAAACAAATATATAACAACTTGAATCCTAAATTGCAAAAAAAAGCGTAACTTATCCACTTTTTGCTCTTTTATTCTAGCAAATCCCTAAATGCCGCCAAGGTGCTAATAATATTACCACGCACTATGGGGTCGGTTACAACCCTGGGCAAGGTGGTGCTTGGCGATGTGGTAATATGGTAAACTACCTTAGTGGTGTTTCCACTTTGGGTTAATATCCATTTGCCTTTTACATTTGGAATTCTAGAAATGTCTTTTTTCTCGGGAAATGACGCATGCACCGAACTGGCAAAAGAAACAATGGAAGCTACGGCACCCATGCTAGATTTGGAATATTTCAATACGCAATCTTGGTTGTCCATGGGCCATGGCAAGGCATATTCAATGTAATTTACCCAGGCAGTTTTGGTATTGTCTTTAATCTTGTACGTTTTAGATTTCGAATTCCACAGCGTTCCTTTGGCTTCACTTTGCAGCAAGGTTTCTATCTCAGCAATATTGGCTTCAATGGTGAACTCCGCTTTTAGCTCCCTGGCTTGTTTTCCCTTCGATATTTCGTACCATTTTTCGTACAGCGAAATCTTTTTTGTGGTTTCTACCAAAACAAAATCTGAAGTTGTTTTTAATTTAAGATTGGGTGCGCTAAAAGCACATAGCAATCCTATGCAGGCAACCGTAAATAATTTTAATTTCATAATTTGTATTTAAGATGCCGAACCCCTCCAACAACTTATTCCAAAGTTAACACTTTTTTAGCGAAATACCGCATTGGGGGAATATCAACCCATAAATTGAAAACGTAGAATTTCGTTATCGCCGGTTTTTACTCTATCTAAAAACATATTCAATGGCCTCACCCACAAAGTGCCCGCAGGGATGTCTGGGATCGCATACAATGGCTTATAAACCACCATTTCTTCCAACGTTTCGCTGTGCAATGCCAAACCAATTACTTCATATTCTTTGCCTTTGTAGTGGCGGTATTTGCCGGGGGGAATCATTGCTACAAAAATAAGTTCTCTTGCCGTATTGCTGAAGTATCCAATTACTTATTTTAATTTCAAAACCCAATTCGCAGTATTCTCAAATTCCATAGACACGGGTTGTAAGGGAAAACCATGTCCGTATTCTTCTTGAAATATCTTGTATTTATATGGTCCATTCTTTTGACTTTAACTGGGCCAATATGTTACGCAGTTGGTTTCTTTTCACACGAAAATATACTCAAAAGCAGATAAAACCTGTATATGACTACAAGAAATATCCGATATTTGGCGCTTTCAATTTGCGCGCATGGAACCTTTAATCACAAAAAAACGCGAGTAAAAGACTTGGGTTTTAAAATATTTATCTAAGGATATTAACCAATCAATCCAGCAAAATGATTGACTGTGCGCACCAATTGGCTCACATAGCTCATTTCATTGTCGTACCAACTCACAACTTTTATCAATTGTGCGTCTCCTACGGTTACCACTTTGGTTTGGGTGGCATCAAAAAGGGAACCAAAATGTATTCCAACGATATCGCTGCTTACCAGTTCTTCTTCGGTGTAACCAAAACTTTCATTTGAAGCAGCTTTCATGCATGCGTTCACGGCTTCTACAGTTGTTTTCTTTTCACAGATGGCGGTCAATTCTGTTACAGAACCAGTAATTACTGGCACACGCTGTGCTCCACCATCCAATTTGCCTTTCAATTCTGGCAACACCAAACCAATTGCTTTTGCGGCTCCGGTGCTGTTGGGCACTATGTTTTGGGCGGCTGCACGTGCACGACGCAAATCGTTTTTTGGGTGCGGCGCATCCAATGTGTTCTGGTCATTGGTGTAAGCATGTATGGTTGTCATACTACCTGCAAGAATGGTAAAATTATCATTCAAAGCTTTTGCCATAGGTGCCAAACAGTTGGTAGTGCAACTTGCGCAGCTAATAATAGTTTCAGAACCATCTAAAATTTCATGATTTACATTGAAAACAACAGTTTTCAAATCGCCAGTAGCTGGAGCAGAAATTACAACACGTTTTGCACCCGCTTTAATGTGGGCAGAAGCGGCATCCTTGTCTGCAAAGAAACCTGTGCTTTCAATAACCACATCAACACCATGATTGCCCCAAGGAATTTGAGATGGGTCTTTTTGGGCATAAATTTTTACTTCATGGCCATTTACAATGATAGAATTGTCTGTTGCTTTAACATCTACATTAAAACGCCCTTGGGCGCTGTCGTATTTTAAAAGGTGGGCAAGCACAGCAGGGCTGGTTAAGTCGTTGATTGCAACAACATCAATGCCTTCCATGTTATAGATTTGACGAAAAACCAGGCGACCGATTCGGCCAAAGCCATTAATAGCAACTTTTACACTCATTATTTTATTGTTTTATGGAGGCGCAAAATTAGGTATTTGCCCCGAAACAGACAAGAAACCACGAATTTAGAGGCAAATAATACTATTTCTTTGGCGTTAAAATCAAGCGCAATTTGCCTTTGTCGTCTAACATTTGAATGTCACCATTGGCTGACTTTGCGACATTTACGTTGCGCATAGCCCCAAACACAGCTGCTTCTAGATCACTGCCCCCATTCCCACAAAACATTTTGGTTGACGAAATTTGACCAAATTCCATAGACTTTGTATTCCATAAAAAATTGGCTGAAAAAGAATTGCAACCCCCGTTGCCGGTGCATTTTAGATTGGATAGTTCAAAATCCATGGTAGGGCGGGTCAAAGACATTGAATCTGGCTGTAAACTATCTGCATAGATTATTTCCCAATGTTTTTGTTTTTGGACCCGCATACGCGCAGAAAAATTATCAGATTTTATGCAACCTGCCAAAAGTAAAATTAAAAAAAAGGAAAGGGAAAGACGAAACATTTTACAAATTTAAAAACAATCAAACTTTTAAGCCACTTCTTTTTTGCTTCAATCTATGAACTAACTGTTTTCTGAGACAAAATTTTCATCCACAACCTTAATCCATTTAAAGCAATAGCAAAAAACAAACCGTACAAAATACCTGTAACCAGCAAACCACGTATGCAATACATGGGAATAAATATAGCATTTGCCAGCAGCCAAATGTACCAATTCTCTATTTTTTTCTGGGCTTGCAAGCCTACCGCAAACAAACTCAAACAGGTAGTTAAACTGTCCCAAAAAGGAAAAAATGCATAGGGTTTAAGGAAAATAAGTGCTTTATACCAGCCAAGCCATGTGATTAAAAAAGTTGCAAATAGCAGAAATCTATGGTGGTTGCTTAAACGAGAAACTGTCAACACTTGTTTGTTCATTTTACCTGGAATCCACAAAAACCAACCATAAATAGACATAAAAACAAACACAAACTGCAAAACGGTATCGCTAAAAAAATTGGATTGATAAAAAACAACAGCGTATAGACCTGCAGAAACTATATTGAACGGCCAATTCCATGCATTTTCTTTGGTTGCCAACCAAACACCTAAAAACCCAGCAACTGCGGCAAATAATTCCAAAGGATTGGAAATAAATGCGAGCAAATCGTGACCCAAAGTAGTTGACATAACGCACAAAAGTAAACTCTCTTTCATGTCAATTTGGCAAACTACCCAAATTGGTTATAATTTTGTCAACCCAATAGTATAAATAACAACTTAATAATAAAAAATATGTTCGAACTACCACAACTTCCTTATGCATTAGATGCATTAGAACCCCACATTGATGCGCGCACTATGGAGATACACCATGGCAAACACCA
>JBBQBB010000077.1:0-12193 GCA_038317095.1 Bacteroidia bacterium | reverse complement strand
TTTGCTTATTTTCTTTTGGTACCTGTTGCAACTAATTTCCTTTTAAATTACAGTTTAAGTCCTAAAATAAAGAACATAATAACTGTAAGCAGTGTAACAGGGTTCGTTACATTTATGAGCTTGGCCACTGGTTTGGTATTTGAGTTGCCTGTATTGATATATATATTGGCTAGAATCGGGCTTGTAAGTTCAGCTTTTCTTAAGAAGTATTGGCGTTATGCAGCGGTAATTATTTTTATTATTGCAGGTATTGCAACTCCTTCACCCGATATTTTTTCACAATTGTTGCTTGGTTTGCCGCTGATGTCATTGTATGTTGTGGGGATTTTTATTGCCAAAAGGGTAGAAAAACGCAAAGCTGCTGAAGCGAATGATTGAAACTGTGAATCAGTGTAAATTTCTGTAAAAAGTGAATAAATCACGCACAACCAAATGGTACTAAACTTTAGATTTGTACCATGAATATTGCCATAGGATCAGATCACGCTGGATTTAAGTTTAAAAATGACCTTATTGCCTACTTGGTAGTAAAAGGATATGAATTGCAAGATTTCGGTCCCGACAATGCTGACAGTGTGGATTATCCTGATTATGCGCATCCTGTGGCAGAAAGTGTGGAAAGTGGTGAAAACAATTTAGGAATTTTAATCTGTGGCAGTGGAAACGGCGTTTGTATTACTGCCAATAAACACAAGGGCATTCGTGCCGCTTTGGCCTGGAAAGAGGAGGTAGCCTCATTGGCTCGTTTGCACAACAATGCAAATATAATCTGCATCCCAGCGCGGTTTGTGAGCAAAGCAAAAGCATTTAAAATAGCAGATGCCTTTTTAGAAACAGCATTCGAAGGTGGACGGCACGAAACCAGAGTGCATAAAATAGAGGGTTGATGCTGCAAGATCAAAACTTAGAGGAAAACCTGCACAGTGTGCGTATGTTGGGTTTAAAATTGCCTACAGATCCCAGGTGGGTAAATATAGCAGAGAAAACCATCGACGAAATTTTAATAGACCATGCCTTTTGCGAGCAAAAAGCGGCGACTAGTGGCATTACATTAATTGTAAAATACCCAGATAAAGACAGTGTGGTGCGGGAATTGGCACCGTTGGTAGCTGAAGAATGGGGCCATTTTCGCAAAGTATTAAAGGAAATGGAAAGGCGTGGTATTAAAATGGGTCCAAAGCGTAAAGACGAATATGTGGTTCATCTGAAGAATTTGATGATGAAAGGGGGGAGTAGAGAGCAGCAGCTGGTAGAACATTTATTGATCAATGCGATTATTGAAGCACGCAGCTGTGAAAGATTTCGTTTGCTTACCTTGTATTGCAGCGACGCTGATTTGCGTGAGTTTTACCACGAATTTATGGTCAGTGAAGCCGGCCATTACCGCATGTTTTTAGACTTGGCCAAAGAATATATGCCAGATGATTATGTAAAAGAACGTTGGAAATACATACTCGATGGTGAAGCAAAAATTATAGAAAGCTTAGAAATGCGCGGGGATAGAGTGCATTGATAGATTTACATAAATCTTTTTGGTATGGCCAAAACGGCTGATTCTTTATTCCTTAATAGTAACAAGACTCAAACATAGGCCATATAAGCATCTGTGCGATTTTCAGCCTAATTTTTGTCCATTAACCCTACAATCTTATTATTCCCTTATATTTGCATTTAGGCTTGCCTAAAAATAATTTTAGTACAGCGGAAGATGGAAAACCAAGAAAACGCACCTCACCATACAAAAGTATCGCTGGCGGAGGTAAATGAATCTGTAAATACTGCCAATAGGAAAGGCGTTTTTAGAAAAATTCTTCCATTTTTAGGTCCTGCATATTTGGTAAGTGTTGGATATATGGATCCGGGGAATTGGGCAACCGACATAGCCGGTGGCTCCCAGTTTGGATATTCTTTACTTTGGGTTTTACTCATGTCTAATATGATGGCTTTGCTATTGCAAAGTTTAAGTGCTAGGCTAGGTATCGTTAGACGACGCGATTTGGCCCAAGCATCTCGAGAAGAATACCCCAAAATAGTTAATTTTTCACTCTATCTGTTGGCAGAAATAGCCATTGCTGCCTGTGATTTGGCTGAAGTTTTGGGTATGGCCATAGGACTGCAATTGTTGTTTCATTTACCCTTAATGTGGGGAGTTGGCATATCTGTGTTAGATACCTTTTTATTGATGTTTTTGATCAATTATGGAATCCGAAAAATGGAGGCATTTATTATTTGTTTGGTTGCCATTATTGGTGGTTCCTTTTTGGTAGAGATGTTTTTGGCATCGCCAAATATGGGACAAGTTGTGCTTGGTTTCATCCCAACTTTGCCAAACGAAACGGCTTTGTACATTGCCATAGGAATTATAGGCGCAACGGTAATGCCGCATAATTTGTATTTGCATTCATCGTTGGTTCAAACGCGCAAATTTGAGAGGACACCTATTCAATTGCGCAAGGCCATTCGGTACAACATTATTGATTCAACGATAGCTTTGAATCTTGCTTTTTTTGTAAATGCAGCAATATTGATTTTAGCGGCATCCACATTTTTCAACAATGGCCTTTATGGCGTTGCAGAAATTCAGGATGCACATAAGTTTTTAGAACCATTGTTGGGAACCGCCTTGGCTCCAGCTTTGTTTGCCATTGCGCTAATTGCGGCAGGCCAAAGTTCGACCATAACGGGCACACTGGCAGGTCAAATAATCATGGAAGGTTACTTGAATTTGCGGATTCAACCATGGTTGCGTCGAATCATTACTAGGGTTATTGCCATCATTCCTGCCCTGCTTACCATACAATATATGGGTGAAAGTGCTACGGGTGAATTGTTGGTTCTAAGTCAGGTGATTTTAAGTCTCCAATTGGGGTTTGCGGTCATTCCATTAATCCATTTTGTAAGTGACAAAGCCAAAATGGGAGAGTTTGCCATTTCAAGGTTAACCCGAATTGCAGCGTGGATTTGTGCCATTGTCATCGTCAGCCTCAATATAAAATTGGTGGCAGATAAGTTATGGGAATGGTATGCTGAAAATCCCAATTCAGCTTGGGTTTGGTTGCTTTTTGTTTTGGTTATATCCGTATTGGTGTTGTTGTTTTATATTACATTTCAACCCGTTTTTAAGCGAAGTAAAAAATACAAAGGATACCAGCCTCACGGATTGAAAGGAGATTTAACAGATTTGGATAAACCTGAATACAACAGAATAGCGGTAACCGTTGATTTTTCGAAAGCCGACAGTGCCACCATAAAAAATGCCCTGGCTCAAGGTGGGTTAAATAGCCAATATTTATTGGTACACGTATTAGAATCTGCCGGCGCCATAATGATGGGTCAGGACATTCAGGACCATGAAAGTGAAACAGACCGAAAGCAATTGGAAGTGTATAAAGATCACCTGCTTAAATTGGGCTACAACAATGTGCGCGTGGCATTGGGTTTTGGCAATCCCAAAAGAGAAATTCCACGTCTGGTAAAAGAATTTGGCGCTGAATTGTTGGTAATAGGCGCCCATGGTCACAAAGGGTTAAAAGATGTAGTTTTTGGCACTACCGTGGATGCAGTAAGGCATAAAGTAGAAATTCCGGTTTTTATAGTGCGAAATTAAGCTTATTCAAAATAATCGCTACTTCTTTTAAAATTGGCCAAATTGAAATAATAACTAAAGCTTATCATAATAAAACCTCCACGGTAATTTAAAGGAAAACTTTTGCTAAAATTTTTGCTATGCTGCACGGTAAGTTGGGCATCTTTTGAGAAACTTTGGTAATAGGTGACACCAAATTCATACCTATCGCCATTTTCTGAAGTTCCGCCCATGCCAACACCCAAATAGAACATAGGGTAAATGGGATTTAGACGCTTTTCATTGATGCGAAAAGCTGAATATTGGCCATTGTTTCTAGCGGAAGTCGAATCTTTATCAAGACTAATGTTGGCGGAAAATCCGAATTTTTCTTGAATAAAATTACTGGAATTAAAATTTTGACGAAAGGATATGCCCACTGGAATATTGATGGTGTTAACTTGTTTAGAAACACTTGGAAATGCGGGAAGTGTATCATTATTAACCTTATAGCCTTTTCCAACATACAAAATGCCAAAAGTAATGCTCATCATTTTGCGCAAATCATATTGTGCTACAATACCCACACCCAGTCCTACCTTGTTGCGGCTGGTGAAGTTTTTGGGTAAAGTATCCGAGGGTAAATTCTTAGAGATAGTTCCGCCAGCCGACAGTCCCAATTTAAAGCGGGCTTGTCCTTGGCTTTGGCCAAAGCAAAACAACAATGCAATGAAAATGCATGTTTTAAAAATACGATACATGGGTGCAAATAAAATACACATATTGGCGGCTTGCAAGATTATACTGAAAATGCAGCATTAAAGTTACACATGTTTGGCATAGTCCTTAATTTTGCGGCATGGATTCCAAACAGATATTACAAGCATTTCATTCGGCACTTGAACACCATTACAAAGACGAAGCTTGGCAATTGAAGAAACAAGAGGGATATATAAAAAACAAATGGTTTGAAGTAAGCAACATTGATAAAAGCTTGGATAATTGGTTGCAAGCATTGCAAGTTGACAATGCAACACAATGGCTGTCTAAGTATCCAATACCTCCAAAATACCATGGGAAAAAGTTGGGCATCATCATGGCGGGCAATATTCCATTGGTTGGTATGCACGATTTGATGTGCGGTTTGGTTGCTGGATATCAAGTAATTGTAAAATCAAGTTCAGAAGATGAAGTATTGCCAAAATTCTGGGTAAAAAAGGCGGTTGAGGTCTACCCAGAATTAGCAGAAAGAATTATTTTTTCTGACCAGTTAAAAGGCATTGATGCCGCAATTGCCACAGGAAGTAATAATTCAGCCCGTTACTTTGAGTACTATTTCAGAAATATTCCGCATTTGCTGCGAAAAAACAGAAACAGTGTTTCGGTTCTAACTGGGAAAGAGACCCATGAAGATTTTTTGGGTATCGGGCATGATGTTTTCGATTATTTTGGATTAGGATGCAGAAATGTAACCCACCTCTTGTTGCCACAAGGATATACATTGAACGAAATGCTGGAAACTTGGGAACCAACCTTTATGGAATGTATAAATCACAACAAATATGCAAACAATTACAATTACCACAAAGCCCTTTTGCTGATGAATTTAGATAAGCATTTGGATGCAGGCTATTTGTTGTTACAACAAAAGGACGCACTTTATAGTCCGGTGGGTGTTTTGAATTACAGTTTTTATTCCCAAGGAATAGATGCTAAAAATTGGTTGTTAAAAAACGCAGAAAAAATTCAATGCATAACCAGCATTTCTACCCAATATTCTAAATTGAAACCGGGTGAAGCTCAAAAAACCATGCTCTGGGATTATGCAGACGGGGTGGATACCTTAGATTGGTTGTTGGGGTAAGGTTACTTGAGGTTTATTAATTTGTTGCTTGCTAAATCCTGAAACAACATATCACGTCTACAAACATGCAAATGGGCCTGATTCATTGTTCCGAGAAGGAATGAATTACAGTTTTTTCTGGGTAAATTAAATATGTATTTAGGGTCAATTGCAGAAATAAAAGCATACTGTTTATTAGACAATCATTTTCACTTGGTAATAAAAATAATGTTTGAAGAAGAATTGGTACATTTTTTTAAAGCCTAGCCCAGTTTTTTAAAAAAATGGTATATTCCGGATCCTGAGAAAAGGTATTATTTGATTCAAAAAACCATAAACCAGCCATTTTCGAACTTTTTTAACAGCCATACAAAGTCGTTTAATAAAGTGTATAAACGAATGGGATCTTTATTTATGAAATGTTCCAAAGCCAAACAAATCACCTCTGACTCTCAATTGTTGAATACAATTTTGTATGTCCATTTAAATCCGGTTAAACATGGTTTCACTAAGGATTTTAAAGAATGGGAATGGTCATCTTGTAACAGCTATATTTTGGATATGCCAAATAATTGTATTTCAAAAGGTTTAATATTGGATGTAATATTAAATTTGAATGAATTTTTTGCGCTTGATAATTTAAAAGAAAAAATGATACTTAAAAATGATGATTTGGAAACGTAATTCAACTTGAAAACAAGACCATCTAGGTTTCGAAATTGTTGAAATACGAAACATAGATGGTATTGAAATAGGAAGTAATACAAGTTTCGGAATCCAGTAGATTAGAAAAAATTAATTGTTAATCTTTTTAAATTTTGGATAGAACAGCATTTCTTTCCTCTCATATTTCATCAATCCTTCTTTTTCAAAGTCACGGATAAGTTGGTTTACCGTTTGGCGGGTTGAACATATTAAGCCTGCGATATCTTGGTGGGTTAAATAGTTGGGAATTAAAGTGCCATGCTCAGTTTCTTTGCCGTCTGCCTGAATTAATTCCTTTAAAAAATCAATTAACCGTATGCGAACATCTTTGAAAAACAAATTTGAATATCTGTTTTGCAAACGCTTGAGGCGCAATCCAATAAATGTTGTAAAATGCAGAGCCAATTCTGGATGCGTTGCCATAATTCTTTTAAAGTCACGTACCAAAAAACTACAAATTATCACATTTGGGGTAAGTACTTTCGCGTATTCTGTAGAGTCTTTGCTATTCGATTCAAATGCAATTTCTCCAAACAATTCTCCTTGAACAATAATGTCTTTGATGATTTCATCGCCATTTTCATTCGAATCGGATATTTTTATCCTCCCTTTTTTTAATAAATATATTTTGGGTTCGTCCTCACTTTCAAAAAAAATCAATTCCCCCTTGATGGCCTCTTTAAATCCGGTTATGATGCACAAACTGTTAATTTGATCATTGTTTAATGATTTGAACAGTTTGTGATTTCGCAAATGCCAATACTTATTTTCCATGAAAAAAAATCAAATATAACAGGTGTATACTCTCTGCGCAAGCCACTACAATAAAAGTCCAACCTAGGAAAATATTCATTCGATTGCCACTTTTATTAAGCACCTTCGCTATTTTGTTTGAAATGGAAATGTAGTGCAACAGTAAAACAAATTCTCCAATCGAGGCCCCAAAGGCACACAGAAGTGTTTCAGTAAAGGTGAATGAATTGATGTTGAAATAACTTGCGATGGAAGTTAGCATTCCAAACCAAAAGATAGGCAGCATGGGGTTCGATGCACCTGTGAATAGCCCTTTCCAAAAGTAGGGAAGGGTGAATGTTTTGACCTTACCGGTTTCTTTTTTTTTACGAAATGTATTCCACGCCATGCTAAAAAGCAAAATGGGAACCGCCAATCGCATCCATAAAACATTGTCGGTAAACCATTTGGTTTGAATTAGTAAAACACAGGTAAAGCAATAAATAAATTCTGGAAAAACACCACCAAATGCTACCCAAAGTGCATTTTTTTTGCCATAATCAATGTTGGTTTTAAAAACCAATAAATTCAATGGTGCAGGTTGCAGGGATGCTACATAGCTAATGATTATGGTAATAAGAAAAAGCAAGCTCCAGTGCATTGTTTTATTTAAAATGTTGGTACAAACAATGCCAAACTTCTTTTACAGATGCAGGTTTTGCTCCGAGTTTTTGGTTTTCACCTGCAATTTTCATCATTTTGGCAGTATGGTACCAAACCGATTTCCAAGCTTTTATTAGTGTATAATGGGGGTCGTAAATATGCGTAGGTTCGGATGTGAGGCCATTTAATTCCAAAACAGAAAATATACCATTTTCTAAAGATTCCATATCCTTAAATTTCACATCAAATCTACCATAATAAATGCCAGGTATTTGAGAAACTATCGATTTAAAAGAGGCAACCATTTTGGCGCTAATGAATTCTTTTCCATCTATAAACTCAGTACCACGTATATGATTTCCTATAGGTTCAATCAAAATATTTTTACCCATTTTAGGAATAGAAATGAGCAATTCTTGATTTTCAATGCGCAATCTGTCCAATTGTTTTGCACCACGCGGTATTTCCTTTAGCAATGTCGCTACTGTGCTAGTTCCATTGCCAGTAACCGTCAAAAATGTTTTTAACGTAAGCGAAGTGATTTCGAAAAATTTACCCGTAGGAGAAGCACAGAAAAATATACCCGCTTCATTTGGCAAATGAATAAATTCTTGTACCAATAAATTCGAATTGCAATCTTTTAAATAGTCAATAAGGGAGTTTTTGTTTTCAATTTTGGCAACGCCTACACCACGTCCACCGGCATCAGGTTTGCAAATCAAAGGGTAGATAAATTGTGCTTTTTCTATTTCGTTGAATTTAGCATTTGCCGGAATCGTTCCCAATAAAAATAATGTTTTTGGAACTAGCTGGGTTGGTATTAAATTTAAAATTTCGTTTTTAGATTCGTCGTATAAGCCACTTAAATATATGCCTGGATTTGCGGTTGTGAAATAGGTGATTTTCAAGCGGGTTATGGCATACCAAAGTAACAGTATAAATTGGGGGATAAAGAGTACCCAAGTAGGTAGAAATTCTATGTTGGAAATAACGTTTTCCTTTTTCTGCACAACCACTTGGCCTTATTTGCTCGAAATTCTTGAATTTTGAAACTTAAGGGTAGAATATGCGATGCCAAAATTTTGCGGTATTGTAATTTCAGGGAAAGCAAATTTTGTCGCAATTTTTAGGATAGCCAGGTGATGAATGGCGTGTTCTAAATTATATGCAATTTCCCGGTTGTAAGAGGATGTTAGCAATGCAACCTTTGATTCATCTCCAGAATAATCTGCAGCAATAAATAGTTCCTTTTCTTCGTGATTTTCCAAAGATTCTAAAATTTCTAAAAATCTATTTTGTGCCGCGCTGATATCTTGTTCATAAACTTCTTGGCGTATGCGGTTGTCATAATTTACAATACCAGTTAAGTAACCATTTTCTAAAGATTCTAGGCCTTCTAAAATGTGTCGGATGTGTTTGCCTATTGAATTTTCAGAAAGTATCGAAATATTTTGGGAATATTGAACCGTATTTAAGTTGCCCAAATATTTTACAATTTGCACTACGATTTCTTCCAATGATTTTAGCGGGTATTTTAATTCCATTGTATTATTTTACTTTGCCAAAAGTGTAAAGATAATTTACGGATAAAGCCAATGCACGAGTTAGTCCGTCTGCCCTAGAAACTCTCACAATTACAGGTGCGCCAACTGAAAACAAAAGATTACTTTGTTCGCTTAGCTTAAAAACTGTATTTATGGTAATATTCAGTGTTAATCCTTCAGAGCCGGGGTAAATCTTATTTTCGCCCAATTGGTTTGTTAATTTATCTCCCAAGATGCGATAAATGGCAAGGATTCCTGGTTCAATGCTGAATTTTTGGAATTCGAATTTTCTATCTACTCGCAACAGCAAGTCATTTCCACGTTGTAACATATTCGATGGAAAATATAAACCTGCATTTATACTGTCGAGTTCAGGTAAAAAATTGTTTTTGTTACCTTGGATCAAAACTACCTGGGCTGCTGCAGAAAAAGAAAACTTTTTTATAGAACTTCTCAGACCGGCTATGAAGTCTAATGTCCCCAATCCCGTTTGGTAGGGCATCGGAAGACTTAAGCTACCGGTATAGGCAGTGTTGGTTTTACCAAGTGGAAATTTAAATCCAGCACTTAGGTTTAAGGGTGTTGCTTTTTTGGTATTTAGGGAATGTGTATATACCAAAGAAGGATCGCCTATGCCATTTGCACTTCCCAACGCACCTGATGTAAAAGTGAATGGGAATTTTACTTGGAACAGCCCGTTTTTGAATACCTTACGGTTATATTCAGTCAAGATTTGACCAATTTTCACACCTTGTTCACCTATACCAAAGCCAAAACCCAACCTGAGGTCATTTTTGTATTCCGGGTTCGTTTTGTCGCCGGATCGCATGCTACCTGCAGTGCAAAAGCCGGCATCACTACAACCTTGAGCCTTTAAATTCAAACCAATGCTAATGTTGAGCACGCAGAAAAATATCGATGTAATTAATCTCATAAGAATTTTCCAATAATAGGGATTTGTTTTCTATTGAGCAATAAAAGTATGCCACAGCAGGTAAAAGTTACAATTGCAAGACCAAAAAGTTGACCTCCGTCACCCATAACCACTATCCCAAGTTTGGTGAGATGGGAAATAAGGGCACCTGCCATAACTCCGCAGCCAAGCATGGCTCCCAGCCAAGTTGTTCGCGGAATAAATAAAAGAATAGAAGCCAATCCTTCAACAATTCCGCTGCCATATCTGCCCCAGGGTTCTATACCCATGGTAGTGAAAATATAAACCGATTCGGGCGCACCACTGAATTTAAAGGTTAAGGTTTGCAACATTATTATGGCTGCAATTGCCTTCAGTGCAAAGATTCCAATTTTTTGTATGTTCATTGTTTTAATATTTTGGTCCAATTTATTTCTGCCTTTGTTTTCAAGGCCTTTTCATTTTCATCCCACTTGGTTTTGGTATTGTTAAAATACGCATTATAAAACAAATAAGTTTTCCCATTGATGATTTTAAATGTTTCAGGGTCTATTTCTACTTTTTCTCCGCTGTTGCCCATCGCATATGCGCACCATCCGCCGTAAGCGGGCTCATACCCTTCTGAATTGGATTTGAATTTAGCCAAATTAGCTGAACTGGAAAAGTAATATTTTACACCATGAAAAGAATAGGAAATAGAGCTTTTCCCTTTCACGGCTTTGTGAGATGCAAAATAAGCCACAGGATCATAGCCTCCGATTGCAAGTGCATTTTTGTCTATATTGTAGTGCTTTTTGCGAAAAAAATCGGATGGAAGGCTAAAACAAGCTAGCCCAAAGTACATTAAAAGCAATGAGGATATGTTAATTTTCATGCTGCAAAATTGCCGCAAAATAAACAAATAGATTGTCGGTTGAACGACACATACCCATTTTATTTCTCTCTTCTAAGACTCTCGAGGTTTCGCATTTCGCGAATTCCCAACCCCAAGGATCTTATTTCGACGATTCTAAACGTAGAAGGTCTATAAAAGTTAAATCACCTTTGACAACAGTTTTAACACGGATTTTGCCATTCTATTTTCGGTATCCAGCAAGGGATTAATTTCTGAGATTTCGAAGCAAACTACTTTGGGGTGGTGAAACAAAGTTTTAAAAACAGTTTCAGCTTCGGGGTAGAGCAAACCACCGTCTACGGGTGTCCCTGTGCCTTCGGAAATGGTAGTGTCTTGCGAGTCTACATCGAAGGATACATACAAATAATCGCAATGCTCTAGGTGTTTTAGTGTGTCTTCAATCACCAATTCTATGCCCATATCCCGCACATGATCTGGATCGAAAACTTTCATACTGTATTTTTCTACCAATGCAATTTCTTCTTTTTCAAAATCGCGTGTACCAATGAAAACAATATGGTCGGGCTGAAGTTTTGGACAAATACCGTGAGAACCCAATCGTTTTATTTTCTCCCACAAATCTTCGGTCAATTGCGCAGGTTGATTGCGCTTAAATTCCAAATTGTCTTTGTCTAAAAGTGCATTTAGCGACATGCCGTGCATATTGCCCGATGGAGTTGTATAAGGGGAGTGAAGATCTAAATGAGCATCTACCCATATAACCCCAATTTTTTCATCGGTAAAATAATTTTTTATCCCAGAAACGGTGCCTATTGCGTTTGAATGATCTCCGCTTATGACCAAAGGGAAATAATCGTCTCGCAAGGTGATTTCTACCTTTTTTGCAACTTCTTCCAAGGAAAGTACCAGATTTTCGATGTTCCTTGCATGAGGGGTATTGTATTTTGGGGAAATATTTTGATTCCCGTTGGGCACTTCCTCCCACAAGCGATGGTTAAAAATAGAACTATTCTGTTCTCTAGCTTCCAATAAAACGGCTTTAGGCCCAAGGCTTGCACCTCTTTTCCCTGCTCCATTTTCTGATGCGGCTTCAATAATTTTTATTTCTTTAGACATATTAGGTTGCTCGAGGTTTTATTTAGCTTGGATTTTTAAATTTAAGAATGAATCAACATTAAGGAACATTGTTTGATTTGCGTTGCCAAATTATATAGGCACCCAAATTTTCTTTTTTATCGAATTTTTGGCGGAAATCATCATCTGGTTTATAATTAATTCTGGTATAAATATATACAGGTTTATCCAACACATCATTCATGAAATACCGCACCCGGGTTTCATATTTAGGGGATGGACTGAGATTGAACTTACG
>JBBQBB010000076.1:0-12226 GCA_038317095.1 Bacteroidia bacterium | reverse complement strand
GAGGCAAAGCAAATGAAGCTTGGGAAACCAACGAAGACATATTGCCAGGCATATACATTTACCGCTGTGTATATACAAACTGGCAAGGCAAAGCCTTTGAGAAAAAAGGTGTAGTGGAGGTGGTGAAGTAGGAAACTGGCTTCTGGAATCCTCGCCTCCGCCACGCCGCGGCGGAGGGATGAGGAAAAACCAACATTCAAGTTTACACATCCTTCAAAATAATGTATTTCCATGACCATACATTTCATTTTACTTCCTATTTTAGTGCCCTCATAAATGATAAAAAAATTAACACCCATAGTTTTATTGTGTTTTGCGGCCTGCAGCGGATCTGTGATAAAGGACCGCAGCACAAAGGATAGTTTGGCTGTTCCTGAAAAAATGGATACAGTACAAAACCATGAATCAGATATAAAAGTCATCTCCGGAACCGGGGAAGGAATGCTTACTGAAATAGGCAGACCCAGCGCTTTGTATTATGGAAAATCTGTAAAAACAACTTTTAACAAACTTACCCAAAGAAGCAAAGAAGAACTTTCTATACTTTTGGCCCAAATTAAGAATCACGGTGGAGCCATCGCAGGTTCCATGGCTTATATTTATCAGTCCATCCCTCTACAAGGGGATCTTCAAGTTTTTATTGGCATTCAAGTGAAAGCCGAAATGGATGGAATAGAGTTGGGTGAGTTTTATGAATTACCTGCCGGAAGGTATTATAAAATGAAAGTAAATGCGGAACCGGGTGAGACCTGGGAACAGCACAAAACCATGCAAAAAACCCTTGTCACGGAGCAGAGAAAAGTCCAGTTGCCTATTTTGGAAATATTTTCTGAAACTTACAATAGCAATATGACGCCTATTACCAAAGCTACGTTGTTTTATTCAGCCAAACCCCAACGGTGACAGATTACATTTCACTTTCAGAACTTCTTGGTGATATTAGAGGCACATTGGAAAAGGAGTATGGCCAATATACCTATCGTGTGCTGGCAGAAATAACGGATATCAAAGTTTACTACCAGAAACAATATGCTTTTTTAACACTGCTAGAAAAACAAGGAGACAATATAGTGGCCAATGCGGGAGCCGTAATTTGGCGTGACAATTTTTCAATCATCAAACAATTTGAGAAAGCAACGGGTGTAAAGTTCGACCAAAATCTAGAATTGCTACTTGAAGTAGAAATTCAATACAACGTGCGTTATGGATTACGCTTAAGCATTATAAGCATTGATGAAACCTATACCCTTGGAAAACTAGAGCAAGAAAAGCAGAATGTTTTGGTGCGTTTAATGGCCGATTATCCAAAATTGGTTTGGATGCGTGATGACATGTATAGGAGCAACAACCATTTAAAGAAACTGCCTATGGTTATGCAAAAAATAGCCTTAATAGCTGCACCAAGTTCTGATGGCAGGCGAGATTTTATGCACGAATTGGAAAACAACGAATACAATATAGATTACAGTTTGATGGAGTTTCCGGTGCAAGTGCAGGGCGATACAGCGGCTGGGCAAATAGGCTTACAATTGGAAAAAATTAATAGAACCCAAGAAGCATTTGATGCAGTAGCCATAGTGCGCGGGGGTGGCGGAAGTACAGATTTTTCTGCATTCGACAGTTACCGTGTGGGTTTGGGGGTGGTGCAATGCCCTTACCCTGTGTTTACAGGCATTGGGCACGAAAGGAATGTTTCTATTACCGATTTGTTGGCTTTTAATGCGGCCAAAACCCCAACCAAATGTGCGGCTGCATTTACAGAACACAACATGCATTTTTTGGGATTGGTGCAAAATGCCCAACAGAATATTGGCACTAGGGCAAAGGGAATGGTTTCTTTGTTTAGGCAGCAAACACAAAATACCCAGTCGAAATTATTGCGTTCAGCACAATGGAGAATTACCCAAGAAAAGCAGTTTTTGCATAGGGTAGAAGACAAATTGAAAATGGCATTGCCGGATGGAACCTTGCAAAGGGGTTTTGCGCTGGTTAGAAAAAACGGAAAACACATAGCCAAATCAGAAATGTTAGATTTTGGCGATGAGATTGAAATACAATTTACCGATGGAACTAAAAAAGCACGCATAGAATCATGACAAAGAAAGAAGAATTTACTTACGAATCTGCCAAGAAAAGGCTAGAGCAAATAATGGCCAATATAGATTCTGGGAAAGTGGGTATTGATGAATTGGGGCCAACATTGCAAGAAGCACGCGAGTTGATTGAAAAATCGCTAGAAAAATTGGCCAATGCTGAGAAAATTATTGTGGAGTGGGAAGAATGAAAATGCCATTGTTGATTCCTGGAAACGTGGTTGCATTAATTGCCCCAGCCCGCGCAGTTTCGCAAGAAGAAATGCTGCCATTTAAAAAGTGGGTACAAAGCAAAGGACTCGTTTTAAAAGAAGGTAAACATTTGTATGGTCGGTTAAATCAATTTAGTGGAACAGATGCTGAAAGGGCAGAAGATTTTTGCACTGAGTGGTTGGATCCTGAGGTAAAGGCTGTGTTTTGCGCGCGTGGTGGCTATGGAAGTATGCGGTGGACACATTTGGTTCCTGAAAGCGTATGGAAACAAAATAAACCCAAAACATTGGTAGGTTTTAGCGATATAACCACCTTGCATTTGGAGCTCAATCGCTATGGGGTGGAGACTTTGCACGCGATGATGGCCCACGAATTTGCCAAGGAAAACGAATTTCAAACGGCAAATATAGAATCGCTGGAAAATGCATTGTTCACGGGTGTATTGAAATATGACCTGAATGAAAACCCTGAAGTTGAAATTTATCGTGATGGAAATATGCGTGGAGATCTAATTGGCGGAAATTTGTCTTTGCTATATGCAGCTTTGGGCACGCCAGAGCAGCCTCACACCCAAGGGAAAATTTTGTTTATAGAAGATTTGGATGAATATCTCTACCATATTGACCGCATGGTGGTTTCACTAAAGCGGGCTGGAATTTTTAAAGGCCTTGCTGGCCTGATAGTTGGGGATATGCTAAACATGCGCGACAATGCGATCCCATTTGGTGCGAACGTGTTAAAAATTGTTCTTGAGGCTGTGGAAGAATATCAGTTTCCGGTTTTGTTTCATTTTCCAGTAGGTCATGGTCTTAAAAACTATGCTTTAAAATTAAATGCGTTTACTACCTTTGACGGCAGATTTTTAATTCAAACATAAATTGATTTCAAGAGACACGTATATCGAACTAACCAAATTTGGCATTGTGGGTGGCTTATGTTTTGGGCTAGATATGGGCATTTATTATGGCCTTACAGAAATGGGAGGCATGCCAACAATTTTCGCCAAATCCATTTCCGTAATATCGGCTACTTTTCTTAATTATTATGTAAACAAAACGTGGACTTGGGGGCACAGCCATAGAGACAATAGGCGGTTTGTAAAGTATTTAGTATTGTATGCAGTAAGCGGCATTCTCAATGTAGCATCCAACGAAATATTCTTGCGAATACTCCCGGATAATGAATTTCAAATGGTGGTTATTCAAAAAGCAAGAGCCATTCAAACTCCATTTCTCACCTTAAAATTGCATAAATTTTTAGCTGTAATAGGGGCAACCATTGTAGGGATGATTGTGAATTTTCTGGGGCAAAAACTTTGGGTTTTCAAAACAGAAAATACGTATAACGAAAGTTAGATTCTAAACGCATTCATATTGGGGTTTGACCCCATTTTTAATATCGAATTAAATAACAATTGTTTGAAACCAGCCAGTCTTAATGATCTAAAAAAAGAGTTGCAGTTGCGAAATCCACAACAGTGGTTGGAATTGTGCTTGCGAATGGCGAAATACAAAAAGGAAAACAAAGAATTGCTTAGTTTTCTTTTGTTTTTGTCTGAAGATGAAGCTGCCTATATTGTGGATATGAAAAAAGAAATGGATATGCAGTTTAAGGATCTCAATACGAGCACTTATTACAAAGCCAATAAATCGCTGCGCAAAGTACTTAAATATACAAACAAGCAGATACGCTACAGCGGCAGTAAGCGTGTAGAATGCGAATTGTTAATCTATTTTTGCAGTAAATATAAAGCGTTAAAATTGAAAATAAATAGCAGCACCATGCTTGCAAATTTATGGAATGGGCAATTGGTGAAAATCCAAAAAGCCATTTCGAATCTGCACGAAGATTTGCAGTTTGATTACCAAAAGGAATTGGTAAATTTGGGCCCAGAAATTTCTAAATAGACAATTAATACTTCAATTTCCAAAGGCTCAAAATGCCCTTTCGATACAATAACTCTTTTTCTACATTCACTACTTTTTGGTACTTGCTTTCCCACAGCAAACTATCATTTAAAACCATATACTGAATGCGGCTGTGCCTAATAATATCTCTGGCAAGTTCTGGAGAAAAATCTTGCGCAATTCGAATTCCCCTTTTTTGCAAAAAATACAAGGATGTATTTGGCGATGGATCGAAAACAGAAATTACCTCTGCCTTTTCAGGAATGAGAGATTTTATTTTTTGTTGAAATTCTGGATATTGTTGAATGCCAGTAAAAACTTCTTGGCAATAATAACTTCCTTGCCTATGCCTTTCTGCAAGCATATTTTTAGAATGGGAATAACCCGTAATGGGTAAATAAAAGAAACCGATGAAATACATAATGGGAATAAACCCTAGCAAAACATTTTTTTGTTCCAAAAATACTTGTTGTAAAAAAATCATTCCAAAAAACAAAGATGGAAATAAAAGTATATAGTAATAGTCGTGGTAACGATATTGGTTGTTAAAAAGCACAAAAGACGTTAAAAAACCAATGAACAGCATTACCGTTATTAAACCGGGAATAGGTGCTTGCTTCCATCTAAAAAATAGACATATTAGCAATATACCCAGTATTATGTAGATATGCCCTGGTGCGTAAATACTATCTTGCCATGTATTGATACTATAGCGGCTATTTTCCTTAAAAATACTCCAACTTTGTGCGGGATTTATTTGTTGTAAAAAATGCAAATTATTGGTTTTTAGGGTGAGATAATTTGCATAATAATACCAGCCCAAAACTGGCAGAAAAGGAGCCAAGAACCATAGGAAAAAATGTTTTATTTTTGGAAAACCTAAAGGAAAAAAAGCGGGTCTATACCTGTAAAAAATAAATAGAAAAAATAATGCGAAATGGCTAATAAGGAATGTAATTTTAATGAGTCCAGCTAGTGTAGCAAAAACCATGTAAGCGGATAAAGATGCTTTTACATGAATGTTAAAATAGAATCTTAAAAAATAATACCATCCCATCATGCAAAATGACATTGCCACAGGGTCTGGAATAAAATTGGCGGAATAAAACACCAGAATAGGCGATAAATACCAGCCAAATACCAATGTTATTCGGTGGAGATTTTTTTGAATAAAGAATCCCGTTATGGCCCATGCTGCAAAAATGCCAAGTGTAACAATGAAAAAAACGAGCAAGCGATACCATAAATTTTGAAACCCAAAGAATTTGAAAAAAACACCGGCTGTATAATTTATCACTGGAAACTCCATGCCAGCCACCCCTTCCGCGTTTCTGTTTTCGGATACACGGGGTTCAAGAAAATTCATGCTTTCGTGATGGTAATTCCATGCTACGCAGGCTCTATCTGCTTGCGCACCTTGGTGCATGCCCTCTGGTGGATTTGCAATAAAATTCCATTGGCCAAGTGCAGTTTGCAATGCAAACCAGCAGACAAAAAACCATATAGAAGGCCTAATTTTCGACATTTTCTAAGTTGGTTTCGCGAATAATATAGTGCGGTCGATTTTTTACATTCTCACTTACCCTGCCCAAATATTCACCCAATATCCCTATGCCGATGAGTTGGATACCGCCGATAAAGAGCACGGATATGTGTAAGGACGTCCAACCGGGTTGTGTAACGCCAAAGAATTTTTCGTATAAACTGTAAATAATGAGAATAAAAGCTATTGTAGATACCAAAAATCCACTGAGTGTGGCAACTTTTAAAGGCCAAACACTAAAACTGCTAATTCCATCCAAAGCAAACCTTATCATTTTGCGGTAAGTAAATTTGGTTTCACCACCCATCCGTTCTTCTCGATCATATTCTACGTATGTTTGATTATAACCTATCCAACTTATTTGTCCACGAATATACTTATGTTGTTCAGGCATTTTTTTAAGTATGCGTTGAATTTTTTGGTGAATGATTCTAAAATCTCCGGTATCTACGGGTATTTCAATGCTTGTTATTCTGCGTAGCAACCGATAGAACAATTTGGCCGTTAGTTTTTTCAAAAAACTTTCGCCTTCCCTTTTTCTGCGTCTGGCATAAACAACCTCAAATCCTTCATTTGCCCTTGAATACATCTCGGGTATCAGTTCGGGTGGGTCTTGCCCATCTCCGTCCATAGCCACTATATAAATACCATTTGCATGTTCTATTCCAGCGGTTATGGCAAGTTGGTGTCCAAAATTTCGGGAGAAATCTATAAATTTGGTATGCGACTCTGCCGCTGCCAACATTTTTAGAATGTTCAAAGAATTGTCTTTGCTGCCATCATTTACATAAATAATTTCATAGTTCAATTGCATGGTAGACATAGTGTTAACTAGTCTACTATGCAACTTCCCAATGTTCATTTCTTCGTTGTAAACAGGGATAACAACCGAAATGTCGATGTCTTTGGTCATTTATGGCAAAATTATTGCATTTAGTTCATGTAAATTTGCAAAAGATGAAAAAGGTTTACATTATTATTGGTTCACTCGTGGCTTTGGCTACCAGTGCCTATGCTCTAAATGCTTGTACCAATGCCAAACAAAGTGTTACCGCAGATGAGCAACCTGTGGATTTAAATGCTCCCAAATCCACTGAAACGGCTGCTGAAGGTGGAACAATTACCACTGCCGAGTTTGACAAATTGATAAAAGGCGACAAACTTACCATGGTAGATTTTTATACTACTTGGTGCGGTCCTTGCAAACGCATGGCACCTAGTGTGGTAAAAGTTAAAACGGATATGGCCACTGTTGTAAATGTGTTACAAATTGATGCAGAAGCACAAATGGACATTTCTGGTCGCTACAATATTGAAGCGTATCCTACTTTGGTTTTCTTTAAAAAAGGCCAAGTGGTAGGCAATGTGATAGGATTACAGAGCTACGAACAAATTGTGGAATATGTGAACAAACTGAAATAGTTGTTCGCACTCCTATTATCTCCGCTAGGCGGAAGTAAAGTATATAAAAAAAGCCTGCTGCGAAGCGGGCTTTTTTATGTGTTATTCGGTTTTATATAGCCGGGATCTAAACAGCATTTTCTCGGACTTTCATAGGTGTCAAGGCGTTTTATATAAAGGGAATAATGAATCAATCATAAGGTTTTCAATTCTCTTTGTGTACCAAAAATCACCTACACGGAGAATCACAGAGGTCGGAAAGAGATTCACAGAGGCATAACTTCTCTGAGTGGCTCCTGCATTTTTCTCTGTGAATCTCCGTGAAACAAAAAATCACCTATATGGATAAGCACAGAGACCAGAAAGAATCTAATTTAGTACCCAAATATATCTTCTAAGGTTAATATGGTCACTTTTCCATATTTCTGTAAGTCTTTTGTTTTTACCAATTCTTGGTCGGCTAGCACGGCAATTGCGTGTTTCTTATTTGCTATTTTCTCTTTGTGGAAAGCTTCAACATCTTTTAAAGATATGTTCGGCAACTTCTTATACAATTCTGCGCTTGGATCTGACGTAATGTCCAAATCCAAATTCCCAAAATAATAGTTTAATAGTGCTTCATCCTCTACTCTTTCGGTTTCTATTCTGTTTTTTAAACTTTCTTTGGCCAAAACAAAAACATTTTCATCCACTTGCAACTGCTCTAGCAAATCGGCCATTGCGGCAAAAGCGTCTTTAAACTTATCGGCTTGGCAACCGATGTAAGCGATGGTAGTATTGGATTTTCCGGCCAAAGTAGGTTTGTTGTAAAACGCATAAGTGCTGTAGGCGAGTGCTTTTGCTTCGCGGATGTTCTGAAAAACAACACTGCTCATATCGCCACCAAAATATTGGTTAAAAACTTCAATAACGGGTGCATCGGAATTCTTATAAACCTCTCCTTTGTTCCACCAATAAATAGAGGCCTGTACTTGTTTAAAATTCACAAAATAAACCTCATTTTCTTTGTTTATTTGAGGATTAAAATCTTTCGGCGTTTCCATTGCCTCCATTTTTTCTGGAATTTTATGGGAAGATTTTAATTGATTTACCAGCGCAGTTATTTCACGTTGTCCAAAATATTCAATGTGATGTTGTTTTTTATACAAGCTTTTTAATACAGTCAACAAATCTGATGATTTTAATGTGTTAAGTTCTGTTGTATTTAAAACCCATTTTGCAGGGTTATCCGTTCCATATAAAGCATATTGTGCCAGTTGTCTTTCAATAGCGCGGTTGCTATATTTTACATCTGCTCTTTTCTTTTTTGTATTGTTTATCATGTTTGTAAATGCAGCCTCATCTGCCTTTGTATTGGCCATTAAATCTTCCATTAGACCAAGTGCTTCGTTAAAGTTTTCTTCCGGACCGGTAAGGGTTAAATAACTTCTTCGGTCGCCAGAAATTGCGTTAAATTTGCAACCCAAAGCATATAGTTTTTTGCTAAAGTCATCGGCAGAATTTGATTTGGTGCCAAGGTATTTTAAATATTCCATTGCCATTGGCAATGCCTTGTTGTGAAAGCGCCCATATTCAAAACGATACACCAAATTAAACAAGCGATTTTCTGTGTTTTTTACATAAAAAACCTCACAGTTGTTGTTGATTTTGTCTTTGGTAATTTTATGTTCAAAATCTGCATAAACTGGGGCAATTAGGTTGGTAGTTTCCGCCAGCCAACGGGTTACAAATTCACTTTGTTTGTCTCTGTTCAATTCTACAGCATGAATTTCTGGTTTGGTTATTTTTTCAATCGTGCTATCTTCCCCTTTTCTTTTATAAATTTCTACTCGGTCGTTGCCCAAATATTCACGCGCAATTTCCATAATTTCTTCTTTTTTAATTTTCTTCATCTCCCACAATTCATTGAAAGTTTTTTGGTAACCTGTTCCGTTTAGAAAAGATTCCATCAAAATATTGCAGCGCGTTCCGTTGTCTTTGAATCCAGAAATGCGGCTTATATCCTCATTTAATAGAATGGCCAGCAACAAACTGTCATCAAACTTTCCATCCTGCACCAATTTAAGCTGACCCAGCATTAAATTTTTGACACTGTCCAGCGTCTGTCCTTCTTTGGGTTTGCCCGTAAGCATAAAAACACTGTAATCGTTCATTATATCCACACCACTATTGGCAGAAAGCACCTTTTGTTGTTTTACCAAATTCAAATCCATCAAACCTGCACTGGCATTGTTCAGCAACAAATCTATCAGTTTTGCAGCCCTAGACTCACGGGTATTGGCGCCAGGCATTCTAAAGCCAATGGTAATGTATTCCGCATCTGGACCTAAAACCTTTATTTTTTGTGGTGCAGCGTGTGGATATTCAGGTTCAAAATCATAGGCAGGAACTGACTTGGGTTGCATCCAAGAAAATTTATCTGCAATGGCGGCCACAGCAGAATCTGAATTAAAATCGCCACTTAGTACGATGGCCATATTATTACTAACATAATAGGTGTTGTAATAGTTGCGTATGGCTTTTAAAGAAGGGTTTTTCAAATGTTCAACTGTGCCAATGGTTGTTTGTTGTCCATAATTGTGCTTGGCAAAAAGTGTGGCATATAATTTTTCCGATACTTTGCTACCGTCTCTATCTAGGCTAATGTTTTTTTCTTCATATACTGCCTCTAATTCTGTATGAAACAAACGTAGCACAGGGTTTCTGTAGCGTTCAGATTCCAATTCAATCCATTTGTAAAGCATGTTTGATGGAACATCATTGATATAAACCGTTTGCTCGTTACTTGTAAAAGCATTTGTACCAGAAGCTCCTATTGATTGACACATTTTATCATATTCATTGGCAATGGCCCATTTTGCAGCCAGTTGGCTCACAGAATCTATATTATGATAAATGATTTTTCTTTTATTCAAATCTGCAGTGTGGTTGTATTCTTCATACAAAGCATCTATTTGGTCTAGCAGCGGCTTTTCTTTACTCCAATCTAAACTACCGTACTTATCAGTCCCCTTAAACAACATATGTTCTAGGTAATGTGCCAGACCCGTATTGGTTTTTGGGTCATTTTTAGATCCAGTTTTTACAGCAATCATAGTACTAATCCTTGGATTGGCTTTGTTCGTAGAGGTAATTACACGCAAACCGCTGTTAAGGGTATATTCACGTACGTTTAGTGGGTCGTGCTCATATATACGCACTGTCCATTTGTCTGTTTTATAGTCTGAATAGGTTGAAATTCTTTCCTGCCCTTGGCTATTCTGAGCCATCAGTGCAATGCCGGAGATCCATAAAAGTCTTTTCATGTATTTTTTTGCAAATTTACATTTTCAGCACCAAATCCGATGCCGTTTCCTAGAACAGGCTGGACAAATTGGCATTAATAGATAAAATTCAAAAAATCTTAGATAAATAAACTTCTATTTGCGTATTCTTGCTTCACCATGGTGATATTTCTGAATGTCACCCTTTATTTCCAAACAAATTCGTCCTGCTTCATCAATATACCGCAATACGCCAACAGTAGTTTCACCGTTCAGCAAATCCAACTGTATTTCTGTATTTAGGTATAAGAGATTTGCATTAAATTCGGTTTTAATAGCTTCATATTTATGTAATCTTAACTCGTTATAATAAAATAGGATATGGTCTATTATTTCATGTAAAACATCAATAATGTTGCTCAGGTGTTTAGATTCATTGTATATGCTAGTTGCCACAAAGTTACCCATCCATGTCGACTGATTTACATTTACGCCAATACCAGCGGTAAATATTTTCTTGTGCTGTTTATTTGTTGTTGATTCCAGCAATAGACCACTAATTTTAAGACCATTTACAAAAATATCGTTGGGCCATTTGATAAAGGTAGGTTGGTGCAAAATTTGAGAGATTGCACTGCGAACACCTAAAGTCAATGCCATGTTCCAAAATACAGAATTTGTGTTTTCTTCTCCAGGAAATGCAATAGAAAGGGCTAAGTTTTTTCCTGGTTCACTTTCCCAAGCATGATCGCCTTGCCCTTTTCCTGCGGTTTGATGGTAGGTATACACCGCTGTAACTTTGTCTGGATAATAAGATTCGATACACTGCAGAAGCAGAGCTGACGTGCTTTTGCACTGTTCGCTGTAATAGATTCCGACACCAGATCGAATTTCAGTAAAATAGAAGTCTTCCAAAAGCTGTTTCTTTGCAGCAAATTAAACAGTAGAATGTCAAAAACAAAAGGATCAGAAGCAGAAGCTTTAGCAGCCATTGCCGTTCATGGTATGGAGGAAAAAATAGGAATTGATATCATTACTATGGATTTGAGAAAACTTAAATCAGCATTTGCCGATTTTTTTGTCATTTGCCACGGTAGCTCTGATAGACAGACGGAGGCATTGGCAGACAGTGTTGAAAACGAGATTCGCAAAGCCACGGGCGAAAAACCATTGCACAGAGAGGGAAGCGAAAATGGGGGTTGGATTTTGTTGGATTATGTGAATGTGGTAATCCATGTATTTACAGAGGAAAAGCGTCTATTTTATGGCTTGGAAGAACTCTGGGGCGATGCCGAAATAAAAAAATATGACACTGAATAAATCTACTATTTGATTATTAAAAAAATAATTGTACCTTTGCAGCCCCAATAACGAACTGGCCCGTTCGTCTATCGGCTAGGACGGTTCCCTTTCACGGAACAAAGAGGGGTTCGATTCCCCTACGGGCTACAAACAGCCAGAGTCCGAATTTATTCGGACCTCTGGTAAACTTGTCGGATTTATGACCCAGCAAGATTTTTGAATCAAAATAAATCGCGGGATGGAGCAGTGGTAGCTCGTCGGGCTCATATCCGCCCGATGGCGGACATAGGTTCAACTTCGACAGTGAAAATATAAATCGCGGGATGGAGCAGTGGTAGCTCGTCGGGCTCATAACCCGAAGGTCACAGGTTCGAGTCCTGTTCCCGCTACTAAGTAAAAGCCTCTGCTAGCAGAGGCTTTTTGTTGTTTTATGTTTTTCGTTTATGTTTTATATTCTCCTGCTGCCGATAAAATCTACATCGGCTATACTTCCAGAAATCCTGA
>JBBQBB010000075.1:0-13717 GCA_038317095.1 Bacteroidia bacterium | reverse complement strand
ATCCTATTCCTCGATATCGAATCCGACACCAAGACCCAGAAGATCTGTGAAATTGGTGTGATTTTCGGGAATAGAGAGTATAGAGGTCCTGATGTAATGAAAATTTTACCTTGGATTAAAGAGGCCGAATATATATGCGGGCAAAATATATTGAAGCATGATATTCCTATGCTTGAGGCGAGGCTAGGTCCTGTTTTCAACAATATAAAAGTAATAGATACACTTGTTTGGTCTCCCATCCTTTTTGCAGACAAACCATACCACAGCATTTCGAAGGACTATAAGGCATTTTCGCACAGGGATGAAAACAACCCCTTTCTTGATACAAAAATTGTCATTGAATGGCTGCATGACTTTGTCGAGAATTTTGGAAGTTTGGAGGATGATTGGAAATCAATTTTGTTTGGCTTGTTGCAAAATGATTATCGGTTTTATGGATTTTTAGAATACAATGAATTTAATTCTTTGTCGACATTTGTTATTGATCTTATTCAGAAAACTTTTGAGGGTAAAATTTGTACGAATGCGCCCCTTAAAGAATTGGTATTTCAAAAACCAATTGAGTTGGTTTATGCTCTTGCACTAATAAGAGCATCGGATGAGTCAGTGTTGGCAAAATGGGTTGCCATGACCTTTCCAGAGACTGAAAACGTATTGGAAATTTTGAGATTTACAGTATGTGAAAATCCAGGGTGTAAATTTTGCAAGACCAAACTCAATCCCAGAAATGCACTCGAAGATTATTTCGGGCATCCGGATTTTCGATTTTTTGAGGGAGATGGCCAAATAAGCTTGCAAGAGAAAGCCGTGAGGGCAGAATTAAAAAATGAGTCTTTCCTAACTATTTTCCCAACCGGCGGCGGAAAGTCGCTGACCTTTCAATTGCCTGCATTGATGCGGGGCGATCTAAAAAGGGAGTTGACCGTTGTGATTTCACCGCTGGTTTCATTGATGAAGGATCAGGTAGATGTGCTGGAAGCTAGACACAACAACGTGAGGGCAGTGTTTGTTTCAGGATTATTATCAACCCTGGAAAGAGAAGAAGCCATAGAACGCGTGATCAATGGAGGTGCGCATATTTTGTATGTTTCGCCAGAATCACTCCGTTCTAACACGATGCTGCGCATATTGAAAAACAGAAAGATTGCAAGGTTTGTAATAGACGAAGCACACTGTTTTTCTTCCTGGGGGCAGGATTTTCGAGTCGATTATCTGTTTATCGGCGATTTTATTAAAGACCTTCAGGAAGGTAAAAGACCAATACCCATTTCATGTTTCACAGCCACAGCAAAACCCCAAGTAATTGAAGATATTAAGGAATATTTTAATAACAAATTGTCTCTAGATTTAAAGGAATATGTAACGAAGGCAGGAAGGGTAAATATAAGGTATGAAGTAATAAAGGTTGAAGATCCGGATGACAAGATGGGGGAACTCATGCGTTTGCTTAGAACTGAAAGTACTCCGGCAATCATATATAGTTCGAGAGTGAAAACCGTTTTGAGTATAGAGGCAACTCTTCAAAAAAATGGTATAAACTGCACCTGTTTCCATGGCAAACTGGAAAAGGATAAAAAGGTAAAGCATCAAAATGAATTTATGAAGGATGAAGTGGATGTTATTGTGGCAACCTCAGCCTTTGGAATGGGTGTAGATAAGCCCAATGTAAAAACTGTCATCCATTTCGACATTTCAGATTCACTTGAAAACTATATTCAGGAGGCCGGCCGTGCAGGCCGTAATGAACTTATACAAGCCAAATGTTTCATTCTATTTAACGAGGATGACTTAAACAAGCATTTCTCTTTGTTGCAAAACACAAAACTAAATCAAAAAGAAATAGGACAGATTTGGAAGGCTGTAAGAGACAACACCAAATTCAGAGACAAAATATCACAATCAGCATTGGAACTTGCAAAAGCTGCCGGATGGGAAACGGAAATACGGGATTTGGAAAACCGTGTCACAACCTCTCTAGCTGCCTTAGAAGACAGGGGCTTCTTGAAGCGTGGCCAAAACGACGCCAAGATTTTCGCCGATAGCCTATCGATTAAAAACGTTGAAAAAGCAGTTCAAATGATTTCAACTGCATCTGGCCTAACCGAAAAACAAAGAGAGACTTGCTCCCGTGTGATTCAGCGCCTGATTAAAGAGGATGAATGCCAGGTTGACTATTTGGCAAATATTCTAGGTTTGACAATGCCAGAGTTGGAAGAATCAATTCAACTGCTCAGAGATATTTCTATTCTTGGCGATCAAAAGGATCTTACAGCATATATTGATGTGAGCCGGTCACCAAAAAATTCTGAGAACACATTATCCAAAGCTTTGAGAATAGAGGCAGCATTACTTAAAATACTGCTTGAATATAAAAATAAATTTAGCATCAGAGAATTAAACCAAAAGATTATTGACAGGGGAGATGTAAACGCTGAAATATCAGATATATTCAATATATTAAATTGGTGGGAAAAGCACAGTTATATTTCAAAGTCTCGCGTAGATAGAGAAAAACAGATTTATAAAATTAAATACAAAGTTGGTCTTGATATAATCCAACAGAATTTTGAAAACCGCAATGAATTGGCAATAAATTGCTTAACCTATTTAGAGAAATACTACGACGAACAAAAAGCAGGAAAAGACAAATTCGAATTCCCAGTAGAATTCTCAATAATGGGAATAAAGCAAGATTTCGGAAACGCAGGTTTATTCACAAAGTCCTTCTCTCAGAAGGAAATTGAAACTACCCTTTTATATCTTAATCACATTAAATCCATCAAATTAGAAGGAGGTTTTATGATCTATTATAAAAGATATAATATTGAAAGAATAAATAAGGAAAATAATAGCCAATTTAACAAAGTTGACTATAAAAAAATGGAGGATTTTTATGCCCAAAAAGTACAACAAATCCATATTGTAGGGGATTATGCTAAAAAATGTATTGATAATTATGCAAGCGCATTAAAGTTTGTGAATGACTATTTTAACAAAGATTATCAATCATTTATTACCAATTATTTTCCAGGTCGGAAAGTAGAGATTACGCGACCAATGACCGAGGCAAGATTTCAAAAACTATTTGAAGGTTTGGATGCTGAACAGTTGAATATTGTGCGAGACAATGAAGACAAAATTCTAATTGCCGCAGGCCCAGGATCTGGGAAGACTGAAGTACTGGTGAGGAAAATAGCCAGTCTGTTAACAATGGAAGACATTAAGCCTGAACAGTTTTTAATGCTTACGTTTTCCAAGTCCGCTGTCATTGAATTCCGGTCAAGGGTAAACAATATTATTCCAGAGCTGGGTCGCTTCATAAAAATTTCAACATTTCATGGGTTTTGCTTTGAAATTATGGGACAGTTAGGTGATTTGGGAAAAGCTGGTAATATTATAGAAGAGGCTATTGCGGCAATAAAAAACGGGACAGTTGATGTAAGCGGAATTAGCAATAAAAGCGTGTTGTTACTTGATGAATTCCAGGATGTAAACACGCTTGAATGGGAGTTAATTTCGGTTATCCGAGAAAAAGCTGAAAAAATAAGAGTTATTGCTGTCGGTGATGACGATCAAAATATTTTCGAATTCAGGGGAGCCAGCTTGGAATACATGAAACGGTTCATGGATGAACCAGCTACAAAGCGACATGATTTATTAGTCAATTATCGAAGTAAGGATAATATTGTTGAGTTCAACAATGAGTTCGCTTTTAGGATTAATAACAGGATCAAAGCAGGTACAATTTTAATTGCATTTCAAAAGGAAAACGGAACGATTCGAATAGTAAATCATACAGGAAATAATCTTATTCAGCCTTTGTGCGATGATGTTGTAAAGAGTCAATTTTCGGGAACGACTGCAGTCTTGACACCGACCAATGAACAAGCCCTCATTGCCGCAAATTACCTAACATCAAAAGGTTTGAAAGTTAAACTTGCCGCTGGTTTTGAAGGATTTGACCTAAATAATTTAGTTGAATTCAAGTTTTTCGACCATTTGATCGAGAATAAAAAGATTCCTGGGGGTATCATAAGTCGTGAAAATTTCGAAAACTGCCTTAAAATATTTGAAGAAGAATTTAAAGACAATCCACTCCTGAATTCTTGCTTACTGGTCATTCAGATGTTCATAATCAAGTTGGGTCCCAGATATACAATTTTAGACTGGCGACAATACATCCATTCCATAAAAATGGAAGATGCATTGAATCCGCAAGAGACAGCAATATATATTTCTACCATGCATAAGGCCAAAGGGAAGCAGTTTGATAATGTTTTCGTTTTGCTGGATAACTATGAAATAAAAAAGGATGAGGATCTTCGGCTGCTCTACGTTGCCACTACTAGAGCTAAATCTAGTCTTATAATCCATGATAACCGCTGTATTTACGACAACATCTCAACGGATATCAAACTATTAAAGGAGAACGACGAAAATCAATACAGTTCGCCTGAAACTTTAGAATTGATATTATCTCACAAAGAGGTTCAGCTCGGTGGATTTAAATATTCTAGGACTGCAAAAACAATTGATACACTAAAAACCGCAGACAATTTGGTTTATGGAGAAGTACAGTTTGAAAATGGGTTAGCTCGGGGTTTAAACGCCAGTACGGGAGAAAATATTCTCCTATTTTCCAGAGATTTCACTAAAAAGCTAGTTGCCTATGAGGCCAAGGGTTACCAAATAAGTGGCGCCGCGGTGGAGTATATTGTACACTGGTACAATGAGGAATTACACCAAGAATATAAAATCGTTTTGCCACGGTTGGTTTTAAAAAAAACAGGAATTCAAGGTGTGGTCTAAGCCGTTGCTAGTTTTTACCATTAAGTTTGCTTTTTCATGCTAAATCCCATTCGTAAAAATCTTAGTGGCTTGGGTAAATCCAATTGCAAGTTTGCAATTTTTTTATCTGAAGGGCCGAGCTTTTGGGTACCTTTTGGTCCGCCGCGGCGGAATGCCAAAAGGAACAAAGAAAATATCTGCCGTGGCTTAACCTGAAGCAAACTTGGCTTGTTAATGCAATTTGTTTTTTTGTCGATTAAATTTAATTTAATTGCCGTATATTACACCTCCTATTTTGTTAAAAATCTTACCAAATGCCCACACCCCATGAACTCCGATATGCCACTATGTGGAAGAAGACCGCTGTGCCTGATGATTTGATCACAAATTACCAGAGTTACCTGCGCCACCGCGATTTGTTGCCCTATATGCCTTACAATGTAAAGGTATTAGAAGCTTTGGTGCGGTTGACCGTAAATATTTGGGACAAGGATTTGCGCATCAATCGATTTGGTTTGCTTACATTGATAAAGCAGTATTGGAACGGGGTAGCACCAATGAAGGAAAAAGTGCCGAGCTATGGCAGTAGTCAGCCACGGGAAGCTTGGAAAGGAAGAAAGGTTATGGGTGCGGCAGCGCACAAAGCCCTTTGTGATTTGTGTGTGCGCCTGCTAACCGCAGAAACTTTACCGGTGACCCCAAGGCAGTTTGATTGTATTAAAGACTTGGCCAATCACTTGCTCATAGAGCAGTCTTTGGATGAGAGCCAACAATTGGTGCTGCTTTTGGCCGAAGACAAATCGAAACAAGTGCTAACGCGAATCCTACGTCATCCTGTGAAAAGTAAAACCATTCTGCGCTGGGTGAATGCCTTTTACAACGACGATGAATTTCGCCACCGCAGGGCGGAAATGATTGCATGGAAATTGGATGAAAACCCAAATTACCTAATTCATTTGGATTTGTTGATTGCGGATTTTGAATATGCGAATGCGCAGGATAAAAAGATTATTGCCGAATATTCTTATGAGGGCAGTAAAAGATTGCCAACTGTACTGGACGAAACCTTCCCGGGCATGTTTTCACCCGTAAAGGAATTAAGGCGCGATTTGGATCAATATCCCAATGACAAAATTGAAGAAGATTACAAATACCTACCCCCTGATGTGGATTTTTCCAAACGTTTTTACAGCAGGGCTATCATGGGGCACTGGCTGCCGCACAATAAGGAAGAACCCGATTTTGGCAGTTTGGTGAAGTTTTTTTACACAAATCTCGAAAAAATACAGCGTATTTCCATGCTTTGGGGCCTTTACCACAGTCGGTTACCCATGCAAATAAAGCGCAAAAGGTTGCAACATTTTTATATCCCTGATGTGCATTCTACCGCCTATAAAATTGCAATAAAATTAAGGGATGTAAAGTTTATGGAATGGCTGGGGGAGATGAAAATGAGAGAGGGGAAGGGGTGAGGAATTTCAAAATTCTAAGAATCAAAACCGGACCACATATTAATGAAAATTACTTTTAGGTTAATTGTTTGCCTTCTATTTACTGCCTGCATGGGCAATGAAAGGGCGCAACCCATAGATCCGGGAAGCCAAATTGCGGATACCACAATTACTAGCGAAACTGAGAATGGTCCGGACTTGATTGAAAAAAATGGAAATTCTATTGGCAAAAAAGTTAAAGATTGCGACATCGAAGGTTCTGCTAGAAAAGCATCTTCTAAAAAATTGAATCGCTTTAAAAACAGAATGATTTTCCCAATGATTTCTGATTATAATAATTCCATCAATCTTGCGGCCATTTTAGCCCCCGGAAATGATAAAAAACGTTGGAATAATAAATATGCTGCGCGCATTACTGCATATATCTGTAAAATAAAATCCCAATCGCCTGAGACATGCAATTGCAGTCAGAAAGGTGCTGAGAATACCGATACCCATATTGAACTTGTTCTCAATGAAAACGAATGCGGTCTTAGTCGTTATATGGTTGCAGAAATAACGCCAAGAATTCGAAGAATTATGGCAGAAAAAGGAATAGACTGGAGCACCGACGCGTTAATCAAAAAATATCTGCATAAAACCGTAAATATCAGCGGTTGGATGATGTTTGATACAGAGCATCCAGACATTTCGCAAAACACCCATCCAGGCCGTAAATCCAACGGAAGGGCTACTGCGTGGGAGATTCATCCAGTTGTGGGGATTGAAATGGTGAGATGAACTACTTTTTTAGTGGAAAATAACTGTTACTTTTATGCAGCAAGCGCACACAATTTGGACATATCCATTTTCCTTCATTAAACAACGTAGCACCTTTCCCTTTCGCATCATTCATGAGGCATCTTGCATCCTTATCACAATGGTCAAGACCTGGGGTATGGCCTATTTCGTGCAAAGTGACATTCGTGACAAATTCAATGGTTTTACCTCCAAATTCCACAAGTCTATTGTCAGAAACTACACAGGATATTCCGGGATGTTGACCTAGCCCAAATATACCCCAATATGGATTCATGGTTCCATTCACTTTCTTAGGTGTATAAATATCGTAAGATGTAAGTCCTAATATTTTATCGCTTGAATGAATGCTTTTTTGCTTTAATAGTTGAAGGATTTTATCCGCACTGAAACGCATGGAAGTTCCCAGGCGAGCTGATTCCATGATTTTCATGGGTTTAAGAAAGACCACATTTACTTTGTAAAAAGCTTTGGGTTCTTTGCTGAGAAGCGTTATCGCAGTTGCAGGGAATCCTATAAACGGTTGGATATAAATTGTAGTATATTTAGTTGGCGTTAATCGAACTTTGGTTTTCTTTACATTGTTGGTACAAGAACAAAAAAAATATGCAAAAAATATGAATAGAGTTCGCATTTAAAAATCATTTATTCAGCGCAATACTATTTTGCTTGAATAGCTCGTTCCATTTGATTGCACAGCTACATAATAAATACCTTTTGGTTGATCTTTCAAACTTATTTCAAACTGTTTTCCGGTATTATTTGTGCCTTCAATGTGCATGATTTTTCTGCCCTGCAAATCATAAATCAATATCGCATCTATTTCAAAAAGACTTGACACCGCAGGTAATTCCTATTTAACCATACAGATCTGTGCATTTTTCTATTCAAAAGCTTATGCGATACAAAAAAGGATCCAAAAAAAAGACTGTCCTTTTTAATGACAGTCTCGCTTTAATAAAATTTATAATTTTATTAAAACAACAAGGCAATGCCGATATAGGCACTTGTTGTTCTCACATTGGCTTTTTCTATATTGTAGGATGAATTGCCGGTATTGGCCGAACTTCCTTTGCTTATGTTTACCAAACCATATACGCCTCGGAAGCCTAGGTCGAACCGAAGGGTGCGGGCGGAATTGATAATAAATCCTACACCAGCGCCATAGGCAAAGCCGAAGTCGCTACTTTTGGTAGCAAAAACTGTTTTAAGTGTATCCGTGCCAGAACCACTAGAAGAGCTACTACTAGCTCCGATGTTGTATCCCATTTGTGGACCCATCACAGCCGTAAAATTTACAGGTTTTGTTTTGTTTGTACTAAACGTTACCAAGAGTGGAATGTTTAAATACTTCACTTTAATTTCGCGGTCTATCTGCTGGTCCTTGTATTTTTGTGATAGTGAATTGTAAATAGCCTCAAGCTGAATACCGACATGTTTGTTAATATTCACACAAAGCAATCCCCCAATTCCATATCCAAGGGTTACTTCGCCTTTTACAGTGCCTCCAGATGAGGATTGCATGTTAAAAGAAGAGAAAGTAGGCATAAGTCGCAGTCCCAATTCCGCTTTTGCCAACGGGACATCAGAGGTGCTTTTGTTGTCGTTTTGAGCCTGTAAATTGCATACAGTCATTCCACAAAACAAGCCGATTGTAACAAATATTTTTTTCATTTTATTTTAATTTATTGCAGGTATATCTTTCCACAAAGGTGTGTATTTTATGGGTTAGTAATATTGCATAACCCCAGAAATATGTTGCATTTTTCACGGGTACATACCCTTTATCTTCCACAGTAGATTCCGCTTAAATAAAAAGACCACATTGCTTTGCAACAATGCGGTCTTTGTTATTATGAATTTCTGGTTTATTTAATTGTCAATGTACCCATAGCAGTGATAGCGCCAACATTTACAGTTATGTTCGAAAACGCAGTGTCACGAAAAGGGAATTTCGGAAGGACCATTACTTTGTAACTGCCCGCGGCCAATCCTTGAAGTAAAAATGCACCCGAAAGAGCATTGGCATACGTTCCAAAAGTATCGCTTCCGTTAATGGCAATTACAGCTGGCTGCGAAATTATAGGCAATGCAGTTCCGCTGATGGCGCCGCTTAGTGGCGTTGTAATCACTCTAACAACAGGCTTTAATTTGTATGTATTTGAACCCGTTTTTACGATGGATTTGCCAGCGTCAAAATCCAGCATAAGGCTGTAAGTAATTCCTTTGATCAACTCAGAATGTACCTTAAGTTTCAAGCCAGATTGGTCAGCACTTGGCGTAGCCAAAGGGTAAATAACATTCTCTATTTTAACAGAATTATTTGTTGTACCTAGAATTAAACGAATCTCAGAAACTGTACCAACAGCTACTTGTCCGCTGGCAATTAATGAATCAATACCGTTTGACAACTTAAGAAGGTTGTATACCCCAGCTTTTACGGTTAAAGCCACCCATCCAGCTTCGTTAGAATGAACTTCGGCACCTACAATATTTACATTTACTTCCTGATACTCACCTGGAGCATCTGTCATAAATATTTGGTAATTCGTAGTTTCTGCCGAAGCACTCGTTTTCTTGCAGCCTACTGTAGAAATTGCTGCGACCATTGCCAATGTTAAAAAAGCAAATGTAATGTTTTGTATTTTCATGTTTTTTATAGTTTTTATGAGGCTGCAAACATCCCTATACTTTGAAAAGTTTGGCTTACATTTAGTGAGTTGAATCTTGTGAAAATCACTGATTTCGGACCTTGTATTCCACCTTATAAATCGACGACTATGTTTCGAAAATCATCTGCATCAGGCAATAAAAAAGGACTTATAAATGGTTTTATAAGTCCTTTTTCTATATTTTGAAATCATCAATCCATTTAAAAACCAATAAACAATAAAATGAATTGAAATATTAGTTTACAAAATAGGATAAAAGCAGCGTTATTTTTAGGATATAATATTGGACATAAATTGTAGTATTTACGGATAGTCGCGATAAATACTGTTTATGAAAAATAGGTACATTTTTAAAACCTATATCCCACTGCCAATCCAAATCCTGTATTTTTATTGGCAAGTTTACTTGCTGTTGTTGAATTGATATTTACCAAACCCAGTTGTGAGTTAAAAACCACATTGAATCCGCTATGAAATTGATACCCAAAAAATGCATTTGCGCCTACGTCCATTCTTTTAAAATAGACCAAGTTATTTGCATCTGAAGAAGGTGCTGTTTTTACAAATTGAATGTTGGCATCAGCGGGGGCATCATTTCCAGAGAAAAGGGCTTTCCCACCAAAACAATAGCTAAAATAGGGTCCAAAACCAATCATTAAATGACCTGCACCTAACAAGGGTTTAAATAAAAGGTTAATCGGCAATTCGGCATAATTCAATTTAATTTCTCGCGTGATATTATGTGCACCGCTACCATCTGTATAAACGACTGGCCCCTTTGTTCCTTTGCCGGTATATTGCAAACCCAATTGAAGATAAAATTCAGGCGCAACGGCAATTTCTTCGTTAATGCCCACGTTAAAACGGGTTACCAATTTGTTGGAAAGCTTATTTCCACCCGCATCAGAACCATTAATATTTTGGAAGTTTACTCCGCCGTACAATCCGAATGAATTTTTACCCATTTCAGCGGGAATTTTATCTGTGGTTTGACCAAACGCAAGTGGGAAATGCGATAAAAAAATAAAGGACAATGTGTATTGTATTTTCATAATAACTATTAATTATTTTTTTGTTTAATATTATTTTCCAGCTTCTTTTTTGGCTTCTGCGCGCATTTTTGCATTCGCTGTGATTAGAAATTCTACCCTGCGGTTTTGGGACCTGCCTTCGTCTGTCTCATTGGTGTAGTTTGGTGCAGATTCCCCAAAACCTTTGATACTCGTTCTGCGAGATGAAATTCCGTTTTGCTTTAAATGATTTGCTGCAGAGGTAGCTCTGCGTTTCGAAAGTGCCATATTGTACTCGTCAGTGCCAACATTGTCTGTATGCCCCTGTATTTCAATATCTGTGTCAGGATTGTTGTTCAAAACCAGCACCAATTTGTTCAAATTGGGTCCGGCACTTTCATTTAAATCCGATTTGTCAAAACCAAATAAAATTTTATCGTTAAACTCTACGATAATACCTTCACCCACTCGGTAAACTTTTGCGCCGGGAACCGTTTTTTTAATTTCTTCCGCCTGTTTGTCCATTTTTTTTCCAATAATTGCGCCGGTAACGCCACCCACCGCAGCACCAATAATGGCACCAAGGGCAGTATTTCCAGCTGCGCGGCCTACCACCGCACCAATAACGCCTCCACCTGCAGTTCCCACTGCGGCGCCTTTTTGGGTTCGACTCCAGCTTTTACAGCCCATATTAAGAACACTTATGGCCAAAATGCCACACACAATTTTTGTTATTTTCATACTTGAATGATTTACTTTTTAGGGGAGCAAACCTAATGCTCTATCTGCGGCAACCTGTTACATCTTGCAGATGTAGAATTGCAAAAATCACATGTCCATAAATAAAACAATCTTTCTTTATTTTAACCCAAAATCCGCGATAGAAATCTATTATGGTCTAAAATTACTTTCATAGCAGCAATGGCGCACTTTTCTTCTTAGAAATAGTGAGGCTATTGTTGCAGGCAAAAAACTTGTGCGAGCCCCTGCTCTGATTGTTCCGTCAAGGCGGACGCGGAATTTGGGTTTAAGGCATTGGCTATTAAGGGGACCTGCGATTGCCCTTCGGACCGATTGGTAGCAAGGGACAAGACAATCGGATTAGACATTGAACCTGAATACGAACCGTCCATTACCTTGGCGGAAGACCCAGGCAGAAGTGTTGGTGGACCGATCTTTTTGCGGGGTAGTGTAGAATTGGTTTCATGGTAGAGGACAATTTACGAAACAAGAAACAGAATGAAATTGTGCCGATGCGGTGCATCAAAAAACCAACCGTTTTGCGACGGAAGTTGTATTTCTATAGATTTTCGGGATATTCAAAGCCCGAATCAATAAAGTTAAATTAAGTGCTTAGGGAGCTGTTTCGTCAATGACAGGTTCCACAGCTTCGTCAGTCACAACCTCAACCACAGGTGCTACCACCTTTTTAGCCCTGCTGGTTTTCTTTTCGGCTTTTTCGGGCCATTTTACAGATTCAAAATCAGCGCGATCTAGGGTATCCATCAAAATCGTCATTCTGTATTTGTCCCAATTGTCTTTGGTATAAATAATTTTATCACCTTCTTGGGCGCAATGAATGGATTTGTTGCCTTCGGCATCTACCTCAATATTGTCTACAAAAGTATACTGGTGCGTGCCGCTAATGCTAGGTCTAATAAGCATTCCTACCTCTATTGAATCTATAGTGCCCGGGCGAAATTGTTTCTTTGTAAAAGCAAGGCGACCCCAACCTGGATGGTAAAGATCTAGCATATCCGTTAATCTTTTAAATTTTAAGCCAAGGGTCAGAGAATGCAAATTTGTTTCATCTAGGCAAAAAGACAAAGAATCGTTGCCTTTGTTGGTAATAATTAACTCTGTCCAACCCGGATATCTGCCATTTACGGACTCTAGATACTCCTTAATACGGGGATGACTAACGTCTAAGGGCCTGATAATTAGGCTCTTTTTCAACCAGAAGCGTGCTTTCATTAGGAACTACAAACCTACGCAATTAATCTATCCTTAACATAGTCTGCCCCAATCTTTTCAAGATTATTTTGGTTTTCGGTAGAGAAAGCACCAATAGGTTTGCAAATTTTACGGGTATTCCTCTCGTCATAAATCCCGTTTCAAAGTAAGAATTCAAAGGCTATATTAATTTTAAAATGCAAAATATCAAAATCGAAATATCACATCCAATTCGGTAAATTTTCCTTTTGATTTGGAAACCGAATACTGAAGATGACCGCTGAAATCTTTTGAAAATTCCTATTTATTCAATGACCAATTTAAGGGTTTGCCATTCAGTTTTGAGAAAATAAATACCGCATTTTAAACCAAATAAATTTAATGACATGGTACCATTTTGTATATTCGATTTGCCAGAATAAACAATTTTTCCGCTTAAATCTAAAATTTGTACAAGCATATTGTTTTGATTTTTGGTGGCGAATTGCACAATAAATTGCCCATTGTTTGGATTGGGATAAATGGAAAGTGAATTATGTCGAGGGTTGGTTTTTATAATACCATTCGGTACATTTCTAAAAAAAGAATCATAAAGATGGGTATATAAATTCCAATGACCTGTAGAGGTACTTTCGTTAAATTGCCAATATCCGTTAAGGTTTGCTGTGATTGCAGAGGTTCCAATTGCAGCAAGTTGTGTGTTTATTTCGGATTTCGACATTGCTTTATTAAAAACTTTTACTTCATCCAATTCGCCTTTAAAGAAGTTAGAAGTGTAATAACTTTTTCCAAATTCTAACAGTGTCTTGTCCTGAAATAGGTTTACACATTGTAAACTAAAAAACAGGACAAAAAAATGAAACATAAAAAGGCAAAAAGTTTCGGGTAATGGGTAATGGGTAATGGGTTATGGGTTGTGGTGTGGTATTTATGGTTTGCCTCATCCGGCCATCCGCTATAGGCCCTTGTGTGGCGGCTACTGCTGCAGTGCCAGCGTTGGCTTCCTGCCGGTCGCCCCCGCTGGCGCGCATCCGTTTGCCCCCAC
>JBBQBB010000074.1:0-13847 GCA_038317095.1 Bacteroidia bacterium | reverse complement strand
TGTTCTTCCCACAATTGGCGCATCGTAGCCTTAAAATCGTCGGCAGGCGATTTTAAAGCTACTTTTTCCATTTTCATTAGACTATCTGCCGCACTTTTATCTTCGGATCCTTTGCTATTGCAAGCCGTAAAGCCTATAATTGTTAATGCAAGTATGACTTTAGATAACGCCGTTTGCAATTTTGTTGTTCTCATTTTCTATCGAATTTAGTTGTCGGCTGAATTGTTTCAAAGCAAAGGTGATGAAAGCAAAACAGATATACTTTACACAATTGTAGAATATATTATATAATTCACACTTTAACGGTGCTTAGTATAAAAACTTCAATTTTTAAGGAATTTTATTTTGGAAATCGTTCTATTACAATGCTGAAATTATTTTTTCAAAATCTGCTTTGGATTTGCACAGTTTGATTTGGAAATTTCCTAGCATTTCATCCTTCTTGCCATGCAAATACATCAAATCATTGTTTGTTAAGGTGGCAAACTTTTGTTTAAGCTTTCCTTTTTGTTCGTCCCATTTGCCTTTGAACTCTGCAGTATTCATCGTGTTTTTAAATTATTTCGTAACGGAATTGTTACACTACAAAAGTGGGGGTGAATAGACCGAATGTTATTACAAAATATACAAAAATTATTACATTGTTTACATATTATTTCAAACTTAGTAACATTTGTATAGTGGGTTACTTTTAGGCAAATTAATGTCTGCTGCATCTCTTTATTTCATCCAAATATTCTGCGCCATTTTAAGAGCAAGAGCAAGCGCTTGGATTCCAATCTTGAATATTTATTCATCATTTGATGAATGCCTTGCTCCTGCAGGTTATACCCAATAAATTCATTCCCATTCTTGCCCTAAAGCAATTTCGGCTCCCCACATGGCGGCGTCTAATGTTGATGTCAGGAATATGTATTTTGATTCTTTTTTTGCACAAAGTTTGAATTAAACCCAACTTCTATAAAATCTCTAATATTTAAATTTTCCTTTGTGCCGTGGAAATAAGTTTGTGAAAATGGGGTAGGACTTTGTAAACTTGTTTTATGCATTGGGTTATTTTCCATATTCGAAATTTGTATTTTATTGGTTTTCTTGCTGTTATGTTGTTTGTTGCAGTTGCCACAAACTATTAAACCAGTAAAATTATTGTTACTTCACTGCAAAGGTTTAACTGGGTAACATAGGAAATTTTCTTAAATTAGGTTGGAGACCTATAAATAAAATATAGAATACCGCATTTAAGGCTATTTAATATCCGCTTTACGAGTCATACGAGTTGATTTTTATTTGTTAGAACGAAGTTGTCAAAAGACATTGGTTCCATGCCTGTAATATGCTTTACACAGTCTGTTGTATTTGGTGTTTTGCCAAATCTAGGAAAGTAATGCAACATTATCATTACCAAAATTAACGGGATTGGCATTTTTTCTTTTCGTTTGGTCAAAAAGAATTGCAGTAAATTTGGTGAAATGAAATTTATTTTTTTTCCAATACCTTTGCTCATTATTTCTGCCATTTCTGTAAATGTCAAAATTTCGTTATTGGTTAATTCGTAGCATTTGTGCAAATGGTTGTGCGGTTCACTTAAAACCTTTGCAGATACGGTGCCAATGTCTTTTACATCTATTACGGTAAATTTTGCTTCCCCTGCCGGCAAATATATTCTATGATTCTTCACTATATCGTTGCGTAAAGTTGTCGTAAAGTTTTGCATAAAATAGGCTGGTCGTAAAAAGGTATAAGGTATTTTACTTTCTACAATTAGTTTTTCAATTTTATGGTGGGGTATAATTTTACTCTTCTCCACACCTTGTACCGATAAAAAAACTATATGTTTTACCGCTGCTTGTTTTGCCATGTCAATGAGGGGTTTAAAATATTTGGTAACGTCAGAAATTTGGGGTGGGCGAAGCAAGAAGAGCAGGTCTATGTCTTGTAATGCGGGCAAATAAGTATCACTATTGGTGAAGTCAAATTTGATAATGTCGACGTTTAAATTTGCCAATTTCTCATTGCCAAAATCCGTGTCTCTAACACCCGCATTAACTTTCAATGGATAATTGGCTTTTTTTAAAGCAAACAGTACTTCTATTCCAACATTTCCTGTTGCCCCTGTAATTAACACTTTTATCATATTGTAATTGTTAGTATATTCCTGTAGCTAATGTTTTGGCAAAGCCCAATGGGATTTTGACTCGTGGCAATGCGCAATAAAACCAGCATTTCACGCCAAAAATAAGCAATTATTTACCATTAGATAGAAACTTGATTCATTGAATATAGAGTAGTTATCTACTTCGGCAATTTCGTTGAAGCGCCGCATGGTATGTATAGAACCCATTTTGTGTTTTTGGATAAAAAGATAGTTTGGAAACACTTCTTTTTTCATTTATAACCTTCGATAGAATTAAGGTGAGCCAGTATTTCACAAGCTTGGCTTAGGTAGGGTATAGCCGAACAAATGATCTTTTTTGTGTTCGATGGAGCAATGGAAGTAAAATACCCGTTTTATCGAGATTATTTCACCTCTCAAGAGCACAGGCAGGTCCAGTTTTTTGCGATTTTTACAAAAAAAAAGTTTTGGAATTTACTTAGCCAAATCCACCAAAATTTCATTGCGCATCATAAAAGGTGGTGTCCAAGGCGGATTATAGCCCGCACCGCGAGGTTCACCTGTAAAAGCTGTTCCGTCTCTCTTTAAGTACCCAAGTAGGTTTGCCTTCATACCTGCCACTTTTTCGGCGTTGTTGTAACCCGAGTAGCGCAGCACGGCGCTTTGGTGCTCTGCCACTTCTACAAGTTCAATTCTTTGGTCATTGGGAGTGGGCAATGTTGCCAAGGTATATTGTTCAGGCATAACAAATGACACGGTGCGAGAATTGTTATCCATTGCTGTTTCAGACACTGGTGCAGTCATAGCAATGGATTCAGATTTTTGTTCGGAAACGGGTGCAGTCATTGCAATGGATTGCTTTTTTGTGTTGCCACCAAAAATATATCCTGCCAAAATGCGGAATCCCGAAGACATCGATTCACGGTATTCTCCAGTAACCCTAACCCGGGCTTCGATGTAGGATGCATATTGCCGAATCTCATAGCCGTCTTTCTTTTCAATCACAGTGAACTTTGGCTCTTTCACGCGAGATGAAAAATAACCGTATGCTATCCATACGAATATCAGTATTGCAATAATAATAAATAGTATTTTCATATTTATCTCTTTTTTGTAGTGGATTTTTAATTCTATACTTAGTCAATAGTACCTTTTAAATTGGATTTATCCAAAAAAAACAAGTTTTGTATGTGCTAAAAATCCATAGATACCCTTAAATTCCCTACATTGTGTTCAAGGTAGATTGTGAGCATGTGTTGCAACTTCCTAAAACAGACAAAAGTTTAAAAATAGGGTGGTACTTACTCGTCTTTTGTGGTTCTTACTAGACCTATGCCCGTTAGAAAAAAAACCAAGCCCAGAATACCGTAGGTTACTAGTGGCTTTATATTCATTGTTCCGTTGGATGCATTTACAAACAATATGGCCGCATAGATCAATCCGATGATTCCAAGTAAGGTAAGTATTGCTCCAAAAATACGCTTTAAGCTCATAGTTAAATAAAGTTTCAAATTTGGTTCTGTTTCATTTTGCAATACTTATATAATTCCCGAAAATTATTGTAATTATCACAGATTTGTTTTTTTGAATGGGAAGGGGTGTGGGATGGAAGATCTTGTAGGTTTAACGGTTTTGGACTGCACTTAGCGCGGGACTTTAACCACAAGCTACCGCGGCGGATGTCTTTGGAACATGAAAACCCGTCCATTTTTTAGGTGAATTAGCAAGCTCTCTAAAGCTTTTTGAAAGCGTTGGAATGTATTCTTTTTCCTGTGGGGCATCTTTAATAAAAATAGGTGATATAAATCAAACATTAACAACCAGTTTTTTGCAACTCGCGTAACTCGACCATTTCCGTCAACAAATGGATGAATTCTAATTAACTCTTGCTGAAAATAAATGGCTTTAATAATTGGGTTTGTTATGTATTGCATTTGATAAAATCGTTCTGAAGCCAATTGAGGAACAACATCCTTGTCTGGACAAATATGCGCCCCTACCTGAGCTAATGCCTGCCTAAAACGATTTGTATGTGCTAAAAATCCATTTATACCCTTAAATTCCATGCATTGTGTTAAAGGTAGATTGTAAGCATGTGTCGCAACTTCCTAAAACAGACAATAGTTTAAAAATTGGGTGGTATTTACTCGTCTTTTGTGGTTCTTACTAGACCTATGCCTGTTAGAAAAAAACCAAGCCCAGAATGCCTTATGTTACTAGTGGCTTTATATTCAATGTTCCGTTGGATGCATTTACAAACAATATGGCAGTATAAATCAATCCGATTATTCCAAGTAAGGTAAGTATTGCTTCAAAAATACGCTTTAAGCTCATAGTTAGATAAAGTTCAAATTTGGTTCTATTTTATTTTGCAATGCTTATATTATATTAATCCCCGAAATATTGACTATACATAGTATTTGGATAAATCCTTGATTTACAAATACCATATTCGCAAATAATTTATTTACCTTAAACTTTATAAAAAAAAACCAACTTTAAACTGAACTAAAAATCTATTTAGTGTTTTTTCTCTAATTATTATTACCTGAGCCAAATGGCTTGACTTGGATTTGTCATGGGAATGTAATTTTTTTTAGATCCTACTTCATGTGTTTTGATTTAAATTTGGTTTTTTGATTTGATTTGATTTGATTTGATTTGCATTTATAAATAATAAAAATATGAAAAAAATCATTGTTCTCTCTATTATTGCTGCTAGTTTTACTACCAGCTTTGCACTGCCTGTTGTTGGCTATTCTAGGACTAGAAAGTGTGGCATAGGTTGCGCCACTGCTGATAAAACTATAAATGATTGCTGGGTAACTAACGGCGACAAAACTGTACATGGGTCGTGCAACACAATTGATTGCTCAGGAAATGGGTTAAATGGCTGTCCAAGAGCAGTGGTCCCGCCAAGTGGAGCCTCAACAGACGAAGTGCTCACTTCTGGCCATATTAACAGTTGTATTACTTATATTGATAATGAGATTGGAAATAACCATACCAATGGAAGTACGACACAATCTTTTGCAGATCCAAATGACCCGACAATAATTTATACTTATTCAGTAGTATGGTCAACTGACAATGATGGGGTATTAATTTATACAATAAACTTAATTCCGTCATAATATACCATGTTTAAGTCGTCCGCAATAAAGAACCTAATAGGTTCTTTATTGCTAATTGCATCGCAGCAAATTGTACAAAACACATTGACTGCCCAAACACCTCCTTTAACAATTGCCAAAATAACAAATTACTTTAATCTTAATAAACAAAATAATAAACTATTTGCATTTAAGTCAAGGAATGGAATTGGGGTCATAGTGCAAGGAAAAAAAACTTGCGATCTGTATTTTATTGATAGTTTAAATCATATAGACACCGTTAAGTTAAAAAATATTATCCAAATAGGTGAAATATTGGATGTTTGCCAAACGGATTCAACGCTTGCTATACTTACATTTAATGGAATTTTCTCTTATTTAGTTCACTCTGATTTCAGAATTACACAAAATAAATTCTATAGTTTAAGCCAGGACAAGGAAAAGTTCATTTTCACTAGTATATATATATCGAATTCATCGATTTTTTTAATTAGTTATCTTCAAAAAAAGCAAAACACCAAAAACATTCTCACAATTTATAAATTTTCTTTAGACTTAGAGCAACAAAATAAATTCTCAATCAAATACGCAAACTCCCTTTCTACATATTTATATAAATTAGAATGGAATAATTTTTCTCTTGTGAATGGAATTGGTGATAATATTTACTTCTGCACTCCTTTAGGCGATGAAATTATAATCTTCAGTTTAAAGTCAGAAAATTTCATTTCCTTCAAAACTGGCTTGAGGTTGAATGATGATTCTAGGGTCATTAAAAAAATGAATAGTATTCTTAAATTTGATGCTAAATACAAAACTGAAAGAAGCCAAGATGCTATTTTTGCTTTTGAAGATTCTATAAATTTCATTCGTGGTATTGTATTTTCACACCAACAACTTTTACTACGATCAAATTCTAATGAAATTTCCGATTCAACACTTTGTTGCAGATTATATTTGTTTTCAATAAATGCAAACGAGATTTCCAACCTTGGATATAGTGCTTATTTAGACTATTCAAATTCAGTTATTCTAACGCCAAGAAAGTTAAGTATAGCAATTGGATTTAATAATTGGCTTAGATATTCAAACGATTTTATTGTTTACAATTTGATCACTAAACCCGCTGATTTTAATAAAATGATGCCTTATCCTTATAACTATGAGGTTAATGCAATCAGAAAGTATTTGTCATTTTTTTACCTTGAATGACGCTGTATGTTTTGTTGGCAAACTCATTATCGCGCATTGCACCAAGAAGGAATTAACTTATTTATTGAAAAATGAAGAAAGAGCACCTATTGTGCCTTAACGAAAAAAATATATTGATATTGTAATGTTTTTACTTCATCTTACTTTATAAAAAAATAATACATTGAAAAAAATCTTAAATTAGATAAATAATATGCAAAACCATAAATGCAAATCCCTTCAAAATAAAAATGCGCCTCGATACTCAAGACGCACCCCACACAGAAATTGAAAAAAATGATTTCGTACGACACGGGCTTCATTGTTCGCCTTGCAGGCGCAACGAAACCTTAGGTATTTTGTACAGCTATTATTTTCTAGGTAGTGTTTTTTCTAATATTTTTATTGTTCTTGAGTCAGACGATATACGATACCCATTAACTAAAATTCCTTTTGTGCCAACTTTAGATTCTATTGCGTAAACGGTAGCTTGATCCGATGCGTTTGTATCGCCTTCGTATTGATAAATATCAACAATTTCAAAGAATTCTGTCTCAAATTTGTTGTAATTATTTTCCAAGTTGAAGTCAGTAACAAATCCTTCTAAACTAAGTTTATTTAATGTTTCAGAAACTGTTGCATAATGAAATTTGAGGGACGTGTTTTTTATTTTATCATTTAGTAGGCTAACTTTGACATTTTTAAGCGTGTTTTGTTGAAAAAGAATTAATCCGAATGAAGCGCTTTTTGTAATGTAAGTCCAAGCCCAATGCATAAAAATAATGAGTTTATTTTTTATACTAAGGATTAACACTAGGTGTACAAATATCCAAGTAAGCCAAGTAAAATTGCCTTTAAAATGAATGGCAAATCTACAACAGCTTTGTTTCTGCCAATAGCAGCAGTCATACAAGGTCTCTGTATTCAAAGTTTGATGTGGGTTTGTTTTGCTCCAATTTTTTCAAATTCATCGCCAATAATGTACCCTGATTGATAGCAACATTGGCAAGTTGTGGATGTGCTTTTAGATATAGAGCTGTTTCCGTAAAAGCAATATCACCAATAGCAAAAATATTATTGCTTTCAAAAACTTTATTAATACGGTTTACTTTTAATCGGTTGGTTGGAGCATTAGTTTCAAGAGAAACTAAGCGGAGAAACTGAAAATAGTTGCACTTCTTTTTCGAAATTATTGTGCAGTATTATTTCTTCTATTGCAAAGTCAAGTGATAGTATTAAGTTTTTAAGATATTCTTCCGCTTCTTTTAGCGCTTCCATCTGTGCATTTATTAAACTCAAAAGTTCTTGAATACTGGAAAAATAGGTGTCTAAAAGGTCGTCATCTAAATGATGTCGGCTATATATAATAAGCCTATAAATCGACTTTACTAGATGGTCAATTTTATTTATTTTGGTTTGCTTTTATTTCTGTTACTGGCAATAATGCCATTCTATTTTGGTTTTACCGTCTTCATTTGAATTACATCAACTAAAAAAGCAAATGCCATTGAAAAATAAATATATCCTTTGGGTATTTCGAAATGAAATCCTTCTGCTAAAAGAGATACACCAATCATCATTAAAAAGCACAAGGCTAGAATTTTAAAAGATGGGTGTTTTCCTATAAATTCGCTTATTGGCCTTGATGCAAATAACATAATAACAACACTGAAAATTACTGCTGTATACATCACCCAAAGTTGTTGAACCATTCCAACTGCTGTAATAATTGAGTCAATAGAGAAAACTAAATCTAATATTATAACTTCAGAAAGTAATTTTTTAAAGCTGCTGTTCTTTGGAACGTTTGGTATGTTGTCATTTACAATTTCTGTTTTATGATAAATTTCCTTTGTGCTTTTATAAATTAAAAATAGCCCACCTAAAATTAATATTAAGCCTTTACCCGAAAAACTTATATCAAATAGCGTAAAAAGAGTTTGGTCTAGTTTTAAAATCCACGCAATAAAAGCCAAAAAGATCAACCTCATTACCATAGCCAACCCGATACCCCAAAAGCGAAGTTTATTTCTTTGGTTTTCCGGCAATTTGTCTGCTAGAATAGAAATGAAAATAATATTGTCAATCCCAAGTATTACTTCAAGAGCAATTAAGGAAAGCAAAGGAATGATTACGTCTGTCATATTTATTTTTGTCTATTTTATCGGTTGCTGTGTCGTCCAATACGCTTGCTCCTAAAGACAGAGTATGAAAAAAACCAGTGACTTGCCCACAATACAAACCATTATTGTGGGTGTAAAAATACATAAAAATAAGGAATAGAAAGGCAATATTTGAAAATCCAATGGAAATGACCTCAACCACCCAAAGAAACCAAATAAGCTTTGGAAGCATTGAAGATACCATAGAAAAAGAAATGCCGTTGAGTAAATAGAGGCTTTGGTAGAGCATATCGACTTAAATTAATTGCCCTAGCAAAGCAAATAAATGAATATAGATTGGGAAAGCTTTTGTTTTTTAAAGAGTCAATTCCAAGAGGCATACTCCTTGATTTTATGCACTCCGAATTGAGACTTTAAAAATCATATTAAGAAGATTAGATGTCTTGAATAGGCTGTAATATAGTCGTAAATTTTCTAATAATCGAGTTTATTTTTGAAAAGAATGTGCAACAGTTGCTATTTTTTGGGCTGGTTTGCTTTATAAAATTTAAATACTAGCTTATCTGTTTAAATACCAAATACAAATATTTAGAACAGTTGCAAATGTCACCCAAAGGAAGTAAGGGATTTGTAAATATGCAGCAACTGGTTTTATCTTTTTAAATATGGAAATCATGTATATAATTAAAAACCACATAATCAGAATATCAACTACTGCAAGGAAAGCTGTGTGAAAGGAAAAGAATAAAATACTCCACCAAAAATTAAAAAACAATTGAATTCGGAAAATTGTCATTGCTTTTTGTCTTAGTTCAGTTTTAGGTCTGTTCCAAATTAAAAACATAGAAACTCCCATAAGTATATACAACGCTGTCCAAACAGGCCCAAACAAATAACTTGGCGGATTGAATGATGGTTTGTCTAGCGACGCATACCATCCAACTATTTCTTTGGTTGTGAATATTCCTGCTATGGAACCTAATCCTATGGGGAGTAAAAGTGATACTGAAAGTTTGAAAAATTTAGATATGTCCATATTTAATATTTTTACACTAATTTGATTTTAACTTGTTTTTAAAAGTATATGTCACGCCAACAGACGCATAATGGAACAAAGAAAAATTATATACCTCATCGTTATCTGCTCCTCCTTCAAGAATTCGATAACCTAAACGAACCTTGAATTGGTCTGAAAATTTATATGTTCCGGCGAGCAACACATCTTCAGCTCTACCTTGAGGTGCTGCCAATGCATCGCCTTCGAAGAGGATACCAATTTTATTGTTTATTTTATAGTTAAGCCTGAAATTAATGATAGGTACAAACCCGACATTTTTTTTTGAAGCGGCCAATCCCTCACTATTAAGAGCTATTTCGGCATCTCTAATTTTTGCAGTAAATCCTAAGCCAAATTCAAATTTTGACCTATTTACTATGTCATATCGGTAAGTTATCCTGTACGAATTGAACTTATAGCTCGCCTTCAGAGCTGTATTTGAAGGAAAACTTTCCCCTTCGAATTCAATTTGCTTATTTGTCAATCCACTATATTTCACAATTAAAGGAGCATAAAGAAGAGATATCGTATGTCTAGACTTTATTTTATATCCTGCTCTTATCCTAATAAATGCGTTTGTTTTAGGGTTCAAATCATTTTTTAAGGAAAATAATGTTCCAGCATTACCTGAAATTCTAACATTATTGTAACCAGTAAAAACTGCACCAGACTCAATATCAATATACGCTTGAGCATTAACGGATGATGTAATGATAAAGAAAATAATTGTAAATAATGTTGCAGATAAAAGAAATTTGTTTTTCATTATTGATACAATTACAACTTTATTTGACTACAAATTTTTAAGTTGATTGTTCTCATATCCTTCGAATAAGGCCAAAAGTGAATCGCAATAAGATGTTAAAGTTTTAACGGTTATTTCTGGATTTTCTGGATAGGGAAGGGTTATAGTCATTTCATTCATGTACTTCAGTAATTCAGGATTCCTTTCTCTGATTTTGTTAGTTATAGCTAAAATCATTTCGTTTATTTCTAATTCAGTTTTCATACTGTTTATTTAAAAAGGGTCCGATAATTCGCTGACACGAATTAGTTTTTTATTTACAAATTCGTGCATAGCCAATTCTGAAAGTTCTCTTCCATAGCCCGAACGTTTGGTTCCGCCAAACGGTAAGTCAGCCTGTGTACCTGTAGGGTGGTTAATAAAAACCATGCCGGTATCAATCTGATCTGCAACACGCTTTCCTCTTTCAACGTCTTGGGTAAATACGCTACCGCCAAGGCCATATGGCGTATCATTGGCTAAATCAATTGCTGCCTGTTCATCTTTTACCCTGAAAAATGTAGCAACAGGACCAAACAACTCCTCATAATAAACAGGATTGTCCCGTTTCATGTTGGTAAGAATAGTTGGCTCCATAAATGCACCTTCTCTTTGTACCCTTTTTCCTCCTAACAATATAGTTGCACCGCCATCAACCGCTTTTTGCACCTGCGTTGCTATTCGCTTTGCTGCTGCTTCACTGCTCATGGGACCTAACTGTGTAGATGCGTCCATTGGATCACCAATTATTAATTGCGAAAGTTTAGTTTTAAATTTTTCTAAAAAAATATCTGCCACACTCTCCATCACAATAAACCTTTTAGCGGCAACACAAGATTGTCCGTTATTGTTGATCCGGCCTGTCACAGCCCATTCAACTGTTTTATCCATATCAGCATCGTCTAGTACAACAAAGGCATCACTTCCGCCTAATTCCAATACCGATTTCTTTAAATACTTTCCTGCTTCTGAAGCTAAATTTGCACCTGCCTCTTCGCTACCGGTAAGAGAAACCCCCTTAATTCTTTTATCAGAAACCAATGCAGATGCGCGTTTACCAGATATCAATAGGTTGGTGTATAAGCCAACGGGTGCTCCTGCTTCTTTAAATATTTCCTCAATTGCAACACCACATTGAGGAACGATAGAAGCATGTTTTACCAAAATAGTATTGCCTATCATAATATTGGGTGCAACAAATCTGGCTACCTGATAAAAGGGAAAATTCCAAGGTTCTACACCCAACAAAACGCCAATAGGGGCGTGCCTTATAAATGCCTGTCCAAGCGCTGGATGCAGTATTTTATCAGCCAAAAAGCTTTCGGCATTGTTGGCGTAGTAATCAAATATTTCTGCACTTAGTTTTATTTCGCCTTCTGCATCTGCCAATAGTTTACCCATTTCTAATGTTATCATCTTCGCTAACATACCTTTCTTCTCTCTTAACAAATCAGCAACCCTATGCAGTAAACCTGCTCTCAATTTGTAATCGGTTTTTTTCCAGCTTTCATAGGTGCTTGATGCTTTTTCTACTGCTTCTTGAACCTGCTTATGGGTTATTTCAGTAAAAGATTCAATCACTTTATTTGTTGTGGGATTAACCGTTTGAATTGACATGTTTAAATTATTTATTAAAGAAATAAAATTGTAAATTATGTTGAAAAAAGTGTTTAAAAATAAAACCTCAACTAATTGAGGTTTTATTTTAATAATTTAATTGATTTAATCTTTTGGTAATAAGACTTTGTCAATTACATGAATTAACCCGTTTGAGGCAGCAATATCAGCAGTAGCAACATTAGCACCGCCCACAGTTACTTTTCCTTCTTTAACGGTTACTTTCAACTTACCGCCTTCTACGGTAGTTAACTCTTCCCCGTCTTTCAAATCAGCCGCTTTCAATTTTCCGCTTACAACATGGTAAGTCAAAATTTTGGAAAGCTTTGATTTGTTTTCAGGTTTCAATAATTTGTCCACCTCTGATTGAATGGCGGCAAAGGCCGCATCAGTTGGTGCAAAAACTGTGAATGGTCCTTTGCCCTGCAAAGTTTCTACCAGGCCGGCAGCTTTTACTGCGGCAGCAAGGGTTTTACAATCTGTTGTTGCAACGGCAACAATGTCTTTGGTCATGGTCATTTCATTTCCCATTTTTTATTTATTTTATACAAAGAATGAATTTTCTTTGCGGTACAAAATTGTTTATAATGGATGGTGCAAGTTTTACAAAAATTCGAGTAAGAATTATATCATTCACACTTATTTAAAAAGCTAGTTGAAACTTAAAAACCGATAAAAGGGAATTGAACTAGTTTCAATTCCCTTCCTGCAAACCCTAAATTTATTAAGGAACGAAACAGTCTCTTATCGGCAACCAATGACAGCATTTTAAATTTAAATATATATTTAAATCAAAAAAATCAATAAAAGGGAATTTATAATTAATTTCAATTCCCTTCCTGCAAACCTTAAATTTATTAAGGAACGAAACAGTCTCTTATCGATTGTTAATGGAAGTATTTTTAATGTTTCTATTTACTTTCTTCTTGCTTTACTAATTTGTTGTAAACACCCATGATGAGAATGGGTGCTACCCATTGCCCTACAAACGATGCTTTTTTATCCTTACCCATACATTTTAAGGTTAGCGAAAGTGCGGCTGCACCTATTGCTGCAAATAAAAATGTATCGGATGGCAATTTGACTGTTTGCTTTTCAATTGCTTTGGTAATCATGTCCTCTTTTGTTGCTGAATTTTCCATTTTTTTTTTAGTTATTGATAATTTAATTTATTATTTATTGATGTAATAATATTGCATTGTTGGATGACCTTGATGGTTAACCTTAGTTTTGTGTCTCCATTCTCCCCAAGCCCCTGTACCCCACAATACCGTTGCGATTAGCAAAGGTTGAAATGGCAATCTTAACCAGAGAAGTAAATCGGAGTTTAAACCAAAGGCATAATTATGATTAACCAATTGCGCAAGATTGCCAGGAAAAACTGCAACTAAAAACAGCGCTACAATCCAGCCCACAGTTGTTTGATGTTTTGATAAAAAAAGCAATGAGGCCCCTAAAAATATTTCTACCAGTCCCGATAAAAAAACAACCATTTTCGCATCCATTGGCACCCAATTGGGCACTTGAGCTAAAAAAGCGGTTCGCATAAAAGTAAGATGTCCTGTACCAGTAAAAATGAAAAAGATACCAAGCAATACTCTTACTGTTTTTTGAGTTTTAGTTGATTTATTTATTTTATTATCCACCATTGTATTCATGTTGTTTTGAATAAAGATATTTATATGTTTTGCATTTTATTTCCGTCAATTGTTGGTTTTTATTTGCTTCTGCGCGTGAGTTGCTAAAGCATTTTTTCATTTTTTAGCATAACTGTTTAATCACTCTTATTCAAAAATTTTAATAAGTCTGAATTAAGTTTTTTTCTTTCTGTATAAAATAAGCCATGTGC
>JBBQBB010000073.1:0-14291 GCA_038317095.1 Bacteroidia bacterium | reverse complement strand
TTGATTCGCCTGATTTTAAAAATCAAGGCAATCACGATAATCATAAAAATCAAGGTTCAGACAATAGGAAAGGTTGGGAAATAAAAGAGTTAGGCCAAGTCGCTACATTTTCACAAGGCATTCAAGTTGGATTAGAAAACCACCAGACAGAACCTAAAGAGGGTTATGTAAGATTTATAAGAATTGTTGATTACACTCAAAATACTGATGACATAAGATATATACCAAATCCTGGAGTAAAATACTTTGTCAATGAGGACGATATTGTAATGGTTAGATATGGAACTCCAGGTTTAATTGGTAGAGGGAAAGCGGGTGTTATTGCTAATAATTTATTTCAAATCAAGGTTACAAGAAACGATTTAACCAATGATTATTTAGCACTCTATCTTTCACAAGATAGCATTCAAAATTATTTAAGCACACAGGGTTCAGCAACTATGCCCGCTTTAAATTTTGGACAATTAAAAACTGTTGAAATTAGATTTCCACCCCTTCCCGAGCAACAACGCATAGTAGCCATATTAGATGAAGCCTTTGCTGCCATAGCCAAGGCAAAAGCCAATGCCCAACAAAACCTCAAAAACGCCAAAGAACTTTTTGAGAGTTATTTGCAAAACACATTCAGTCAGAATCACAGATTAAATGGATTAAAGGATTCCACTGATTTAAAATTACATAAATCAAAAAAATCCGTGTCATCTGAGCAATCTGATAAAATCCGTGATTCAGACAATGAGGGTTGGGAGGAGAAGACGTTAGGGGAGGTTTGTAATGTCATAGGTGGCGGAACTCCATCAAAAGCAAATAGTAAATTTTATGATGGTGAAATATATTGGGCTACTGTAAGAGATATGAAAAGTGAAATTATTTTTGATACAGAACATAAAATAACGAAAGATGCAGTAAAAAATAGTTCAACTAATATAATTCCAAAAGGAAATGTAATTATTGCAACAAGAGTAGGGCTTGGCAAAGTTTGTCTTATTGCTAATGATACAGCGATAAATCAAGATTTAAGAGGTGTAGTTCCAATTAATGATAAAAAATTATCTGTAGATTTTTTATTTAGATGGTTTAAAAGTATATCTCACAAAATAGTTGAAGAAGGAACAGGAGCAACAGTTCAAGGAGTTAAACTACCTTTTATAAAATCTCTAACAATTTATCTTCCACCCTTAAAAACCCAACAAACCATCGTTCAAAAATTAGATGCCCTAAATGCCGAAACCAAAAAATTAGAAAGCATATACCAACAAAAAATAAATGATTTGGAGGAGTTGAAAAAGAGTATTTTGCAGAAGGCGTTTAGTGGAGAATTGAACGCAGGGGCGAATTAAATTCGCCCAATAAAACCAAAATGTAAAAGGGCGTATGCGAGACGCCCAAACGAAAACAAAATTAAACGAAATGGCGAATTGAATTCGCACGATAAATAGAAATAATAAATGGCATACAATCCAAATATCCATCATCGCAGGTCTATCCGGTTAAAAGGATATGATTATTCTCAGGCAGGATTGTATTTTATAACCATTTGTTGCAAAAACAGAATGTGCCGTTTCGGAAAAATTGAAAATGGTAAAATGATATTGAATGAATTTGGAAACATTGCATACAATGAATGGGTAAAAACACCCGAATTGCGTCCACAAATAGAATTGGATGCGTTTATTGTAATGCCCAATCATATTCACGGAATATTAAAAATCAACGAAATCGGTAGGGGCGAATTGCATTCGCCCGATAATAAAACGGGCGATAATAAAACGCCCGATAATAAACCGGGCGAATGCAATTCGCACCTACGGTCACCATCCAATAATGTGGGGGCAATTATTCGGGGTTATAAATCATCGGTAACAAAACAAATTAATAATTTGGGCGATAATGGAAAGGGCGTTTGCGATACGCCCCAACAATTATGGCAACGCAATTACTACGAACACATTATCCGTAACGAACAATCTTACCAAACCATTTCTGAATACATTATAAACAATCCGTCAAAATGGTCGGATGATAAATTTTTCAACCAATGAACGAAGCAGAAACAAGAGCCGAATTAATAGACCCAAAACTGCGAGATGCGGGTTGGGGTGTTGTGCCAGAAACAAGGGTACTGCGTGAATATAATATCACAGCAGGCCGCATACAATCTGGAGGTAGGCGAGGTTTGCCTACAATTGCAGATTATGTTTTGGTATACAAAGGCAGAAAACTGGCTGTCATAGAGGCAAAAAAGGCTAGCTTGGCAGTGGGCGAAGGTGTGGCTCAGGCCAAGGAATATGCACAAAAGCTCTGCTTGGAATTTACCTATGCCACCAATGGCACTGAGATTTACGAAATACGCATGGAAAGGGGAATTGAGGGCATTGTGTATCGCTTCCCTACCCCAGATGAATTGTGGGATATGTGCTTCCCTGTTCAGAACAATTGGAAAGACAGGTTTGCAGAAATCGCATTCGATGGAACGAAAATTCCACGTTTCTACCAAGAAATAGCCATCAACCGAGTATTGGATGGCATTGCAGAAGGACGCCAACGGATGCTGCTTACATTGGCAACGGGCACGGGCAAAACCACCATCGCATTTCAAATAGCTTGGAAACTGTTTCAAACCCGCTGGAACTTGATGCGCGATGGCAGCCGCAGACCACGTATTTTGTTTTTGGCAGACCGTAATATTCTTGCCAATCAAGCATACAATGAATTTACAGGGTTTAATGAGGACGCCAAAGTGCGAATTAAACCAAGTGAAATTAGTAAAAAAGGAAGGGTACCGATGAATGGAAGCATATTTTTTACCATTTTTCAGACGTTTATGAGTGGGGCAAATGAAACACCGCATTTTGGACAGTATCCGCCAGATTTTTTTGATCTTATTATTATAGACGAGTGCCACCGTGGAGGTGCCAATGACGAAAGCAACTGGCGCAGTATATTGGATTACTTTGCACCAGCGGTGCAACTGGGTTTAACTGCAACCCCAAAGCGAACAGAGAACACAGATACCTATCGCTATTTCGGTGACCCAGTTTATATTTATTCATTGAAAGAAGGCATAAACGATGGGTTTTTAACTCCGTTTAAGGTAAAACGAATTCAAACCACTTTAGATACCTACACATTTACTCCTGATGATATATTGATTGAAGGTGAAATAGAGCATGGGCGGGTTTACGTAGAATCCGATTTTAACAGAATCATCGAGATTCGTGAAAGGGAGAAAAATCGTGTGGAGATTTTAATGGGCATGATAAACCAGAACGAAAAAACACTGGTTTTCTGTGCTACCCAAGAACATGCTGCTGCCATTCGTGACTTAATTAACCAAGGAGCTCGGAATGCAAATCCGCATTATTGTGTCCGTGTAACTGCAAACGACGGCTTATTGGGTGAAAGTTATTTGAGTACTTTTCAAGACAACGAAATGACCATCCCCACCATTCTTACCACCTCGCAAAAACTGAGTACAGGGGTAGATGCGCGCAACGTAAGAAACATCGTTCTGCTGCGGCCAGTGAACAACATGATAGAGTTCAAACAAATTATTGGTCGTGGCACACGTTTGTTTGACGGCAAAGATTTTTTTACCATATACGACTTTGTTAACGCTTCAGAACGGTTTAGTGACCCAGACTGGGATGGAGAACCCTTGGAGCCAGAAGCCCCTGCCGCACCGAGTCCTGAAATACCACCGTCGGTGGTTAACGAGCCACCGCCTGGTGAAGATGGGGAAGAGGGATCTTCGCGCAGGCAAAAGGTAAAAATCAAGTTGCGTGATGGCAAAGAACGCGAAATTCAGCACATGGTTTCTACTTCATTTTGGAGTGCAGATGGGCGACCCGTATCTGCTGAGGAATTTATGAACCAGCTCTTTGGAGCCATGCCAGAATTTGCAGAATCAGAAGAAGAATTGCGGAATATTTGGGGCAATCCTACTACCCGCAAAGCACTGCTTACAAGGTTAGAAATTGCAGGTTTTGGTGCAGATGAACTGCATACTTTGCAACGCATTATTGATGCAGAAAACAGTGACTTGTTTGACGTACTGGAATTTGTAGCATACGCCCATGCCCCTATCACCCGCGAAAGCCGTGTGGCCAATGCGCAAGCCCAAATATTCGCCGAATTGGACAACGCACAAAGAGATTTCTTAGAATTTGTATTGCACAAATATATTGAATCTGGCGTAGAAGAATTAGACCAAGAAAAACTGCCCCAACTGCTGGAACTCAAATACCAAAGCATCTCCGAAGCTATGCAACGATTCGGTGGCACAGAGCAATTGAGGAACCTTTTTGTAGGTTTTCAGCGGCATTTGTATGCAGGGCGGGTGGCGTGAAAGTAAGAAGTGAGGTTGTTTTTTTGCAAGCTTAGTGGCGTAGCCGGACAAATGGGCAGGGAAAGGGCCTTGATCGAAGAGGAATTGAAGCGGAGGAAGGGGTGAGGGTTTATGGTTTTTTGCCCGTAATGGACACCAAATCCACCGTTTTTATTTATTCGATGAACTAAGCAAATTCATTCCACAAATTCCCTTTTTTCCTACCCCTTTCTAACCTAATTTTGCAAAGCTTTTCAATGAAACAGGCTTGGTGGAAAATTTTGGGTGTAGTATTAATTGGCTACGTGGTTGTTGGTGGCCTATTTACTCCACTAAAAACAGGTATAACAGGCGTTGCGGTTGAAGGTTCAAATCAATTCAATATTCTAAGTGGGCAGAAATACAACCTTCTCATAGACATATACAATCCAGGGAATGGTTTTAAACCAGAGGAAGTTTTGTTGGCCAATGGTTCCAAAACTTTTAAAGCCGATGCATTGAAGTGGGATGAAGAAGGTATTTTAACTGCAGGCATTCATCCAGGGTTTGGAAAAAACGGCGCTTCGGAAACCATGTACAATTTGTTTGTAAAAGCCAATGGACAATGGATGTCGTTGCCCAATGCTTTGGGACTTAAAGCAGGTATTTCGGATACTTTGAAATCCAATGCCATAGAACTTAAACAAGACGAAATTGCAGCAAATCCTGATAAGTTGAAAGGTTTTCCCAACCGTATTATACTTTACGAAAGCATTCGCAATTTGCTTTACCATGTGCCCATGTGGTTTAGCATGATTTTCATACTGGCATTTGCGGCAATACAGGCCATGCGATATTTAAGCACCGGCAACCTAGACTACGATTTGCGCAGCGATGCACTCATTCGCACCGGATTGTTGGCAGGTATTTTGGGTTGTCTTACAGGTTCAGTTTGGGCTAGTGTTACATGGGGCAGTTGGTGGCCGAGAGATCCGAAACTGAATGGGGTTGCCATTGGTATGCTCATGTATTTGGCATATCTACTTTTGCGCAACGGAATCAAAGACGAGCATCAAAGGGCACGTATAGCATCGGTTTACAACCTATTTGTTTTCCCAATATTCATATCGTTAATTGTGATTATGCCAAAACTTGCAGGCGACAGTTTACACCCAGGTGCGGGTGGTACGGTTACTTTTAAACAATACGATTTGGACAATACACTTCGCTTGTATTTTTATCCCTCGGTGATAGGTTGGATTTGCATTTTTTCTTGGTTGGCAAGTTTGCTATACCGGTATAAAAAATTAGAAATAGAACAAATAGAATCATGAATCATATAAATCTGAAAAAGATTGGATTGGCTTTGCTCACCATTTTTGGCATAAGTTTGGCTGCAAAAGCGGCAAATTCTGTGGCCCAAGATGCTATGCGAGGCAATGCAAAATTCAATGTAGTGGCTGTGGTCTTGGGAATTATATTCTCCGGCATTGCTTTTTTTCTTTTTCGTTTGGATAAAAAAGTGAGTAAATTAGAGAAAGATAAGGAACAAAAAATATGAAGCCCCTTCACATTGCACTGATAGTAGTTGCCGGGCTGGGCGTGGCGGCTGTGGTAAGTCTGTATGGCAATACCACCCAAAATGTTTCATTCAAAGCTGCGGATGAATTGGCCAAAGAGAATCCGGGAAAAAATTACGTAGTGCGTTGCAAACTTAACAAAAACAGGCCAATGGAATACGATCCCAAAGTGGATGCAAATCATTTGGTTTTTTACGCCATGGATAGTTTGGGGTACGAAAAAAAGGTGGTTTATAACCAACCCAAGCCTACGGATATGGAACGCAGCGATATGATAACTATTACAGGTCACGCAGAATCGGATTATTTTCAAGCAACGGAAATTGCCATGAAATGTCCCAGTAAGTATGAGGACGCACCTGTTTCTAACAAACAAACCAATATAAAATAATTCTGAAACCTGGGGTAATTCACTTCGTCGGAGAGCATTTATGGCTCGGAAATTTAGGCCAAATAATGGTTGTGATTTCTTGTTTAGCCGCAGCTCTCGCTGCCTATTTTTACTTTTATGCAGCCAATAGAAATAGCGATTCACTCAAAGTATTGGGTCGTCGATTTTTTCAGTTACAGGCCTTTGCAGTGGTCTCTATTTTTGTCATTCTATTTTATATCATTTTTTCGCACCGATACGAATTTTATTACGCTTGGAAACACAGCAGCAATGCACTTCCGGTGTATTACATGATCTCGTGCTTTTGGGAGGGTCAAGAAGGTAGCTTTCTATTGTGGATGTTTTGGAATGCCACAATAGGCTTGGTACTAACCCGAAAGGCGGGAAGTTGGGAATCGCCAGTTATGGCTGTCGTTGGACTGGCCCAATTTGCCTTGGCTACAATGCTGCTGGGGTTCGAATGGGGAGAATTGCACATAGGAAGCACGCCTTTTGCCTTGTTTAGAGATATAAAGGCAGATATGATTGCCAATATTCCAGTTTTGGAAGGAAAGGCGAAATATTTAATGGCTTTGAAGGACGGAAATGGCTTAAATCCTTTGCTCCAAAATTACTGGATGGTCATACATCCTCCAACGTTGTTTTTGGGTTTTGCACTAACGGTTGTGCCCTTTGCCTATTCCATTGCAGGTTTGTGGATGCGACGTGATCGCGAATGGTTAAAACCTGCCCTTAAGTGGAGTTTGCTTTGCGTGGGTGTGTTAGGTGTTGGTATTGTAATGGGTGGCTTTTGGGCATACGAAAGTTTGTCTTTTGGTGGTTACTGGGCCTGGGATCCCGTAGAAAATGCTTCTCTGATGCCATGGTTAATTATGGCCGCTGCTGCGCACATGATTCTCATCAGTCGCAATACCGGCAGACATTTGTTTACTTCACACCTGCTTATTCAATTGTCCTATTGGTTGGTGTTGTATGCCACGTTTTTAACACGAAGTGGCATATTGGGTGATGCAAGCGTGCACAGCTTCACCGATCTTGGATTGAGTGGACAATTGCTGTTGTTTATGTTTGCTTTTTATGTGGTAAGTTTACTTTCCACAGAAAACTCACCTGTCATACGCAGAGCCATGGCTTATGGCTTTTTTGCCTTGGTGGGCATTCACCTTTCTTCATGGGCATTTTTAAGTGGCAAAGCTTTTGACAATGTGGAATCTATGCTAAAAAATATAGATATTGGGGTGTTTTTTGCCATATTAATTTCGTTTTTAATACTACTTAGCATGCGCACTTCTGCAGATCCAATTCGCAACAATTTGAGTTATTTTCAAGCCATTAAAAAATTGTTTTCTCCTGATAAAGAATTTAAACAAGCCGATGAAAAATGGTCGAGCAGAGAGCTGTGGATGTTCTTGGGTTCTATGTTTTTAATCCTTTCATTGGTTCAAGTTATTTCCGCCACTTCTATCCCTGTTTTTAATAAATTGTTTGGAACCAATACTGCCATCCCTAAGGCAGAAGCCTATAATAAGGCCCAAGTTTGGTTGGCAATGCCAGTGATGTTTTTAATGGCCATTGGTCAATATTTTAGATACCGAGAAACCAAAATGGATCTATGGTTAAAAGATTTTAGTATTGCTTTCGGATTGTCACTTTTGATTGCCATGGCATTGATGTTTGGCTTTGGAATATATGAAATTAAATACGTTGTTTTTCTTGTTTTTTCTGTACAATTAATTGTTTCCAATATTTTATTTATTCGCAAACAAAAACTGGGCGATTGGCTCGGAAATGGCTCCAGCATTGCCCATTCTGGTTTTGGCATTTTGTTAATGGGCGTTTTGGTTTCTTCGGTAAACCAAACCATTATAAGTTCATCTCAAGGCATCAATTTGGCACCCGAAGTAAATGAAAAGGGTCAAGCCGACGCAAAAGCCATGGATTTTAACCGACAAAACAGAATTCTTTACAAGGACAAGTCGGAGGAAATGGGGATGTATACTGTAACCTACCGCAGTTTTTTAAAGGGCACAGGCAAAGACAGTATCGATAAATATTTTAATGTATTGTTTGAATTAAAGGACAAAACCGGCAAAGTGAAAGACAGTTTTACCCTGAAACCTAAAACACAAAACAACCCCAATATGGGATTGCTAGCTGAACCAAGTACAAGGCATTTTTTATACAAAGATGTGTTTACGCATGTGAACTATGAAAGCAGCATGGACAAAGCCGAACCTTTTAGTGCGTTTAAGCAGCAAACCGTAAAAGAAGGGCAAATGTTTTTAACAGAAAGCGGAAAAGTAAAACTGCAAGTAGATAGTTTTATGCAATTTGCACAAGGTGGTGGTTTTATTTTACGTTTGGCGGTAAAGGTAGAAAGATTGGATATTAAAGAAACCATTCACCCAGAATATGTTATTAATTTGGAAGAAAATATTCTACAAGGAATTCCGGTGACCAGTGATAAATTGGGTTTGTATTTCAACATTGAAAAGATAAACGTGCCTGCCCCTGGCGAACCTAGAAATAATATTACCTTTGATATTGTTACGGCGGAAAAGGACCCTGCCGTTCCTTATATTGTGGTTAAAGCAATTGAATTTCCATGGATTAATTTGGTATGGGCTGGTACCATTATTATGGCCATTGGCACTTTTATGGCGTTGATTTTTAGAATTAAAATGCAACGAAAATTGCAAAAGTCATGAACCCCAGCATCTACATCTGCGGAACCGGAAATGTAGCTTCGGCACTGATTGATGCGTTTCAAAGCTGCGAAATTAAGGTATCAGGTATTTATTCTCAATCCATTACTGGAACATATAAAAATATTCAAGTATTCAATTATCAAAACCGTCCTGTTGCCGGCAGCATTGTTATTATTGCGGTTCCCGACGATTATATTGGAGAAACGGAAAAGAATTTTTTAAATGCATCTGTCATTGCCATTCACTGCAGTGGATCTATGCCGATGGATATTTTGCAAAACAAAACCAAAGGGGTGTTTTATCCGCTACAAACTTGGACACGTGGCACAGAATCGGATTGGAAAAATGTGCCAATTTTTATTGAAAGTTCAGATGCAATGGTTTTCAAATATTTGGAAGAATTATGCCAAATATTTGGGGCAATTTCTTATCGTGCAGACAGTGTGCAAAGGCTAGCCTTACATATCGCTGCTGTGTTTGCCAACAATTTTAGCAACGCAGTTTTCGATATGGCTTTTCAGTTGGCCAATAGATCAGGATTTGATCCTAAAATATTAATGCCACTCATAGAAAAAACAGTTCAAAAACTGGAAACAAAAACGCCAGTTGAATCACAAACCGGACCTGCAAAAAGAAACGACATAGGTGTGATGAAAAAACACCTTTCGGAGTTGGCTAAAACCTCTAAAGATGCAAAATTGGTAGAGATTTATCAATTGTTGAGTGCATGGATATTGCAGCAACACAACGATTTGGAAAAGTAAAATATATTTTCAAGCCTTTCAAAACCTTTTATTCTTTGGTGTTTTTGCCTGCTGCCTTAGCTTTAGCATTCAAACCTGTGTGGTTTTGTATTGTCATCCTGCTTTTATCAAAAGACCAACAGAGTATGGCTTGCACAAGATTTTATCGCTATTTCCAGCAAGAAAACCGAGCAATTGCCATTTGTATAGGCGAGTTGAGGCCGCAATAGATTGTTATTTTGGATTTAATCTTGTTTTGGCTTTTTGGTACTTATTCCAAAGGGAAAATAAAGTGGGCAAAAGCCAAAGAAACTAGTAAGTATAAGAATACCCACAACGACTAAAAGCACCAAAGCCACAGTTCCATTAATAATATGTGCAAAGTACAAAGCGGTGATAATGATTGCCAACGTAAATCGGATAATCCGGTCAACAGACCCCATGTTTTTTTTCATAAGTATATTATTTAATTTTTGGAGGATTATTGACTTGCTCCAAAGAAAGTTTTTTGGTGCAGAAGAACCAATCATAACAAGTAATTCCTTCCTCCTTGTTTTCCATTCTGTCTTTGGCAATACCACAGGAACCCGCAGTGGGAACAATTACATCGTCTCCTGGTTGCCAATCCGCAGGAGTGGCAATTGCATAAGCATCGGCAGTTTGCATGGCTATGAGTGCTCTTTTTAATTCATCGAAATTTCTACCTAGCGAAAGTGGATAATAAATAAGGGCTCGGACCATTCCTTTTGGATCTATAAAAAAGACCGCCCTAACCGCTTTGGTGGAACTTTCGCCCGGCTGAATCATTCCATATTTTTTGGCAACTTCCATCGTAATGTCTTCAATTAATGGAAAAGTTACATCGATATTTTTCATGCCCTTAAATTCAATTTTTTCTTTAATGGTTCTTAGCCAAGCTATATGGCTATATAAGCCATCAATAGACAAACCAACCAGTTGACAGTTTAAGGCAGAAAATTCGGGCTCCCGTTTTGCAAAGGTAATAAACTCAGAAGTGCACACAGGTGTAAAATCGGCAGGATGGCTGAAGAGAATTATCCATTTTCCAGCATAATCACCAGGGAAATTAATTTCACCTTGCGTGGTTACAGCTTTAAACCCAGGCGCTTTATCTCCGATTCTAGGCATCGCCATTTTTTGTTCTTCTAGGGTTTCCATTTTGTTTTTTTATAAAATTTTATATAAATTGGGTTGTATTGTGATTTAGCGTTACTCGCACATTGAGTGAGTTGAAGCCTAACGTTTTTAATGATTTTGTATCTTTCCAATAATTGTATCCAATGAAGCTTTGAGTTTTTCAATGGCACCAGATACCGCCAATATAAGTGTATCGGCTTTATAAGAAACCGCAATGGGTGGTCTACCTTCTATTCTTGCTTCCAATAAACATTGGATATCGTTTGGGCCTTCTTTATTGCCATTTTCATCGGATAAATGTACTTCTATTCTTGTAATATAAAGTTGAAATCTTTTTAACTTATCTGCTATCAATGAAGTTATATAAGCTTGATGTTTTTCATCACCATTTACTATTTTGTCTGTGTTAAATTGAATTTTCATGGATTTGTTTTTTACTGTATTTTTTCAATTGATTACCCATGATCTTCTTCTAAATTATTGTGATTATCTCCGCCCAAGCTATAATAATTATTTTCTTCATCTTCACTGCCTATACTTTCTTTCTGGTCGTCTAACTCAGCTCCCGGAACATCTAAGTCATCTCCAGACATATCCGCCTCGAAGTCTTGTTCATTCATAGTGCCTTGTTTTTCATTCCGGGTCTTCATTTTTGAAATATCTTCAGGATCAATTTCTGATTCTTCCTTACTGTGCGCGTAAATGTCTTCTGAAGGTGGGTAGCTTGGATATCCTATAAACCCTTGAATTTCTGTTTTTCTCGTAGCACTTTCCTCTTTATGGGTTTTGGCATATTCGGTTACAATTGCATTTAGCGAATGATAGTAATTGTCGAGAGCTTGGATGTTTTTCTCATCTTTTCTTAAGTCATTTGTTGGCATTTTTGAAATAAATTTAACGAGTTCAGGGAATTCGTTGTGAATTGTATTCTTGATTTCAAGGATTTTCTGTTCCCATTCTAATTCGGTTTTCATTTTTACTTTTGGTTTATTAATGTACCTTTTTTATTGAATTAATTTGCTCATTTTTTTTAAAAAATATAATTCTCATAATACGAATATTGCTTTTTGTGCTATTTATTTGATTAAAACACGCCACAAAAGAATGTCTATTGTATATATATTCTATTGCATAATGTCAAATGAGAGTTGTATAATTCACAGATTTTATTTGCACAATGACTTTGCATAATTTTGAAAAAAATGAAATCTTACCCAATTTTAATCTTGGTTTGGGAATAGTTCTATCAACCCCTGACATATAAACTTTAAAATTCTATTGGCTATGTTTTTAAGGCTCTTGACTGGATGGGCTATTTATTTTTCAAAAACCACAGCGTCGGGTTTTGCACCCAATTTGGAGAGGGCCTCTGAAACGGATTTTACAAACTTCGGCGGTCCACAAACGTAAAAGTGCTGTTTGAAGTTGTCTATTTTTTCTTTTAAGTATGCTTCGTCAATAAGCCGGTTATCGTAGCCTCCTTTTTTTTCATCCGTAAGTGTGTTGATGAAGTTTTTGCCTAAGATTTCGGTAAATTCTTTCTCGAGAATAATATCATTTTCGGTTTTGTTTGTAAAAATCAATTTGTTGTTGTTGATTTTGTTTTCTTTGTACAATTGCCTCAAAATAGCAATGAACGGTGTTACACCTGCTCCACCTGCTAAGAAAACTCCTTCCCCTTTATATTCTATAGCGCCCCAAACATCGCCAATGATAAGTTCATCTCCGTGTTTTAAGTTCCCCAGTTCTTTAGTAACCCCTTTGTGACTGTCGTATATTTTAATTGTAAATTCTAAATGTTTATTGTCATTCAAACTTGTAAAAGTAAAAGGCCGCTTTTCATTTTTCCATGCTGGCGAATTTATAGAAATTTCGGTTGCCTGTCCTGGAGTGAATTTGTAACCTTCTGGTTTTTGAATTGTAAAACGTTTTACATCGTGTGTTACGGGTTCTGAAGAAATGATTTTTACAATGTGTTTTTCCATTTTGATTTACGGATTATCTGTAGTTACATCCTGCGCAAGTTTTACTTCATTGGATGTTGTTTGTAAATCTTTATCCAATTCATACAGGGCATTCGCTGTAGCATTTTCTCCACCTGCGATTTTTATTTTATCCAAGAGGCTGATGGCGAGATTTTCTTCTTCTGTTTGCTCTTTTACAAACCATTGCATGAAGTTCCAAGAAGCCCAATCTTCTTCTTGAAGGGACATTTTTACCAATTTGTAAATGGCTTTGGTATTATCCACTTCCTGCTCAAACACTTTTTCAAAACAATTGGAAACACTTGAAGGATCTGGTGTGGGTTCTGGGATAGCGGTTAATTTTACTTTTGCTCCGCGTTTTAATACATATTCCAGGAATTTCATCATATGGTTTCGTTCCTCGGCCGCATGGCGGAAAAGGAAATTTGCGATGCCATTGTATCCTTGGTTATCTGCCCATGCAGCATAGGAGAGGTAGATTTGTGCAGCATGTGCTTCTTTGGTTATTTGTTCATTCAAAGCTCCTGTGAGCATTGTCGAAATTCTATTTGTTTTCATTTGTATTGGTTTTAATAATGTGTTCTTTTAAAACATTGCATAGTGAATTGTAATAATCGCTTAAAATTTTAATGTTAATTTCTGGTTTGTTAACATCAGGAATTGTTATGGGCATTTCATTTAAAAATTCAAATAACTCAGGATGATTTTCTTGGATTTCCAAAGTTTTTGCCATTATTTTGGCGTTCAATTCGTTTTCAGTTTCCATTATTTTTGGATTATTGCTGCGTAGTTGCCTTTAAATTTTTCAGGAAATTGCTTTACAATTCCTTCTGAAAGCATGTCTGCCATTTTTAGTATTGCTATATGCGCGGCATCAAATGCCCTTATATCCGCATCGTAATTTTTATTTATTCTAGCAACTGCTTCTTCCGTCGTTAGTTTAAGATGGCCGTTCATCATGATTTTCAATTCTTCCAATTGCCAGTTGGGATTTGCTTTGCTTAAAAATGTTGAAATCTCATCTGCATTGGCATACCATCTTTTATTCGCATCGGCCAATGCTGCATTGTTTCCTGCCTTTGCGGCTTTTATAACTTCAACAGAAATTCTTATGTGTGGGTAAAGAAGCGCTGTTAATTTTTTTCCCGCAGTTTCACCGTAGTAAGTTTTAATGGCATTGCCTAAGTCATCTTGGTTCTTTAGCAACCGTGCAACCGCTTGGCTGCCACCCGGCGCATCGTCTACAAGGCAGATAATCACATTGCGTGTCCACATAATATGTTCTTCCCACAATTGGCGCATCGTAGCCTTAAAATCGTCGGCAGGCGATTTTAAAGCTACTTTTTCCATTTTCATTAGACTATCTGCCGCACTTTTATCTTCGGATCCTTTGCTATTGCAAGCCGTAAAGCCTATAATT
>JBBQBB010000072.1:0-14329 GCA_038317095.1 Bacteroidia bacterium | reverse complement strand
AGAAGGTTTGATTCTAATTCACCTCTAAACATTTCAAAATCAATAACAAAGCTTATCATTTCTAAAGGGTTGCCAATATTTGATAATTTTTGAACAGTATCTTGTTCATCAAATAATCCTTTTTTGCCTGATTTTTTGTATTTTTGTATTTTCATTTTTATTCCTTCTGGTTGTACAAATATACGCATAACTTATTGAATATAAAATAATTAAATTATAGAACCCCCCTTAATAACAGAATCCTTTGTTCTATTTTGGATTGTCATAAGGCTAATTACAAATTGGCTATTTATTCCCGCAATTAGGGTTACTTCATTGGAATCTTCAAAGTAGCCATTTTTCTCTCCTACAATGGTATAAATACCAGATTTTAAGGTGGTATAATGCAGCAAACCGTTGCTTTAGGTGGTATCGCTGCTTACCCAACCTCCATTCTGATAAATACTCACCAATGCACCTGCAAGGGGTATTTTTTGATGCCCATTTTTCCAATGTCGTACACCTGAATTTGCAAATCAGCCATACCGTCTTGGCCGCATAGTTTGCAAACTGAAATTAGGCCAATAGCCAAAATTAAAATAGTTTTAGATCCAAGGTCTATCGGGAGTTTTGTACCATAGAAACCGTCGCCTCGGTTTCCATTTGTGTTTGTAAATCTGTTCATAATATGTCCCTTTCTTTATTTTTTATGGCATTTCCATGCCCCGGAGCCAGATTTTAACGTTCAAAAAGCCCATATTCTCGGACTTTTTGCGCGGAGATAATAAAACAAATGCGATTTCTATAAGCCGAATGGCTTTCATGCAAGCTTCATTTTGTAAAATAGCATAGCCAAGCCATTTGTCAAAAAACAAAGGCCTACGCACAATATCGAAAGTATAAAAAATGCTTCGCAATGCCAGTATATACCGTCATGGTTTAAAAGGTAAACGAGAAAAAAGAAAATTTTAGTCCGCCTGATCTAAAATCTGCTGCCGGCTGCTGTTGGCTGTTATTTATAATATTTTTTGCGTTGCTTCAGCCAATTGCTGTTTGCATTTACAGCACTTTCGCCCAGATTGGGGGTTATTTTCTCCATACTGCCATCAAAAAAATTAGCGGCAGCCACTGCCAATGCTTTTTGTGCATCTTCGTCCCATGCTGTTTCATTAAAAATGGCAGGGTTTAAATGATTGGCTATAAAGTGTGTATCAAAATTGCCAGAAATAAAATCTGGGTGGTTTAATACAAAAGTTCCAAACTGCAAGGTAGTTTCTATCCCTGTGATGCGGTATTCTGTAATGGCTCTTTTCAACCTTGCGATGGCTTCTTCGCGGTCTTTTCCCCATGCAATTAACTTGGCTATCATGTTGTCGTAATAGATAGGAATTTCAGCGCCGGGCTCCATGCAATCATCTACGCGAATGCCTGGGCCTTGGGGTTTTTCGTATTCACCCAAAGTACCTACATCCGGTAAAAAATTATTGGCAGGATCTTCAGCACAAACCCTCAATTCTATGGCGTGTCCGTTTATTTTAAGGTTATCTTGGGTAAATTCTAAAGGAAAACCCTTGGCTACTTGAATTTGCAATTTTACCAAATCTAAACCTGTAATTAATTCAGTAACTGGATGCTCTACTTGCAATCTGGTATTCATTTCTAGAAAATAGAAATTGCCATCGTCTGCCAGTAAAAATTCTACGGTTCCTGCACCTGTATAATTGCAAGCACGTGCTACATTTACCGCAGCTGTTCCCATTTGGGCTCTTAATTCTGGACTAAGAACTAAACTGGGAGCTTCTTCAATCAATTTTTGGTGTCTACGTTGAATGCTGCATTCTCTTTCAAAAAGGTGGCAAATATTGCCAAAGTTGTCGGCCATTATTTGAAATTCAATATGACGGGGTCCTCCTACATATTTTTCTATAAACACGCTGTCATCGCCAAAAGAACTGCGGGCTTCACTTTGTGCGGTATGCAGCGCACTAAGGAATTCCGACTCGTGGTTTACAATACGCATTCCCTTTCCTCCTCCACCTGCGCTTGCTTTTACCAAAACCGGAAACCCAACTTGCTTAGCAACTTCCAAAGCAGCATTTTCATCTGTAATGGCTTCATTTATCCCTGGAACCAAAGGCACACCAAATTTTTCAACGGCTTGTTTGCTGGCAATTTTACTGCCCATAATTTCCATGGCTTCCGGACTAGGACCAATAAGTACAATGCCATTGTCTTTGAGTTTGCGCGCAAAAATGGCATTCTCGCTTAAAAAGCCATACCCGGGGTGCACTGCTTCAACACTGATTTTTTTACACAATTCAACAATACGGTCTTGTTGCAAATAACTATCGGCGCTGGCGGGTCCACCTATACAATAAGCTTCATCGGCATACCTAACGTGCAATGCCTTTTTATCCGCTTCACTATATACCGCAACGGTTTTTATCCCCATTTCCCGGCAAGTGCGCATCACCCTTATCGCAATTTCACCGCGATTGGCAATGAGTATTTTTTTAAAAATAGGCATTAGGCCTGTTCCTGAGAAGGGTTATTTATCATAGGCAATTTCACCAAATCCTTCTCTAAATGGGTTTTTGCACCAATTCCCCAAAAACCACCTTCGGCGCGAGAAACAAAGTGCGCAAACTGGCGCAGGCTATTGTAAAAATGCACTTGAAAACGGTGTTCCAATTTAGGCAAAATATGGTTTAGTTTTTCCAGTTGCTCTGTAATTGCCTGTATGCGTTCATCTCTTTCCTTTGGCAATTCTGCAATCAATCTGCGCAATTCATGCTCAGCATCATGCTCCAGTTCAATGTACAACGCTTTAAGTTCATATTTTTCTGAGAATGTTTTGGTGTGAATGAGTTCTAATGTTCTCTGTTTTTCGGCATCATGTATCTCGCCATCGGCGCCCGCAATTAAAATAGATACGTAAAGAGGGCAATGAATAAGGAGATCTTTTTCTTCTGGTTTTAGGTTATGGATATGTTCTAACATTGTATTTGAATTACTTGATTTACCTTCGCGAAGGTAAAACAAAAACCGATGCAAAGCATTGCCAAACAAACAGTAAAAATGTTGCAAGCAGAATTAGCCATGGATTTAAAGCGTCCAGCGGTGCTTGCTGCGGCTGGCTTGCAAGTATTTTCATTGGGTTTGTTGTGCTACCTTAGTAATCCTTTTTTATCTGATAAAATTTGGAACAGTTTGTTTTGGATTGCCGTTATTTTCAGCACACTGCAGGCAGTGAGTAAAAGTTTTATCTCTATTAGCAAAGCCCGCTGGATTTATTTGAATCAATTAGCCTCTCCGAGTGCCATTATTTTGGCAAAAATCCTTTACAGCTGGATGTTGATGATTGCTTTGTGCCTTTTAAATTTGGCTGTATTTGTATTCTTCATGCAGTTTCCTGTGGTGCATTCAATGGCTTACATTGGCTTTATTTTGCTGGTTTCTGGGGGTCTTGGCACTGTTTTTACCATGATTTCTGCCATTGCCTCAAAAACCACCAATCCGGGCTTTATGGTTCCAGTGCTTAGTTTGCCCGTAATTTTACCACTCTTACTCATAGGTGTGCAAGGATCTATCAAATGTATGATGCCTATATTGGCAGAATCCGTTTTTAACGATTTGCTTTTATTAGGTGCATTAAATCTTTTGCTGCTTGTATTAACTGGGGTGCTCTTTAATCCTCTTTGGAGAGAATAAAAAAGGCTGTGAAAAATTTCACAACCTTACTTCAATTGAGAATGAATTTACTTTTAATCGCATCGCCTAAGTCTGCTAAGCATAGGGTTTTATTTTATGGTTTGTTGTGGGAGTTCGCCATTTTTTTTTGCAAAAAGGCAATAACACCGCCTAACACATTTATATATTTCGTTTTTTTCATAAACATACGACTCCTCCGCCTCACCTCGCCGCGGCCGGGGCGGAGGAGCCATTAAATTAAAAATAGAGTGTGCGTTTTTTAATATTTTCAAATACAATCATGCAAAATAAAGCATGGCTCTTCTATAACTGTGAATGCTGAAAAAAGGCTTCATGTATTTGCGAGATTCAACTATTTTATCAAATCTTTCAAAACCAATACCGCTTGGTCTAGTCCAGCGTCTTTTTTGTACATTTTCAACCAATCTGTGCGCTGGGCAACTTTGGCTGCATCCCCTTTTGCACTTGCCATATCGGCAGCCAATGCATCTATGCTTTCAATAAAAGATTTGTAGTCTGGGTCGGCATATTTTTTTTCTATTGCTTTCAGCTCAGTTTGCTGGGCAGTGTACTTATCCAAATTTAATGAATAGGCGAATTCGTCGCGCAATTTTTTAATCTCCACTGAACGTCCTTTTACTTTCTGAAAATGATCGCTGGATGCGATACTTTTGTTGCCGCTGGCTATCGCCTTTGCCATTTTAGCAGAAAACAAGCCGTTAAATAGAGTGTAGGGCGCTTTTGGAATCACATCGTAGGCCAAATGAAATTCCATTTCCTCTTCACCTTGGGGAATGCCATCATACAAATCTGGCAAAATAACATCCGGAATCACACCGCGAAGCTGGGTAGTGCCACCATCAATTCTGTAAAACTTTTGAATGGTAACTTTAATTTGTCCATAGCCCTTAGGGAACAAAGTACTTTCTCCGCCCTCAATGGGCATAAACGTTTGCACGGTTCCCTTGCCAAAAGTACTTTTAGAACCTACTACAATGGCTCTTTTATAATCTTGCAATGCTGCGGCTAAAATTTCACTGGCAGAAGCACTGTATTTGTTGGTAAGGATGGTGAGTGGTCCAGAATAAACAATTCCATCGTCTGGGTCTCCACCAGACCTAGCTTTTCCGTTTGGTTCGCGCACTTGCACTATAGGACCAGATTTAATAAACAGTCCACCCATTTCAATGGCATCTTGTAAACTGCCACCACCGTTGTTTCTTAAATCCAAAACAATGCCATCTACACCTTCTTTTTTTAATTTTTCAAGTTCCACCTTTACATCTTCCGAGCTGTGTCTGCCGCGCCCTCTGTCTGAAAAATCGGCATAAAAACTAGGCAAATTAATGACCCCAATTTTTTGTTTTTTGTATCTGATTATGGCACTTCTAGCGTAGCTTTCTTCTATCACTATAATATCACGGATAATTGGAATTACTTTAAAAGTCCCGTCAGGTTTTTTCACAGTAAGGCGCACTTCTGTGCCTTTTTTTCCACGAATCATTTGAATGGCATCGTCCAAGCGCATATCTACCACATCCACAGGGTCTTTGGCACCTTGGGCTACTTTTACAATAAGGTCTCCCGCCTTTAATTCTCCCTGTTTAAAACTTGGACTGCCTGGTACAATTCTTTCAATTTTTATGTAACCATCTTTTTCAGAAAGTGTGGCACCAATTCCTTCCAATTTGCCCGTCATAGAAATATCAAAATTGGCTTTTTCTTCGGGTGGAAAATAACTGGTATGTGGATCGTAGACTTCAGCAATGCAATTTACATAAAATGCAACCTGCTCTTTTCTCGACATTTTTCTCCAACGTTTAAACCAATCGTTGCAAAACTTTTTGGTTTCGTTGCGTGCTTGCAATTCCAAAGTATCCATGGGATATATTTTTGCAGGAGTCATTGCACTGTCTCTGTTTTGTTTGGCTTTTTGTGCTTCCACTTTTCTGTACAACCGATCTATGGTTTGAAATTTCAACCAATTGCTCCAGTCTTTGTTCAATGCAGTTTCATCAGTTTGGAAACTTTCTACTTTGTCTTTTTGGGTATAAGAATCATTGCCAGTAAAATCATATTTTGTTTCCATTTCAGCATTGATTTTTACTTCCAATTTATCCAATCTTTTCATCAACATTGTCCATGTAGAATCGAAAAAATCATATCGACCCGCAAGGATTTGATCATCTAATGAAGTTTCAAATTTCTGCAAATATGCAATTTCTTTTTGTGTAAAAAAACGCTTGTCATTGTCTATTTTTTCCAGAACATTTTTATATACTTTTTTCGAAAAATTATCATCTATTTCTGGGGCACTGTAATGCTCCTGCCTTAAAATTCCTGTAATTTTTACGAGTAAGGAATCATCGGATCCCATTTTTTTATTGCTACAAAAAACCAGCACGGTAACCAGTGCGGATACTGTAATTGGGAGCCAAAATTGTTTTTTCATTACTGTTGTTTTTCTAAAATTTACGATGCTCTTTTATTTTAAACCCAATACACTTAAACCTTGTTCGAATATTAAATCTTTTGGAATTCCCGCATTGTTAATTGCAGTTAAATCTGCTGCCAATTTTGGGCTTACTGTTGCCATTTTACTCAAAAAGGTTTTTACCGTTTCTGCGTTTCCATCGCCTTGTAATTTCAACAAATCACCAGCCAATTTCTCTATGGTTGTGCGCATTTTGGCTACATCTACTTTATAGTTTCCAGATGCACTTCTTGTAATGGCACCATTGCCCAAAAGGGTATTAAAAGTAATCATATTTGCTTGTCCATGAGAATTGGATGCACCAAATCTTACCGACCTAAAAACACTGGCAACAAAGGTTACATAATAATCGTCTAATTTGCCTTTCAATTCATTTTTATTTACCATTTGCGTCACCATCCACAAGCCCAAAACATCGGCTTTGCATTCTTCAACGGCTGAATAATTTGCACCCAAAGCTTCACGCACTGTTCCCTTTTTATCAATGGTATTTTTAATTCCCAATCCATGTGCCACTTCATGAAACATGACATCATTAAAAAATGCGTCCCACGTAATATTTACCCTTTGTGAGGGGTCAATTACTTTGTTGGAAATGGGAACCAAAATATTGTCAAATTTAGCCTTCATTACATTTTTCAACTGCGATCTGCGGGTGCCAAATTCAGTTTGTAATATTTCATCGTTCGGCAGATTTACGGCTATGGTTTTGGAACCTGCATTGGCATCACCGGCATAGTAAACCGCATCAAAAACCGCGAGTTGACTCTGGCCACTGCCGGCATTTTCTGTTTTATAAATAGAATCTACAGGTAAATTTTTCTGCAAATCGGGCAACATGTCAATGAATTTATCCAATTTAGAACCCCACTCTTTGTCTCTAATCAAAACGAATGACTCATGCGCAGCGCGTACGCCCGCAAATTCATCTTCATAATTTTCAATTGGACCAATGATAATGTCTAAACTTGAATTCTTCACTTTCAACCAAGCCTTATCACTTTCGGTAAAATTATTGTTCATCAAATTATTGGCACGCATGCGCAAATAGTTCTTAAAATCCTTATCCCCATTTTGACCCAACTTATCTGCTGCATACATCAGATTCTCCATCATTTTCCTTGAAAAATCCATATAAACCATACCATAAGGCATAGCATCTAACGACCCTGTGTTAGGGTCGCCGTCAACTGGAGACTCAAAGGTCACAAGACTAGGTCCCCTTTGAAGTATTGAATACGCATCATTTCGTACATTCGCAGAAAGGGAGTCAAACTCCGACTTTCGAATATTTTTAGGATAAAAATTGGCACCTTTAGGTTTGGGACCTACGCCTTGTATAAAAGGAGCATTGCCATTCAATCTGTCCCAGGGGCCATAATTGATTTGCACATAGCGTTTCAGCTTTTCATCCTGTATTTTACCAAAAAGATTTACAGGATTGCCGTAAGTCTGTCTCCAATAAATAGAATCGGCATACTGCGCGGCTATAATCAAGTATTTCAATGCTTCCCTTTCTTCTGGCTTCAAGCCTGTTAAGTCTGGATTTAAGCGTATGGTTTTGTAAGCACCCAGTTTTTCATCTAAATTTAAACCCGCTACTGGCTTTAATTGTGCCCATCCTTTTGCCACTGAGGCTGTAATAACAAACAACGTAAGTATTTTCCGTATCATGATTGCTTTATTCTTTTCAAGAATCGTGCAAATTTATATAGTGCCCTTGGATTTGGTGAATTTTTCTTTTTTTTCAGCAATTTCACGACAAACCCATGCTTTTTTCGGTTTAAAAATTACCAGACTCAAAATAGTTAGTGACCTTTGCATGCTGCAATGGACGGAATTCAAATTCAAGGAGAACAACACTACAAAGAAGACATATTACCTCCGGCTGAAATATGCGAAATCTCCAATGCAGGCCTTTTTGGTCAGTTTGACAATTATGCAGGTATTGCTGCCAATGATTTTGGCACTTTCCCCATTTCATGGATGCACCTAAGCAAACCCACCGGTCATTATGTTTCTAGGGTGGGCATGCATATTGTTAATTTTTTCTTAAAACACCATGCCATCTTGTTGGCTGGTAATTCTTGTGCGCCGGGGTATTTTTTCCCCAAAGTAGACCCAAATAATGGTTGGAGTCAGTTCCAATTCATCCCAAACCAAGATTGCGGCTGCATGGTTTTAAATATAGAAGGCATACCTGATTCAAATAACCACGGAGTTGTATTTCCTGCCGAACCTTTTATGGTTTTATCGTTGAGAAACGAATGGAATGTATATGAGAATTATTTGGCGGCAATGCAATCCAAATACAGGATTCGTGCCAATAAAGTTTTCGAATTAAGTAAAAACATTACATCCAAACAATTTTCAGGCCTTGAAATGGACGACAGTTTAATTGCCCAATGTGCCCAATTGTTAAAAGAAACCTTGCGAGATAAAATCATTGCAATGCCTTCTAATCTCGAGACGGTTTTAAAATATTATAGAGCCCATTTTGGACCCGATTTTCATTTTAATGTCTATTATTTAAACGACCATATTTGCGGCTTTATTTCTTGGGTTAGGCTGGGCAAATATATGATGGCCATGCAAGTGGGATACAATTTTCTAGAATCCAAAGAAACACAATTGTACCAAAGAATGATGCACGATTTAATTAAAATAGGTATCGAAAATAAATTGGAAAAAATAAATTTAGGGCGCACTGCCACAGAAATAAAAAGCACGCTGGGCGCAGAACCCTTAGCCAACAGTTTTGTAATTTATGCCAAAAGCAATTTGCTATTTAAATGTGTTGCCTTTTACAAAAAAAGGTTTTACAAACAAACACCATTTACATTGAGGAGTCCGTTTAAGGGCTAGTTTAAAATATTTAAATAATTTTAGAATTTAAATTATTTAGGCTACCTTATTTAGGGGGGGGGATTAATTTCAAAAGTTTTTCTGCCAATAGAATTTGCTGCTTTTGCAATTCTAAAAATATAATATAAAGATTATTGATATTTTCAATACCCAAAGGATTGAAATTTTCTTGCATTTGTGCCAATTTCACATTTTCGTTCTTTACTGCTTTGTAGCTAAGCATGGTTTCAATTTCCAATATCTCAGCAATGGACACCTCAAAAAGTTCACAAATCTCATACAAATCTTTAATGCTTGGTGAAGCCTTATTGTTTTCCCAATCGCTTACCAAGCTTTGGGATACGCCCAAATCGGTAGCCAAGTGAAATTGGGTAATGCCCCTTAAATTTCTATAATTCCGAATGTTATTGCCTATTAGTCTTTTCAAACTAAAGCATTATCTCTACAAACATATAATATTTATTGCCCGATAGCAAATTGTTTTTTTATTGCCTGAATTTGTAGGATGAAAATAAACAATTTAAAAAGTATCTTTGTTGCTGCTGTGGCAATTTTAATGAGCAACGTGTCTTATGCGGATGGATGGGGTGAATTTAGAACTAGATGGTCTGAAGATTGCTCTAGTGGCAATAAATGGATTGCCTTTGCCAAGGTAAAATGTAATTTCATACTAGGTTGGAATGGCGGAGCTAAGGAAGTATGTGAACCCTACTGTGCCGTCAAGGAAGCGTCTATTGGTTCTACTTCGAATACAAGAGCCTACCAAAAGACAGAATTTGGAAAATTCCGTGGCTTTAAAAGTACAGGTTTCACAACTAAAAAACGATGCTACAGAGGATGCAGCAGTTTTGATATCGTCAACTTTTTAGGCTCACAATTAACAAATGACGATACTGCAGAAGGACCCAATGCATCTGAATCAAGCACAATAGCAGTAAGTAATGTTTCAATCAATAAAACAGCGTATTCAATCACATTAACTGGCATATCAGGGTATGAAAGAATCAACACTTCTGGTTATTGGGGTTCCTTTAAAATAGTTGTTTGGTTAACCGATAATGACAATGATTCTACATTGACAAATGGAAAAACACTTTGGACGGCAGAAGTTAAACTTGAAAATGGAGTAATTACTTACAACAATTTTTCAAATTCTGAAGTCACACTTAACTCAACAGATTCTGGATATGTTATGATGCTAAATAATTTCAACAAAACAATTCAACTTGAGAATACCGTGAATATGAATCGAGTTGCTGTAAGAATTATTACTCATGCCGAGGAGTCATTAGCGAGTTCATTGCCTAGTTTGTTGTCTAATAAAATTATAATTGCTGCAGATGAAGAGGGTGTTATCGAGATAAATCCAACTGCAGTTGATGCTAGCATTAATGTAAAGTTGAACTCAATAAATGAAGTAGATTTATCGAATGCAGTTGTAATTATTTTCAATGAAATTGGAAAAGAAATTTACAGAAATAATCAACCCTTTATAGACAATAAACTTAAAATCAGCAATTTACAACTTAGCTCGGGCAATTATTATTTTGTAGTGAGCACAAATAATAACAAAATTTATGTCAAGAAATTTATTAAACTCTAAGTTTAACAATCAAACCGCCCTGAATTCAGGGTGGTTTGATTGTTCCAAAATTATTTTACTAACAGTAGCATTGAGTTTCAACGGCCAGTTATTTTCTCAAATAAATATGGCATTAAATTTAGGTACCTATTTCAATAAACTTGAAATCTCTTCTGACAATTTAAATATTACGAACAAAACAAACACAAAAGTAACCATTTCACCTTTAGTGGGATTACATTGGCAAAAAGACAGGAATATATTTGGTTTTGAATTTAAGTTTTTCAAAATAAATTACAACAATGAATTCAAATACATGAATAAACTACAAAATAGCGTTATAATCTCGAGTTTTATGTCAAGAATAATAGAGCTTAGCTTCTATTCAAAACAACAATTATTTTCACGCAGTAAGTCTAGTTTAAATCTTACTACAATGCTTAATATCGCATATGATGATACACCCTATGATGAAATTACTCGGGTATTCGGTCCAAATACTTATGATTTTTACATCCAAACAAGAAATGGTATTGGTTTTTTTTATAGTTTAAGTGCTGGTTTAGAATACAATTATGCTATTACGAAAAAATATAAGGTTTTTATTGGTTCACAATTAAATTCTAATTTCAACCGCACATTAGTTGAAGAAAACAATACCATTGCATATCCAAATCAAACTATTGCCTACCAGTTTTTAAAAGTAAATGGCAAAAGTATTGGTGTAACTTTTGGCATAACTTGTAATTTAACAAAAAATAAAATTAAAAATGATAAATGATAAGAATAACCACACTACTATTTACCTTTTTTGTATTTTTATTTAACCTAAAAGCAAAGGTAATATCCTTGGGTTACATGAATATACATCACGGAAGAACCATTTATATATCCAATCAATTCAAAGGAAAATTTAACTTAAGCTTAAGGTATACAATATTTAATCAATCGTGAAGTACGATATTATGATAACAATGGCGCCTATCAGCAAGGTTACAACGACATTTTTATTAATCATTTTGGATTTTTTCTACAACAAGAAAATAAAATTTATTTAAATTCTAAATTTAGTTTGAGTCAGATTTTTTTATTCAATTTTATAAAGGCCAAAACACGGCGACAGTCACAGTACCAGGCGATACTTCTGAAGTATATAATAATTATATAGATTACAATTATTATTATATATTTACAACAGGCATAAAATTAAAATACCAAATTAACCCACGCATGCATTTCTGTGCAACAAGCACATTGGGAATGGCACGTATCGTTATCCCTCATTTTGGCCAGGCAATGGTATTAACCAGTATGTTTATACAGACCCATCACAAACCTATAGTTTTGGTTTAACTTACAATTTAAATAAAAAATAACATGCGAATTATAGTATTAATTTTCACCGCACTATTTTCAATTTGCAATTTAAAAAGCCAAGGAAACAATTATTCCATACGCATGAGTTACAATTTTACCACCATTGGCAAGAATGGCACATTGGGCATTGAAAAAAAATTAAATGCAAACAATCTGCTAGAAATGCACTTAAGAATTCATCAGAATAGGCAATATCGGCAGTGGGATACAAGGGATTATTGGAAGCAAGTATATGCATACGATGCTGAATTTTTTGGCTTGGGGGCTGTATGTTCTAGAATTATAAAAATAAAAGGAATAAATGCTACTTCTATGTTGTCATTTGGCAGTCAATATACACACGCCATACTTCGAAGTCAGCAATTAAACTTATACGCAGTAATATATGACACTTTGCAAAAACGCGATATTCATATAAATATTTAGAATTAAAAAACTTTAAGCCCATGCATATTTTGGAGCAAACCGCCCAATTTCGCATGCGTTCCCCTGTGGCCAGTATTTTTTCAATGGATTACTCCATAGGTATGGCTGCTGCTTATGAATAGGGGATTGACCCTGCGCTTCCAAGTGGCAAAAACCAAACCAAATGGTTGTTTGGCCCTACCGCTTCCATCGGCTTGGTATTTGCACTAAAACGTGAAAACAAGTCAGTTGCAAAAAAAGAATAATTAGAACTTATATTCGCAACCCAAATGAAAAGGATTGCCATTATTTTAAGTCTCGGTGTTGTTGCATTGCAAGCACAGGATACCTTGGTAAACAAACCAGGAAGCCAATATAGGTTTACAAAAATAGCCAGTGCAGAAGCCACGTCTGTGCAAGACCAGTGCCGCACCAGCACATGCTGGAGTTTTAGTTCATTATCCTTTTTTGAATCGGAATTGATTCGCAGGGGCAAAGGCAAACACAACCTTAGCGAAATGTTTATCGTGCGCAATGCCTATATAGAAAAGGCCATCAATTACATCCGCATGAATGGCAAAATCAACTTTGACCAAGGTGGAGAATTTCACGACATTCCGTTGGTAATAAAAAAATACGGAATTGTGCCAGAAGAGGTCTACAAAGGCACCAATTATGGCGAAGAAAAACACAACCACAGCGAAATGGTGGCCCTGCTGCAAGGCATGATGGACAAACTAAAAGACAACCCACAGGGCACTTTCACAACCTCGTGGCTTGCGGCAGTAGAAGGTGTGGTGGACGCTTATTTGGGTAAAATACCCGAAAAATTTACCTACCAAGGAAAAGAATATACCCCAAAAAGTTTTGCCGCGTTTTTGGATTTAAAAATGGATGATTATGTTATGGTGACTTCATTTACCCACCACGACATGTACAAACCGTTTGTAATAGAGGTGGCTGATAATTGGAGCATGCAAAGCGCGTACAATATACCCTTAGATGAGTTCAATGGCATGATGAACCACGCATTAACCAAAGGATATAGCATTGCTTGGGCTGCAGATGTAAGCGAAAAAGGCTTTTCCTACTATGACGGACTGGGCATAGTGCCTGCAGAAGACAGCATGGTGAAACAAAAAAGCAAAGACAACAAAGGGTATAACGATGCTGGCGGGGCAAGAAGTGGCGTAGGCTTTACCAGACCCATCACCGAAAAAACCATCACCCCTGAAAATAGGCAAGAAGCGTTTGACAAACAAACCACCACCGATGACCATGGCATGCATATTACAGGGTTGTTAAGAGAGAAAAACGGCACGTATTATTATGTGGTAAAAAACTCTTGGGGCAGTTTAAATTATTTACAAGGCTATTTGTACGTATCCGAAAATTATACAAAATACAAAACCATTAGCATTATGGTGCATAAAGATGCCTTGGATAAAAAGATGAAAGAAAAGCTAGATATTGATTAAACCGTCACTTCTGACCCTAAAACAGATTTTGGATAAACAATATTTAACACTAAATTTGCGTTAATAAAAATATGAGAAAGCCAACAATTTACCTAATTCTGATTGCCATTATTGGCATAGTGATGGGCAGTTGCGCCAGCCAGGGCTCTAAAAAGGGCTGCGATGGTCGCCACAAAACCCGTGTTGAGATGGGTTGGATGTAACTGTGGCTCGAAAAAATGAAAAATGCGAAGCATTTGTTCATTTTTGCGTTAGCCACAGTTATCCACGACAACAATAACATCGCAAGATGTTATGCCCGTTCGTCGGGAACGAATAAAACCCCAACATTCCCATATATTTTTGCAAAGTGTCCGAACCCCTAAAAATACTATTTGTTTGCCTTGGCAACATTTGCAGATCGCCGCTTGCAGAAGCCTTGTTTCTCGACAAAATCAA
>JBBQBB010000071.1:0-14746 GCA_038317095.1 Bacteroidia bacterium | reverse complement strand
AACTGCTTCAAGTAGGCAGATTTGCCGTTGTCATTTCACCGGACCAGGCAAATACAGTTGCCGGTGCAGTAGGGGTTATTCTGGCCGCCTAGGCAATTTCCCAGGAAAAGCAGGTTCTTTGTGCGTGCTTTCTGGAACCATCCGTAATTTTGAAGGAAAAACAGTGGGCAAGCCTGTTACCCAAGATGTTGTGGTGGAAAAAAATGAACCTAAGTTTAGGCCTAGGGCAAATGCAGTGTGTAAGTTTTGGGCAAACGGACATCAAATGAACCTTTATGTACTTAATGATGCTGCCGCCCAGGTAGCCAACGTGCTTGTTGAAATTACGCCTGTTGGAAATGCACCAAAGCCTTTGGTAAATAAAATTACCGCTAACTACAGCTCAGAAAGTTCCTCGAAAAACGAAGACGTTTACGAAATTTCAAAACTTGAATTCACAGCGGATCCAAATGGTTCTTCTTATGATGTGGTGCTTACCATGCTTGATGAAAATGGAAAAATAGTGGGTGAACCCTTAAAAGAAACTATCAGCTTCAAGAAAAATGAGCCAAAAATCAAGGATATGCAAATCCTGGAACTAAGAAACAGTGATGCATCCTTAACCTACCTGGTTCAAGCAGAATTGAACGATGCAACAGAACAAGATAAAATCGAGTATGTGGAAGTTGTTGTGAAATTTGAAGGAAAAGAATACACATTAAAATTAACTGCTTCAAGTAGGCAGATTTGCCGTTGTCATTTCACCGGACCAGGCAAATACAGTTGCCGGTGCAGTAGGGGTTATTCTGGCCGCCTAATGAATTTCCGAGGAAGGAGAGGTGATTTGTGTGTGCTTTCTGGAACCATCCGTAATTTTGAAGGAAAAACAGTGGGCAAGCCTGTTACCCAAGATGTTGTGGTGGAAAAAAATGAACCTAAGTTTAGGCCTAGGGCAAATGCAGTGTGTAAGTTTTGGGCAAACGCACATCATATGAACCTTTATGTACTTAATGATGATGCCGCCCAGGTAGCCACCGTACTTGTGGAAATTACGCCTGTTGGAAATGCTCCAAAGCCGTTGGTAAACAAACTCACCGCAACCTATAGCCCAGAAAGTTCCTCGAAAAACGAAGACGTTTACGAAATTTCAAAACTTGAATTCGCCTCAGATCCAAATGGTTTTTCTTATGATGTGGTGCTTACCATGCTTGATGAAAATGGAAAAATAGTGGGTGAATCCGTAAAAGAAACTATCCGTTTTGAAATCAAAAAAGACGTTTGCGATACAAAATTTAAATTAAAAGATGTTACATATTCAGAAATTAATGTTTCTGGATTGTATAGTTTACAGTTTCATTTCGAGTTAGAAAAAAACAGTGATATACCTACCCAAGTAGCAATGATTATAGAAATAAAAGATTGCAATGGCAATAAAAATTATATAAGTATAACCCTAAAATACGATAGCAAGACGGGTGGCTATTTTGGAGGTGTAACATTAAAACAAAACAAAGATTGCCCGTGGGAACTTACTTATGGCGAAATAGCTGCCTACAACGAATGTAAAGATAAAACGGTTTGGTCTTTTGATGCTTCCAAAGCCAAAGGAAATGGCTTAGGTACAAAAAATGCCTCTACACAAGCCAGTACTAAACCCAGGTTATTATAAAGTACCTTAAGTTTTAAATAAAAATATTTGTTTTTATTAATCAAAATGCGCCCACCATTGGTAGGCGCATTTTGCTATTTTAAAAACCATTGTATTGTAAATTTAATGTTTAATTTAATATTGCTTAATTTTAAGAATAAAACCTGCAAACCTATGTACCCATTTTAAAAGGAATAAATTTAGATAATTATATTAGAAAAAACCTTCAATCCATTGAAGGTTTTTTTAACCCAAATTCGAAGAAAAGTGCGCTTTTAGAATACTGGCAATCAATGACAAAATGGAAGTGCGGTAATATAAATTAACGCAGAATAATTGCGTTGGAAAACAATATTAATAGAGCACAAGTAGAGAATAATATGAAGTTATCGTTCTCTTAAAAAATTTATTTGTCTAAGGCAATGATTTTATTTTTAATAATTTCTTTGTCACTTTCAGATTTTGCAAGTTTTATTGCAGTTTCAAAATGCTCTTTTGCTTTATGGGTATCTTTTTTTGCATAAAAATGTCCCAATAGGGAATGGTACAAATGGTGATTTGTTAAGGGTAGTTTTTCGGCTTCGCTTATTGCCGCATCTACGCTGTGGGCCTTGGATAGGGCATAGGTTCGGTTTAGTGAAACCATAGGAGAATGTTCTAGCATCAATAGTTGATTGTAAAGCTGCAATATGCGGTTCCATTTTTCTTTTGAGTCTTCTTTTTGGGTATGGCAATACGCAATTCCAGCTTCATAATAATATTTAGAAAATTGCCCATTCTCGCTTGCCAATCTAAAAAAGTATTCACCCTGCAATATCAATTCAGCATTCCATAATTTCTCATCTTGTTCTTCATACAAAATGGTATTCCCGTTTTCATTTAACCGGGCCTCAAAACGCGAAGATTGAAAACACATTAAAGCCAAAAGCGCATTGACTTCATGCACCCTGGTTTCTTTGTATTCAGTAAGTAAATATGCCAGGCGCATGGCCTCCAAACATAGGTCTTTTCGCAATACGGAATTTTGTGATGCTGAATAATAGCCTTCATTAAATAACAAATACAAAGTGGTAAGCACGGTCTGTAATCTATCGCGAATTTCTTCTTTGTTTGGGATTTCTATTTTTACCTTGGCATCGCGCAATTTTTCCTTCGCCCTTTGCAATCTTTTTTTAATGGTTTCAGCCGGAGATATTAATGCATTCGCTATTTCTTCAATGCCAAAACCGCACAATATTTTTAACGACAATCCTATTTGATTTTCAGACGAAATAATTGGATTGCAAATGGCAAACATCATCTGCAATTGGCTGTCGGTGATGGTTTTTTCTGAAAGGTCAATTTCTATTTCATAACTGGTTTGTGCATTGGTTTGTATGGCAGGAACTATAGATTGGCTAAAAATATTTTGGTGTTTAAAATGATCTTTGGCTTTGTTTTTGGCAACGGTGTACAGCCAAGCCGTTGGGTTTTCTGGCAAACCACGCATACCCCATAATTCAGTTGCAGCCATAAATGTGTCACTGGCAATGTCCTCTGCAAGTTCTATGTGTTCAATTCCAAAATGCCGAATGAGAACCGAAGTTATCTTTCGATATTCGGTTCTGAATAAATGCGGTATGATTTGGGTGTTTTCCATAAAAAAAGTCTTTGCAAAATTACAAAGACTTTTGGTGTTTTAATGTTACTGTAGTTTAATTACATTGCGGCCAATTCGCGCACTTCTACATTGCCACCTTCATTTAAAATAGGGCAACCATTGGCTAAAGTTACTGCCTCATCAAGGTCATCTGCATTTATAATGGTGTAACCGCCTACAAGTTCTTTAACCTCGGTGTAAGGTCCATCTGTAATCACGTTGTTTGCACGCAATACTTTGCCTTCTCCTTTTAAAGGATTGCCAGGAGCAACCAGTTTTCCTTGTGCAGCAATGCCGCCCATCCAATCCATCCATTGTTTCATGGTTGCTTGCATGTCTTCTGGAGATCCTGCTTGAACTGAAGAGTAATCGTTTCTGAAAATCAATAAGAATTCTTTCATGTTTTTGTTTTTTAGTGTTGTGAGTATATAACGATGCGGATTTTAAAAAGGGACAATTCGCAGGAAATATTTTTTCTTCCCTGGGTTGGTCTCCGCGGAAGTTCTTGTTTATTTTGTAAGTTCCGTTGGCTAAGACCAACCAAGAGAAAAAAAATAGTTGTTAAAAATAGGTGAAAGGTTGAAAAAAATATCACAACTTCTCCAGCAAATAGTCCGTCATGCGGCGGTATAGGTGATACTGCGCTGCGCGGTCACCAATGCCGTGGTTGCGGTTTGGATAATACTCGCTGTCATATTTTACACCGGCTTTTATCATGGCATTTACCATTTCGATACTGTTTTGGAAATGCACATTGTCATCACCAGTTCCATGGATGAGTAAAAAATTTCCTTTGATACCTGCCACAAAATTAATGGGTGAATTTTGGTCATATCCATCTCCATTTTCTTTGGGTGTGCGCATATATCTTTCGGTGTAAATATTGTCGTAATATCTCCAATTGGTTACCGGTGCCACAGCTATTGCGGTTTTAAATACAGTGCTGCTTTTTGCTAAGCAATTGCTGCTCATGTAGCCGCCAAAACTCCAACCCCAAATGCCAATTCTACTTGCATCTACCCAAGATTGTTCGCCTAGCCATTTCGCCGCATCTGTTTGGTCTTCCAATTCTAATTTTCCCAATTGTAAATAGGTGCTTTTTGCAAATTGTTCTCCGCGGTGGCCTGTTCCTCTGCCGTCTACACTTACCACTAGGTAGCCACTTTCGGTAAGCAATTGATGCCATAAATAATTTCGTCCCCCATAAGAATTTCTTACGGTATTTGCTCCTGGTCCTCCATATACATACATCAGCACTGGATATTTTTTGGACGCATCAAAATTCCAGGGTTTCATGATGTAATAATTTAATGTGTCGCCAGCCCGTACAGCCATTTTCCCAAATTCGGTGCTGCCAAAATTGTATTTTGACAATTTATCAATCAAGTCTGTGTTTAATTCCAAATCGCGGTGCCAATTGCTGCCTATTTTTTTTAATATAAATCGATTTGGCGTGTTGATAGTACTTGTTATGTCTGTGTAATATTGATTTCCTTTGCCTAATGCGATTGTATGATTGCCAATTTGTGGGGTTAAATGGGTTTTCTTTTTCCCATCAAAATGGATTGAATAAAAATGATCTTCTGTAGCCGAAATTTCGCTGCTGGTATAATAAATAATGCCCGCTTTTTCATCTATGCCATTTATGTTTAATACGTCCCAATTTCCATTGGTAATGCGCGTTTCTTGAACTGACTTGGACGTGCCACTTTTGTCTTTATAATCATATAAATAAATGTGGTTATATCCATTTTTTTCAGAAGTATAAACAAAACAATTTTTATTTTTAATAAAATTTAGGTTATCATTTATAGCTATAAATTTGGCATTTTTTTCGGATAATATTTCCCAAATAAGTCCATTATCTGCATTTCCAAAAAATAGCGTCCACTCATTTTGTAACCGATTTAAATGTTGGATACTTAAAATGCCAGGTTCATTGGTCCATTTTAATCGTGGGAAATATTGATCACCCGAAGGGAAATTGCAACGGCTGCTTTTGTTTTTTTGTACAGAATAAATGTAAACATCTACCACAGAGTTGTCTTCTCCCGCTTTTGGGTATTTCCACTTTTCTTCGCTAGGGTAAAGTCCACCAAACATGGTCATGCTAAATTCTTTGACTTTGCTTTCATCAAACCGAAAAAAGGCAATGTGCCTTGAATCGGGGCTCCACTCAAAACCTTGACTCATTGAAAATTCTTCTTCATACACCCAATCTACACCTCCGTTGATGATTTGGTTTCTTTTTCCGTCGCTTGTAATGGCTTGGATATTGCCAGTAGAAATGTCGAATATGTACAAATTGTTTTCTTTTACAAATGCAACAGATTTGTTGTCTGGCGAGAGGGTAGGATACATTATTTTTTCAGATCCAATTTGGGTTATCGTGCGCAATTTAATGTCGACAACATATGCCAGTGATTTGCTACTGTGCCTGTAAATTTTTTCGGAAACCGTGGTAACAATTAAATAGTTTTCATCTTTAGAAAAAGTATAACTTTCAGGAAATATTTTGGTAGGCACACCTACAGATGTAAAAATCTCTTGGGTGTCTTTTCCTGTGGCTAGGTTTACGCGGCTAAGTTTCCAATCGTCTTTCCCAGGGGAAGTTAGAACAGCGTAACTAATTCCATCATTTAAAACGTCAAAACTACTTGCTCCTTTTGCGGCAAATGTGCCATTTTTAAAGATGTCTTCTAAACTGAAATTTGTTTTTTCTTGTGCACCTAATGGGGTGAATAAAGTGCCCAAAAAGACGATAATAAATATGGATTTTTTCATTTTCAAAGTGGCAAAGTTGAACAATTCTTTACAAAACGCACAACTTTATTGCACTTTTTCGACAAGAGGTAAAAAAATATAAGCTATATCGAAGAATTACTTCAGTCGAGTCATTATGGCATCTGCTTGTTTTTTAATTACCACAGGCACCAGCTCTTTGCTCACCATGCTTTCATCTAAGCCAAACCATTTGTCTGGGCTGCTGGCCAATTTTTTAAGATTGTCATACCCCGCCAATACCAACTCGTCAAGCAATGGAAGCTCGTTTTCTTGGCTAATTTCTTCTTCAACCAAAACAAACCGGAAATCCCCAATGTATTTTTTATCAATAAATGCGTGATAATATGGGTCCAAATCAATTTCATGATTTTTGACCATGTCTTCTATAACCAAACGGAGGTAAACACTTATTTTTTGTTGAACCCTAAAGCCAAGTTTAAATCGCACACGGATGATGTCGTTTTTTTCAATAACATTTACCTTGTATTCCATAGTATAGGGTTCATCTGTCACATCCACGTTTACAAACCAATAAAAATCGGCGCGTTTGGGTCTTTTTTGTAAAATAGAATATAAAATAATGGGTTCAACTTGTTCGTCGCTTCTTACTTTGCTTAAATAAATAAGGTGTGTTGCATATTTGGGAAGTGTAGTGTCATTGCTAAGGGCCTTCAATTTGTTTTTGAAGTCTGCAATTCGAACCGAATTTACCAATCGATTTTTAATTTGTCCACCTCGGTAGCACACCCACATCAGCAACATTATGCTTAAACCTATAAGCATAGTTACAAATCCCCCGTGCATAAATTTGGTAAGGTTTGCAATTAAGAAAGCACTTTCTACGGTAAAGAAAACGAGCATAATAATCCAAATGATCCACAAAGGCCAATGCCGCATTTTTAGGTAGTAAAAAAGCAACAAACTCGTCATAAGCATAGTTAACGTAATGGCAAGCCCGTAAGCGGCTTCCATCGCCTTCGATTCTTGAAAATACAATACCACGCCGATGCAGCCAAGCAGTAGAAATGTATTTACCAATGGGATGTAAATTTGACCTTTAACATTGCTTGGAAATTTTACTGTAAATTTTGGGAAAAAATGCAAACGAATGGCTTCAGATACCAAAGTAAAACTTCCGCTAATCAAAGCTTGACTGGCAATAACGGCAGCAGAAGTTGCAATCACAATTCCAAAGAGTCTAAACCACTCTGGCATGATAGAATAAAAAGGACTGATAGCCCCAATCAATTCACCTTTGTGTTTTAAAAGCCATGCGCCTTGTCCAAAATAGTTGAGCAGCAAGCATATTTTTACAAAAATCCAACTTATGCGTATGTTTTTCTTTCCACAATGGCCAAGGTCTGAATACAATGCTTCAGCACCTGTTGTGCAAAGGAAAACCGCGCCAAGAATAACAAAGGCTTCCTTTGAGCCTGTAATCATTTCCCATGCATATTTTGGATTTATTGCCCTAAGAATACTTGGATCAGGAAGTATTTGCGCAGCGCCAAGTACTGCAAGCATGCCAAACCAAATAAACATAATGGGTCCAAATGCTTTTCCAACCACATTTGTGCCGGCACGCTGAAATAAAAACAAGCCTGTGATAATAGCTATCACAATGGGTACTGTATTTATATCTGGTTTAATCAACCTTAATCCTTCCACGGCAGAAGAAACAGAAATGGGTGGTGTAATAATTCCATCAGCCAATAACATGGCACCGCCAACCATGGTACCAATAATTAAATAGGGGAACCTTCTACGGAGTAACGAAAACAAAGAAAAAATTCCACCCTCACCTTTGTTGTCTGCTTGCAGTGTAAGTAGTACGTATTTTATGGTTGTTTGCAGTGTTAATGTCCAAAATACAGCAGAAATTCCGCCTAGTACAGTCGCGTCTTCAATTGGGTTGGTGCCTACTATGGCACTCATAACGTACAACGGTGAGGTTCCAATATCTCCGTAAATAATTCCTAAAGTTAATAGCAAGCCTGCTGCTGTAACCCTTTTGTTAGGGGAGTGTCCCATTTAAATTTTAGTGCGGCAAAATTAGTATGTAGAATTCGTGTTTGTTAACGATACCAAGTACTATTTTTTCAAATTGTGCACATTTATTCTTCGGTGTAATAATCAATTGATGGAGGGTATTCGCATATTTTGTTAAAACGTTAAAATCTTTTGGATAAATATTGTAACTACATGGTAAGTTTCTCTTTTTTTAAGGCGAATTTTGCGGCACCAAATAGCACTTATGGCAATGGCATCCTCATCAAAACCAACCCCAACTAGAAAAAAAGACAACAACGTGGCAGAAGATGTAAGAATCTCACATTATTTCGGCGAAAATGTATTCGGTCCGGAATCGCAAAAAAACTTTCTCAGTAAATCCGCTTTACAGGCTGTAGATTCTGCAGCAAAAGGGGGTAAAACCATCAGTTTAGAGCAAGCCAATGAGGTGGCTCAAGGCATGCAAGAGTGGGCGTTAAGCAAAGGGTGCACACATTACACCCATTGGTTTCAACCATTAAGAGGCACAACCGCTGAAAAGCACGATAGCTTTTTTGAACCTTTAACCCAAGATACTGGGGTAGAGAAATTTAGTGGAAAAGCACTTGTGCAACAAGAACCAGATGCTTCGAGTTTTCCAAGTGGTGGCATTCGCAATACTTTTGAAGCACGCGGCTATACAGCTTGGGATCCCAGTTCACCTGCGTTTATAATGGAAAAAGCTGGAGTTAAAACTTTATGTATTCCTACCATTTTTGTGAGTTATACTGGCGAAGCCCTAGATTATAAGGCACCACTTTTAAAGGCAATTTCTTTAATCAAACAAGCGTCCACAGATGTATGTCAATATTTCGACAAGGAAGTTACCAGTTGTAGCATTAGTTTGGGTATAGAACAAGAATATTTTTTGGTGGATGAGGAACACTTTCGCCAACGGCCAGACCTGATGTTAAGCGGGAGAACTTTGATAGGACAGGTTCCAGCCAAAGGGCAGCAATTGGAAGACCATTATTTTGGTTCTATTCCAAATAGAGTGCTAGCTTATATGGCAGATTTTGAGGAGAAGGCCCACAAGTTGGGAATTCCAATCCGCACCAGGCATAATGAAGTTGCTCCAGGTCAGTTTGAGTGTGCACCCCAATTTGAAGAAGCAAATTTGGCTGTAGACCACAATAGTTTGTTGATGGATGTGCTTGAAAGTGTAGCGGAAGAGCATAATTTAAAAGTATTGTTGCACGAAAAACCGTTTAAAGGTATCAATGGCAGTGGCAAGCATAACAATTGGAGCATTATAACAAATAAAGGCGTAAATGTTCTTTCTCCAGGAAAAAATCCATCTGAAAACTTACAATTTTTAACGTTTTTTATCAATACAATTAAAGCTGTTTATGAACATGCAGATTTGTTGCGCGCAAGCATTGCTACTGCGGCCAATGAACACCGCCTAGGTGCAAACGAAGCACCACCGGCTATTGTTTCCGTTTTTATTGGTGACACGCTTGAACATATACTAGATGATTTTGAAGGAATTGGTACTGGTAAATCAAAACAAAAGAAGGGCAGTGAGAGCATTAAAATTTCCAATATTCCAGAAATATTATTAGACAATACAGACAGAAATAGGACTTCTCCATTCGCATTTACGGGCAACAAGTTCGAGTTTCGTGCTGTAGGAAGTAGCGATAATTGTGCAAGCGCAATGGTTGTTTTAAATACCATTGTTGGAGACCAATTGATTCAATTTAAGCAAGAAGTAGATGCTTTGGTTATTGGCAAAAAGCCAATGAAAACTGAAGATGCTATAAAAAGCATATTGCAAGGCTATATCGCCACCAGTAAAAAAGTAATTTTTGGAGGAAATGGGTACAGCGATGAATGGGTAAAAGAGGCGAAACGCAGAGGTTTAAACAATATAAAAAGCACACCTCAAGCTCTTGAAGCTTACCTTTCAAAAGCATCCATGAATTTGTTTGTTAAAAACAAAATATTCAGCCAGAAAGAATTGGAAGCACGCACGGAAATTCGGTTTGAAAGTTATGTCTTGCGTTTGCAGATAGAAGGTAGAGTATTAAATGAGTTGGTAATGAACCATGTAATCCCAGCAGCTGTGCGTTACCAGAAAAAAATGGCCGAAAATGTAAATTTACTCATGTCTATTGGGCAGCCAAAATCGAGTGTAAAAGCCCAAACCACAATATTGGCCCAAATCAGTGCTTTGGTCAATTCCTTGTATGCCGATAATGAAAAAATGCGCATGGAACGCAGCAAAGCAAATAAAATAACCGATGCCCACAAAAGGGCTTTGGCCTACAACAGCAAAGTAAAAAGTTCCTTTGATGCCATAAGAGCCAGTTGCGACAATCTAGAAGCTTTGGTAGACGATGCCGAATGGCCTTTGCCGAAGTATAGAGAATTGCTTTTTGCGAGATAAAATTGATTTTACAATAAAAAAGCCCTGTATGCATAGTACAGGGCTTTTTTCGTTTGGGAGGGGTTAAAGCCTAATGTTGATTTCTGTTTTCTAGCGCACGTATAGTGCCAACGATTCCAATCAAAATAGCTATAAATCCCAAAGCAATCCAAATGTACTGTTGTTCCATAGGCTTTGTTTTTTATGTGTAATGCAAAGTTAAACAACATAAAAATGGATATTCCTATTTTAATAATTATAGTACCAATTTTTAATGAGTGTAAATCTGTTTAAATGACATTATAATAATGTTTTACGTCGGCAAAAATATATTGAATAATCGTTCAATAAAATGCAATAAAAATCAATAGAATATTCATTCAATGTTGTCGAAATAATATACCAATAAAGGTGCAAATTGCACAAAAATCAGCCTCTCTGATTTTTATCCGTTTTCGCGCGGGTTGTCAACCAATTGCTGTAAACCTACCACTGCAGCTATACTTAGCGCGATACCGAAAAATAAGATGATAAATTGCTCTTCCATTGTGTTTTTTGGTATTAGGGTACAAAATAAACAAGATTGTTTTGATATTTCCAAATGCTTATTCTTTTAAAAGTGACACGCTTTGTAATAAAACTTTGACAGACGCGGGATTGGGGTATCTTGATTTGTGGATAACCTTTGTATCAGCGTTGCCATAAAATTCCGCCCATTCCTGGGATTAAAATGTTAAATTTTCCCTGATATAATTTCCGATACAACGTTTGGGTCTAGCAAAGAAGATGTATCACCTAAGTTTTCAAACTCACCTTCGGCAATTTTTCGCAAAATGCGCCGCATTATTTTGCCACTGCGGGTTTTTGGAAGTCCGTTGACAATTTGAATTTTATCGGGTTTGGCAATGGCACCAATTTTTTTGGTGACGGTCTGCAATATATCCAGTTTTATTAATTCTGGAGAATGATGCAAATCTGTGGTAATTACGAATGCATAAATTCCTTGACCTTTTATGTCATGCGGAAAGCCAACTACTGCGCTTTCAATCACACCGCTGTGCATATTGATAGCGTTTTCAACCTCTGCAGTCCCAATTCTGTGCCCACTAATGTTAAGCACGTCGTCCACACGTCCAGTAATTCTGTAATTTCCTTTTTCATCCCGCATAGCACCGTCGCCAGTAAAATAGAGCCCTGGGAAGGTTGCGAAGTAATTGTCCTTGCAGCGTGAGTGATCACCATAAGTGGTGCGGATGATGCCAGGCCAAGGAAATTTGATGCATAAATATCCTGCGGCCGCCCCGGTGATTTCTTGGCCATTTTCATCTACCAAGATAGGTTGTATTCCCGGCATGGGAAGTGTTGCCCATGCTGGCATGCTAAGGGTTACACCTGCAAGGGAAGAAATCATAATGCCACCTGTTTCGGTTTGCCACCAAGTATCCACAATCGGACAGTTGTTTTTTCCAATATTTGTATCATACCAATTCCACGCTTCTTCATTGATGGGTTCGCCAACAGAACCTAGTTTTTTCAAACTGCTTAGGTCTTTTCCTTCTAGCCATTGATTGCCACATTGCATTAAACTGCGTATGGCAGTAGGGGCCGTGTATAGAATGTTTACTTTGTGTTTACAGCATATGTCCCACATACGACCCGCATCCGGGAAATTGGGTATCCCTTCAAACATCAGTGAGGTTGCACCTGCGCAAAGTGGCCCATAGATAATGTAACTGTGTCCCGTTATCCAACCAATATCTGCGGTACAAAAATGAACTTCACCGGATTCATACTGAAAAACATTTACAAAAGTATAAGTTGCCCAAACCATGTATCCCGCGCAGGTGTGCACTACACCTTTGGGTTTACCGGTGCTTCCGCTGGTGTAAAGGATAAACAGCATATCTTCCGCTTCCATAGGGGTTGCCGGCAAATGCGGGTTTCCTTCTTTTTTTATTATTTCAATTTCGTCTTCCCACCATACATCCCTGCCTTTTAGCATACTCACAGGTACTTTTGTGCGTGTAAGAACGATACAACGCTGCACCCCTGGGCATTGCACAAGTGCTTCATCTACCACTTCCTTTAGTTGAATGGTTTTTTGTCCGCGGAAAGCCCCATCGGCAGTGAGAACAAATTTGCAGTCAGAATCATTGATACGGTCGGCAATACTTTGCGCGCTAAATCCGCCAAAAACCACATTGTGAATGGCGCCAACTCTTGCGCAGGCTAGCAAAGCAAAGGTCAATTCTGGCACCATGGGCATGTAAATACAAACACGATCGCCTTTTTTTACCCCATTGTTTTTAAGCACATTGCCAAATTGCATCACACAGTGCAACATTTCTTTATACGTAAATTGCCTAAACGCTTCTGCCGGATCGTTTGGTTCCCAAATCAGTGCTATGGCATCTGGTTGATTTTCAACATGTCTGTCTAATGCATTTTCAGTTATATTCAGTTGGCCACCGCCAAACCATTGCACCATAGGTTGTTCGAAATTCCAATTTAAAACTTGGTTCCAAGGTTTTTGCCACTGAAAATTTGACGCAATTTCCCCCCAGAATTTTTCGGAATTGCCGATGCTTTCGGCATATTGCTTTTGGTATTCTTCAAATGTTCTAATCCTAAATGACATAGATAGCAAATTTATAGGAAAATATACGGGGTAGGATTATAATATATCAATAACTCAAAAAAAGGGGAAGCTTCCAGAAACACTTTTGCTATTTTTTAAATGCCAATTTAACAAGTACACATTTCAATTTTAAGCACCCCAAATTCTAACATCTAAAACTTCACATTCAATAAAATAAAATGCCTTAAATCGCTTCTATTGAAGCCGTTTTATTCTCTAAAAAATGAGATTTTTTCTTTTGGAAGGAGTTGCGCACCTGTACAGACCGAAGCGTCTGTAACAGTCATTGTTGTTATGTGTAGTTATTCTCAAAACACTACTCTGATAAACCATAAGGAATGTTATTATTTGTATGCAATTGAATTCCTTTAATAAACTTCCAATCGAGCAACAATTGATGTGTAATTTGTTCACATCCAGTTTTCATAACATACTCATATCTACCTTTTGGTTTACTGGTTAAATATCTCGTTTCAAAATATAAGGTCATATTGGATAAACCTTTTTGATATGATGTTATATAGGGTCCTATTTTACCGGAATTGTAAAAAAATAATGTACAGTATTGGTCTTTGATTTTGTTTGGATTCTCGGGGCAAGTGATAGTGTATTTTGCATTATTTAATGTGTTTTGAATTGCTATAAATGCGATATCAGTAAATCTTATATTTAATTGAGTGTTTTGGACAACTCCATTTATTGTTGCTTGAACTTGGTATCTCGATTGAGGTTGTTTTATACCACTAAAAAAATACTGTCTAAAATCAGTTAAAAATTCAATCCAACCTTTATTATTTAAGTCTACTCTATAGTTTGTAAACGTTTCATTAATTGTACTGTCGGAATCTTTAAAGTACATGGTTACCGTTGAACTAATATTAGTGAGATTATTATCACTAGTTTGAATTTGATGAGAATTGTCTTTACAAGAATATAATATGGAAATTGTAAATAGGAGCAAGAAAAATATTTTATTCATGAGTTTATTTGGTTTTCTATAATTACACATAACGTCCGTCTGTCTAAAAACGCATTTCTACTTCTCGTTAATTGCATATTTAGGGTTTTACAAAGATAGAGGTCTGAATATGTTTTACAAATCAAGTAGTTTTAGACAGTCTGACGGTTTGCGGGTTTAAGAAGTTGGCGTCCGCCGCGGCGGATCGAAGAACGAACTTTCATTTAGAACTAATTTTAAGTGGAAGCAGAATGTTTAAATTACCACCAAGTCCGCCATATTCGCAAATGTGCTGTTATAAGGCGTAAAACTCACGGTACAACAGTAAAGAAGTAGTATCTATTATCATAAATCCAATATTCCAATGGTGACGGCTGAGGGGAAATCCAAATTTTAAATCCTTTTTCTTTGGCCCTTTGCAATGTTGATTTTCCTAAATTTATACTCTGGCACAATGTGTTCAATTTGTGGGTACATTTTTTATCACCAACATCTATTTTTTGACGACCATGTGCAGTGCTCCCTGGATTGTATCCAAGATTTATGGAGAAAAATCCCGTGTCTAATGCGATGACATATACTCTATGAAAAATGCTATCATTCCTTCTAACAAATTCTGGTCTGATTACATTTCCTGTTTCTGAAATTGTACCAATTGTTGGATTAATTTTGAATTTATC
>JBBQBB010000070.1:0-14838 GCA_038317095.1 Bacteroidia bacterium | reverse complement strand
CCCCAATTTCTGATGGGCATAGTCCATTTTTTTGTTGCCTCTTTAATAGCAAGAAATACTGATTTAAGAACGGCGTCGTCAGTGGGATAGGACATTTTGTTTTTGGTGTATTTTCTTATTTTGCCATTGAGATTTTCTATTACGTTGGTTGTATAAATTATCTTTCTTATTTCCAAGGCGAATCTATGAAGCAGAGCTTAATGAATGACCCTATATTTTTTGGGGAAATATTTTACAACAAGAATGGGATACAATGAATTTAGAAAGAATTAAAAGATAAAATAAATAAAACAACAAAAGGAGGGAAGACTTGACTCATCCAAACGCGGTATCCCTGCTTTTATCTTCCCAGGCTTTGATGTCATTTTCTACAACGGCCATTTTTTCGCGAAAACCATCGATGGCAAATTCGCCCAAGGGCAAATGCAGGGGAGGATAATCGGATTCCACAATCTCCACAATGAGTTTGGCGGCTTTAGCAGGATCACCGGGTTGGGTGCCACTGTAAGCCTGAATAGCGCGAATGCGGGCACCGGCTGTTTGGCTGTAATCTGGAATCACAGATTGGGTTCTTATGCTGCTGCTGCCGCCCCATTCTGTGCGAAATGGACCAGGTTCAACCAAAGTAACATGAACGCCGAAATGCATCATTTCTTTTTGAAGCGCCTGGCTAAATCCTTCCAACGCAAATTTGCTGGCATTGTATATGCCCAGTCCTTCTGTACCTCGGAAACCTGCGATGGAACTGATTTGAACAATATGTCCGCTTTTTTGAACCCGCATGCCGGGAATTACGGCCTTGGTTAAACCCAAAGCACCAAAAAAATTTGTTTCCATTTGCTTTCGGGCTTCTTCCATACTTACCTCTTCTATGGCACCAAACAGACCATAGCCGGCGTTATTTACCAAAACATCGATCCTGCCATTTGCAGTAAGAATTTCTTGAACTCCATTTTCGATAGCCATTGCCGCATTTACGTCCATAATAAGGGCAATGGTTTTACCGGGTACAAGGGCATTAAATGACTCCACTTGTGCTGGTTTTCTTACGGTTCCATAGACTTTATGGCCCAAATGCGCAGCATATTTTGCCAATTCCCGTCCTATACCCCCAGAAACACCCGTTATCAACCAAATTTTTGATGACATAAGGCGAAGGTAGTTTATTCATGTGAAAGAAATGTTAAATGTTTTAGCATAAACAATGCAGAGAGCTAAACAGGCATTAAAGCAATCACCTTTTTCTTAAGGCAGAATGATTTACTTTAAAGTACCTTGCTTTTTGATTCATCTTTTGGCCTGCTCACGCAGTTGGGTTTGCTCTCCAAAATAGGCAATGCCAAAAGGTACCAACAAATTTAACAACAAGTATTAACGAATTAAATTTATACTTCCACTGATCATTCTCATTTTTTGATCGCATTTGTCTTTAAACTGCACTTGATAAAAGTAAGTAGCAGTGGGTAAAATCGCACCCGAATTATTTACTTTCCCATTCCATTCCATATACGGATCGTCTGTATGGAAAAGTATTTCGCCCCAGCGGTTAAATATGCGCAAATCAAAATCTTGATAACCATAAATGGGCACTTTGTAGGTGTCGTTTAAACCATCTATATTGCCTGGAGTAAAAACATTTGCCAGGTATATGCCATTGTTTAAAACGATAGACTTGCAAGTTCTTGCTTTGCAATATTCGCCCGCATTGAGTCGCAAACAAATTGTTTTTCGGCCGGTATCCAATCCGAAATCGTGCTTTAAATCTCTGCCAATAGAAAGCATTTTGGGCAAGGTATCCGTTGCAGTGGATAAGGTCCAAATGTAATTGTTGCTTTTGGGTTGGGTGGTGTTTTCGAAATACAAAATTGGAGCCGCAGATTTTTTACAATCAATTTCAAAACTTGGAGATATAACCAATACTTTAATATTTTTTAATGCAGAATCTGAACAAGGTGTTCCCAAGGCAATATCAGTCTTTAACATTACATTATAATTCCCTTTTTTATTAAATTTATATCTAAAACTATCTAGGAATTTGGCAAACTTATTTCCATCCCCCATTTGCCAAACAAAGCGATTTATATAAGTAGTGTCCGAATTGTTTTTAAACAATGCAGAATCCCCCTCACATACTGTATCTGGGGCTGAAAAAGCAGCATTGTATGAGGGCAAAACCGCAATGCGGAGTTGTGGCAATCCTGCAGTTGGGTATCTTACAGAGCAAAAATATCTGCTGCCCGTAATCAGATTGTAAAAACTATCTCCACCTGTCAAATGTACAAAATAGATACCCGGTTTATTATATTGAAAGGCAACAATTGTATCTTTTTTTGTACTGTAAAAATTATTGTTTATGTCTCCATATTCCCAAATATAATCAGCACTATTTTTACTCAAATTATTAAATTGAGGTTTAAACGGGGCACAACCTATAGAATCGCCCAAAATGCTGGCTTTTATCACTGGCCCGACAATTGAGAAATCTTTAAATGCGGTATCTTTACAACCCCTAATTGTAGTAATAATTAGTCTTACCTTGTACACACCACCTGTAGCAAAGATGTGCGCTGGATTTTGCAAGCCAACAGACGGTGTACCATCACCAAAATTCCAATTCCATTTTATAATTTTACCACTATCCATATTTCCAATTATGATTGAAGAATCAAAATATTGGCGAATTTCACTGCAATATATTGTTGGTTGGTGTTTGATTCCAGCAGTGGTTTTTGAAAGATTTACTGTGGCACTAAAAGTGCTGACACAGCCGGATCCTTGGGAAACGGTTAATTTTACTTTATAAGATTTTAATGCAACAAAAGTGTGGCACATATTAAATCCTGTATCTGTTTTTCCATCGCCAAAATCCCACAAAAGCTTCCCCGGTGCGTAATTTACATTCCATTTGTTTTTGCCATCAAAATCTTGCACGGTATCTTTAAAACAAACCCTGTTGCCACAAGAGGGATGTAACCCAAAAATTGTATAATTTCCAAAATCAACATCTGCTTTGAATGTGGCTGCGCAGCCGCCTTTTGGAAGCAGTGTAACCGCAACGGTATACCTCCCCGTTTTAGGATATGAATGGCTTATGGGCTTTAATTTAGAAATAGTATCTGGGAAAATTGAAAATATTTCTGTTGTATCGCCCCAATCTATGATCATTTTATCAGGGTGCATCCAACTGGAATCTTTAAATCGAACTTCTACTTTGCTGGGATTGCAATTGTTGATTTTAAGAAGTTTGAATTCTGCATTGGGCTTATACAATACTTGAATTGCATTTTTTAATGTGTCGCGCACCCAGCCTTTGCCCAGTCTAATAAAATCGATAACTATTTTCCCATTTCGTTCTGTCCATACCGTATCAGGTTCATAGAATCTCACAAAAACGGGTGATTTTATTCCCGGCGTTTTGTAAAAATAACTTACAGATGGTGTATTGAAAATAAGTGAGTCTCTTTTTTTTAAAATGTCGGTAAGTAAATAATTTTTGTATTTAATTTTTTTCTGTAATCCGTCGGAAATGGAAAAATATTCATATTCGCCCAAACATATTTTATTCTTTAATACCATAGGTTGGCAAAACTCTTTCCGGTAGACACGCATGGTTGTGTCTACCTCACAACCCGTGCTAGAGTCGTACAAAGTCAATCGCATAAACAGGCAGTCGGTGTCTTTATAATAGTGCCAGGCAATGCTATCTTTGGAATAATTGCAGTTTGTTTTTACAAAATATTTTTTCTTCGTCCAAGTTGTGCATTGTGTTGCATTTTTATCGCCAAAATTCCACAACCGTCTAATGCGACTACCAAGCGCATTTTTGCTTAAATCAATTCCCCAAAACGTATCAATTAACTGAAGTCTAGTTTCGTTGTATATTTTGGCTTTAATATTTAATATTGACATATAGAATGAATCAACATAAGTCATAAGACAGGGGTTTTTTGTACTGATTTTCATGTAATTCCAGCCCTTTTTTGCCGAGAAAATTGTCATAAAAGATGCAGATCCCAATGATTTTCCATTGTACGTCCATTCCACCAAATCGTTGGCATTGAAAGTTAACCCCGCAGAAATTTGGGCATTGCATAGCCTATGATTTAGCAATGTGTAGGAAATTCCAGAGTCAGGCGCTTTGGCGTTGTCTTTTACAGTATCTCGGCATCCAAATTCGTTTGAAACAATGACAGAGACATTTTGTTTTAATCCACGCCAGGTCCAAACACAAAAAGGATTCGTGGTGTCCTGGTTCTTGCTGTTTGGTGAAATAGACCATTGGTACTTAAATTTTTTACCATTCACCGGGTTTGCAGTAAAACAAATTTTGGAAGAATCACAAAAGAAGCTAACGGTATTTGAGAGGGTTGGTTTTGGGCTCGGTTCTATTCGAACTTTTATATTAAACTTATCTTTACAGCCAGCACTGTCTGCCACTTCAAAAGATTGCTTAAAGGTACCAGAATCTGCATAAGAATAACACCACGAAGAATCAAGTGGTGCTTTGGCTTTGGTTATACCTCCATCACCCCATAAAATGGTTAAAGAGGCCAATCCTTTGGCTCCTTTTTGACACAAATTTTTCATGCAAATTTTGTTATAATTGCTGCAAGTGTCTTTGGTTGCAATCATGGAGGAAAAGGCGGTAGGATTGGGTAAAATAACAATCGTATGTGTATCTATGCATGTAGAACCACCGGCCAACGTTAAGGTACAACTAACAACCAAAGTACCTTGTGCCGAAAAAGTTTGTACTGGTTTCTGGTTGCTGCTATTTCCGTAGGTTCCGAAATTCCAATTCCATGCCGTAATTGTGCCAGAAGTTGTGGTTGCTTCGAAGCTTACAAAATCGTTTTTACATGCGACCCGTTGCGCCTTGATTATACATTGACCAAAGGCACCAATGGATTGGGACAAAAGAAAAAACCCGATGAGAAAACGTTTCGCCAATAGTGCAATATACAACCAAGACGCAAAATACCCCTAATAGTTGAGTCACCCAAATGTAAAGACACAATTTTGGTGATAAAAAACGAAAAGCGATTTACATTAAAAATTGGGTTTCATGGTAAATTTCTCATAGAACTCAAGAATTACCGTGACTGCCTCATCTGCTGTATCTACCAATTTAAATAAATGCAAATCTTCTTCGCTGATATAGCCTTCTTGCTCTAAAAGGGAATTGCGTATCCAACCCATTAAAGGTTCCCAAAATTTACGATCCACCAAAACAATCGGAAATTTTGCGCGTTTGTCGGTTTGTACGAGTGTAAGTCCTTCAAAAAACTCATCCAAAGTTCCAAATCCTCCAGGCATAACCACAAACCCTTGGGCGTATTTCATAAACATCACTTTTCTCACGAAAAAATAATCGAAAAGTAAGGTTTTATCTCTATGCTGATAAGGGTTTGGTGTTTGCTCAAAAGGCAAATTGATGTTTAGTCCGACAGATGGGGAACCGCTATCAATAGCACCTTTATTTGCTGCTTCCATAATGCCAGGTCCTCCCCCGGTAATAATTCCCAATCCGGCTTTCCCCAATTTAAATGCAATTTCTTCGGCCAATTTGTAATGTGGATTGTCAGGCTTTGTTCTTGCAGATCCAAACATGCTCACACAAGGACCAATGCGCGCCAAGTTTTGATAACCGTCCACAAATTCTGCCATGATTTTGAAAATACTCCAACTCATGGTGGATGCTATTTCTGGCCATTCTTTATTGGCAAATGCACGTTTAATTCTTCCTTCTTCTTCTGGGGTCAATTCCTTGATCATAATTTATACTTATTAAAGTTAATATAATTTCAATACACATTAAAGGTGGGTAACCCTCATTTCAATGCGGCGATTTTGTGCGCGTCCTATTTCAGTGTTGTTGTCTGCGATGGGTTTTTCTGCACCGTATCCTTTGAATTTTATTCTTTTTGACACAATGCCTTCTTTTACCAAATAGCCATAGACTGATTTTGCGCGATTCTCGCTTAAAACTTGGTTGTGATCTGCCAATCCTGAATTGTCGGTGTAGCCTTCAATTTCTATTTCCATTGTGGCATTCGCCCTCAACAATGCCAATACTGCATTTAATTCTGAAACACTCTCTGGTTTCAAATCGTATTTATCTACATCAAAGAAAATATTATTTAATACAATATGTTGGTTATTTTTAATTGCCTTTAACAAAGCGACTACCGAATAAGGCGAGTCGATTTTTGCAGGTTCGGGTTGAAAATTCGCAGAGTAAAAAAGATAACCTTTTCTGTAAACATTGAGTGCATAATTTCCACCGGGTTCCATAGTGGTAAAGAAACTAAATGCAGAATCTCTTAAAATTACTTGTTTGTTTTTTAGGTCAACAACTTCAATTCTACCCGCAATTTCTTTTTTGGTTTCATCATCTAAAACGGTGCCTTGCACGTAGCTCACTGGTCCTGGTCTTTTGTCTTCAGATAAATCGAAACTATAAATATCTACGCCCCCAAAGCCACCCGGTCTATCAGAGCTAAAATATCCTTTTTTGCCAGAATATTCTACATACAGCCCTACTTCTTCAGATGCTGTATTAATGCCCTTTCCCAAATTAACAGGAGTTGTCCATTTGCCATCGGCTCCTTTTCGGCTTAAAAAAATGTCTTGTCCTCCAACACCAGGATGCCCGTTGCTTGAAAAATACAATGATTTCCCATCGTAATGCAAAAACGGCGCTGATTCGTTATCAGAAGTATTGATGGTGCTTCCTAAATTTTCTGGCATAGTCCATGCCCCATTGACCCAATGCGAAATCCACAGATCCATGCCGCCAAAACCACCTTTTCTGGTGCTTGAAAAAATAATAGACTTCCCGTCAGCACTGATTGACGGATGGGCATCCCATTCTGTTGAATTTACAATTCCACCCAAATTCACCCTTTTGCTCCATGTGTTTTTAGATGCGGAATAGCTGCTATAGTAGATATCACAGCTTCCTTTTCCTTCTTTGACTTCCTCATTGCCAGCATTTCTGTCTTCACACACCGTATAATAGATGAATTTGCCATCAGGTGTTACCGATGTATTTCCTTCGTTTTTTGCTGTATTTATGTTTCCAGGCAATTCTATGGCTTTTGACCAACCCGTATCTGTGCGGGTACTTTGATAGAAATCTTCTTGCCGATTTTCTTTCAGCCCCATCAATCGGGTCATCAAAAAATATTTTCCGTCTATGGTCATTCCAGGCCAATATTCCCACATATTAGAATTGATTCCCGTTCCCATATTTTTAATGTTTAAGATAGCCAAATTGGCAACTTCATTTTTAGAAAAAAAACAGTTATCCATCAATTTAGCAGCTTCCTTGGTGATTTTACCGTTGGATTTGTCTTTTTTTGGATTAAACTTGGGATCCAATTCTACTTTATTGAATTTATTCAATTCAGAAATAGCCTCATCAAATCTATTTAAATCGTATAAATATTTTGCATAATAATAATAGCCACTCTGGTAAAGTGGATCTGCTTTAATAGCACCCCGGTAGCAAATGCAGGCATTTGCACTATCCTTCGACTTTTCATAAATATATGCTTTTAATGACCATGGATCTGCATATTTTGAATCTAACTTGATGGCTTTGTTTAAATAGGCAAATGCTTTTGACTTGTTGCCTTTTTCTAACTCTTCGTTCGCCTTGTTAAAACTTTTTACTGCCTTCGGGTTTTGAGCCCATGCCACAGAAATAACCAATAAAAAATTAATTATACTTAATACTTTTTTCATTCTATAAAATAATTATGCCAAATCCGTACCACTATTTCCACTTGAATGTATTGACAAGATGGATTACATCATCTTGCACAAACTGAAATACAGGGGCAATGCTGTCTTGTTGGGTTTTGTCATTAAAATAGAGTGCACCCCTAAAAAAATGATGCATGCTATCGGTTAAATAAAAATTCAAGTTGGTAGCTGTGTTGCCTTCGATTTTGAAAAGAATACCCGAAACCCCATTGTTGTAATTTGAAATGGCCTCTTCTGTAATGTCGTCTGCTTTTTGAATATGCTTGTTCACCAATTTTCTTGTATCATAGACCAATGAGTCAAAGAAACTCCAATTGTTAAATTTATAATAGGTAATATGTAGCGTTGCATTAAAAGGCTTAAAATTTAAATTAAACCAGGTTTTTTCGCGGGTTAAATTGCCATTGGTATCCTTTTCCATTAAAGCGTATTGTGGAATTTCAAAAGCGTATGGAAGACCCATCGAATCAAAATAATGGTATTTTTTTACAGGCAGCGTCATTCTAGGAAAGCCATGCTGTTTGGGTACATAATTTGTATTGTCGCTGCACGCAAACAATAACAACACGGCAATGATGCCAGCTTTATTCATTGCCATATTGAATTTTAGCGATTTCAGCTTTTACCCTATGAATTCTTCGCATATCCGCTGCATCAATGGTAAACGCAATTTCATTGTATTTTATTTCCTCGCCTGCAATGGGAATTCTGCCCGCCAGTTCTGTAACCAATCCTCCCAAAGTGTCTATATCTTCATTTACAGCATCAAAATACTGCAAGGGCAATTGGGCAATTCTTAAAAAATCTACCAAAGGAGTTTTGGCTTCAAATAAATAAATATTTTCATCCAGCCTGCTGTATTGCAAATCAACCTCATCAAATTCATCATTGATTTCGCCAAAAACTTCTTCCAATATATCTTCTAAGGTTACAATTCCACTGCTGCCGCCATACTCATCTACCACAATTGCCATATGGTTTCTGCTTTGTCTAAACTCATGCAACAAATCGTCAATTTTTTTGTTTTCTGGAACAAAATGTGCCGTTCTGAGAAATTTTTGCCAATTGAATTCCGGGCCTTCATTTAAAAAAGGTATTACATCTTTAACATTTAAAATACCTGTAACATTGTCTAAATTATCTTTATACACCGGCATTCGAGAAAATCTGAGGGTGCGCAAATCCTCAAGCACTTTGGTAAAATCATACTTGTCATCTAAGGCATAAACATCCATCCTGGGTTTCATGATTTGTGTAACTTGCGTTTGGGTAATGTTTACAATGCCTTTTAAAATGTCCTTTTCCTGTTTGGCGTCAGCTTCATTTGCCGTAATATCAATGGCGTGGCTCAACTCTTCTGGAGTTAATTCGGGTGTTTTTTGAACAATTCTTTTTTCCAGCAATGCCGTAGTTTTTACCAATAAGTTTGTAAATGGCCATAAAATAAACATAAAAAACCGCATGGGATAATTGAGAAACATGGCAGATTTTCTGTAATGCTGGGTGGCGTAAACTTTTGGAATTACTTCTCCAAAAATAAGAATGATGAGGGTAACAACAATTGCATCTACGAAAAAGCGGAGCAATGGATGGTGTTCTATATCCAAAATCATATCTATAAAAAAAGATGATAGAACTACGAATGCCACCATACCCAAACTATTTACAACCAATACAGTGGCCAGTAAATGTTTAGGAAATGACAATAAGTAAAGTATGTTTTTAGCGGCAGTACCATTTTTTAACCTGAGTTCTTCCAAATCGTTTTCCCTATGCGAGAAAAAAGCATTTTCAGAAGAGCTGCAAACAGCACTCAAAGCCAAACAACCCAGCAACCCAAAACCCAAACCTACCAAAGTGGAGATTTCTCCATTGGCTAGATTTCTAAATATACCAGATAAAATTACCGATGCGACGGGACCACTGTCATCCATAAATATATTTCAATTAAAAAGGAAGTTCGTCATCCACAGAACTGTCAATGCCACCAAAATCTTTATTTTCAGCAGACGGCCTGTCGAAAACAGGCTGATTTTGTGTAGGGCTATAACTTCGTTCAGAGTCGGAATCACCTTCACTGCGGTTCATTCCTCCCATCATTTGCATGGTTAGAACTCTTATTTTTTTAATTTGCTTTTCCACACCTTCAGGATCTATGTATTTGTCGGTGCGTATTTTGCCTTCGACATAAATAACGCTGCCCTTTTTTAGATATTTTTCTGCGGTTCTGGCTTGGTTGTCCCAAATTTCTAAATTGTGCCATTCGGTGCTCTCTTTTCGATTGCCCTCTCTGTCCGTGTAATAGTCATTCGTTGCAAGTGTTACGTTGCACACAACTCTTCCGTTGTCCAATTGTTTAATAAGTGGGTCTTTGCCCAATCTTCCCAGTAATATTGCTTTATTTATCATATTTTGTTTTTTTCTTTTTTGTTTTCTACCCCCAATTGGACAAGGTATTTATGCATTAACCTATGCACAGGAAATTGAGGAAGATTATTTATTGAGGTTTTTATATATCCTACGTTTTCACTTACAATATTAGATTGCTTTCCTGACAAATGCCAAAATCTTGCAAAAATTGTTTGGTGGGTGAGTTGATGTTTGACTTCAAAACAATCTAGAATGGTTGTGTTTTCGGCATTCTCAAGCATGCTGGCAAAAGTTTCAACGGGGTTGGTTTTTTCATTTTCGTTTTCCAATTCCACATTTGGAAATTCATACATTCCTTTCCAAATGCTGCTGTAATCGCGTCTTTGAAGCCATGTACTGCCTTTCCACGATAAAAAAAGAAAGTCAATATGCCTTACTTTGGGCACTTTTTTTACAGGTTTATTGGGTAAAAGGGTCTGTGCGTTCATGTTGAAGGCAAAACAACCAGAATGCATGGGGCAAATTTCGCATTTTGGATTTCGGGGCAAGCAAACCAAGGCGCCTAATTCGATGATAGCTTGGTTGAAATCACCCGCATCAAATCTTTTAATTTCATGGGTAAGTAGGCTGGAAATTTGAGCCTGGGATTTTATTGAACCTATAGGGGCTTCAATGCCGTAAAACCGAGAGGCGACTCTTTTTACATTGCCATCTATGGCCGCATATTTTAATCCGAATGAAATACTGCCAATCGCGGCTGCAGTGTAATCTCCAATGCCCTTTAACGACCTAATACCCTCATAGTTTTCAGGAAAATTACCACCCCAAGTGGACAAAATAGAGTTGGCGGCATTTTTCATATTCAATGCCCGGCTGTAGTAACCTAAACCTTGCCAAACCTTCAAAAGTACTTTTTCATCGGCGTTGGCCAAGTCTTTAAGTTCGGGGAAATATCTTAGAAATGTCATATAATAGTCAATTACTTGTACCACCCTTGTTTGCTGAAGCATGATCTCAGATATCCATATTTTGTAGGGTTCACGGGTGTTTCTCCATGGCAAATCACGTTTATTTTGGCTATACCAATGTACAAGATGTTCAAAAATATTATTCATAGAGACAGTGCAAAAAACGTTTGAATATTGTTATTTAGCACATTATTCTATGACCAAATCAGAAATAGTCAACGAAATCGCCGTTAGAACGGGCCTTGAAAAAACTGCAATAGCGGAAACTTTAGACAACTTCTTCGTAGTGGCTAGGCATTCTATGGTGCAGGGCAACAATTTGTATTTGCGTGGTTTTGGCACCTTCGAGCTAAAAAAGCGGGAAACGAAAGTTGCACGTAACATTAAGCGCAACACCAGTTTGGTAGTGCCGGCGCATTTTGTGGCGCGCTTTAAACCCGCCAAAGAATTTGCCAATGAAGTGAAAGGAAGCAAAGAGCTAACCAATCGATTGAAGGGTAAATAAATTTTCTAAACCAATTGAGCACCGTAAATTTGCAACGTGGATAAACAAAATCGCCACGTGTGGATTGTTATTGCCTTCGCTTTAAGTTTGGCTAGCTTTCTTATCGTAAAAAGTTGGAAAACATCTGACGGAACAATTTCGGCTGTTAAAGCCAAGCCAGAATTTACAGAAGCTGCCAAAACCCCTGTTTCTCTGTCAGCCTTTTTTGGGCAAATCTTTAAAGATATAAAGCCACCACAATACGTGGGAAGCATTCTTATGAGGGATCCTGAAAAAATTTCGGTTGATTCCCTAAATATCTTATTAAAATGGGCAGCAGAAACGGGCAATATACCATTGCAAGCATGGACAGGTGGAAAAATAGCCCTCAGAAATCCGACCGAAACAAACATCACAGAAGCTGCCAGAAATGATATTTTTTCAGCGGTTCAGATGGAAGACGACCCAACAATTAGCAATTTTTTATTCCAAGAAGGAAAAAAATTCATAGACCGTGGCATGGCAGAAAATCCCAAAAATGTGCCTTTGCGAAATGCTTTAATCACATATTTGAGCATTTATGAAAATGCGCCTATGAAATTTTTAGGGGTACTAAGAGAGACGCTTGCCATTGATAGCACCAACATTGAGACACATTACATCCACTTAAATTTGTTAAAAAAATCAGGTCAGTGGGAAAAAGCGCTGAATAAATGCCAAAAATTAATATCTTTGCAGCCCCAAAATCCTGATTGGTTGTTTGAGTTGAGCAACATTTATGGAACAAAAGGCGATTCGGTAAATGCCAAAGTTTATTTAAACCTTGCTGTGAAAGTCCGAAACCAACAAAAGAAAAATTAAATTGTAAAGATATGCCAAGCGGTAAAAAAAGAAAACGTCATAAGATAGCCACTCACAAGCGTAAAAAACGTCTACGTAAGAACAGGCACAAGAAAAGGTAACCGGAACTGAAAGGCCCCTATTTTGTCTAACGAATTAATTATCCAAAAAAATTCGTCGGGGATTGAAATTGCCTTATTAACCGAGAAAAAACTTACTGAATTTCATCGTGAGTCATCCGACTCATCCTTCCAGGTTGGTGATTTTTACCTCGGTAAGGTTAAGAAGATTTCCCCGGCGTTGAACGCCGCCTTTGTTGATATTGGTGCTGAGAAAGATGCTTTCCTCACCTATTTCGACTTGGGACCAAATGTGAACTCTGTAAAGAAATTTACACGCTTGACTTTGGAAGGTGCTGCCGGTGCAAACGACCTCGATAAGTTCCTACTTGAACCCCAAACTGTTAAAACGGGTAAAATAACCCAGGTTCTTAAAACCGGCGACAAAGTTTTGGTACAGGTACTCAAAGAACCTATTGCCAACAAAGGTCCTAAAGTGACCTGCGACATTAGTGTTGCAGGGCGTTACTTTGTTTTGGTACCCTTTGCAAACACGGTTTCTATCAGTCGTAAAATTGGCAGCCCTGAGGAAAAGAAAAGGCTGCGCGATTTAACCAATAGTTTAAAACTTAAGAATTTTGGAATCATTATTCGCACTGTTTCTGAAGGTGTGGATATCCAAGATTTGGATACAGATTTGCGCAACCTGATTAAGAAATGGGAGACCATGTCTACGCAGCTTAAAAGTGCGCAACCAGCGAGTTTAGTAATGGGAGAAGGCAATAGACTTCAAACCATGTTGCGAGATTTGTTAAACGACAGCTTTACAATGGTTGCCGTAAATGATGCTGACTTATATGCCGAATTAAAAAAATACCTTCAACGTATTTCGCCTCAAAGCGAAAAAATTCTGCGTCTTTATCAGGGCAAACCTCCAATTTTTGAACAATATGGCGTTACACGGCAAATAAAATCTTCATTCGGAAAAAGTGTTCCGTTTAGTGGCGGTGCGTATTTGGTTATAGACCATACAGAAGCGCTGCATGTAATAGATGTAAACAGTGGCAATACGTCTTTCGATCCTAAAAGCAGGGAGGAAAATGTACTTAGAGTCAATTTAGAAGCCGTAGAAGAAATTGCCCGCCAAATTAGGTTGCGCGACATGGGAGGCATTATCGTGATCGATTTTATCGACATGAAAGACCAAAAACACCGCGGTGAACTTTTTCACAACCTGCGTATTGCCATGAAGAATGATAGGGCAAGACACACCATTTTACCTATGAGTAAATTTGGTTTGGTGCAAATTACCCGCGAAAGGGTGCGTCCACAGTTGGAAATTTCTACTTCTGAAATATGCCCAAGCTGCAATGGAACTGGCAGAATTGAAAATAGCGTACAATTGTTAGATAGGCTTGAAAACAATGTAGTATATCTTTGGGAAAACCTAAATCACAAGAAACTTTTATTGCGCGCCCACCCTATGATGATTGCCTATATTAAACAGGGTTTCCCCAGTTTGCGCATGAAGTGGTGGTGGAACCACAAGCGTTGGTTGCAATTGAAACCCGAACCCGCTTACCACGTCACCCGTTTAGAATTTCAAGATTCTCATGGGCATCCCATAGTGGGAGAATAAGGATTCCTTGTTATTTTCTTGCCTTGCACATATACCATTGTTAGTTGCAAATTTGGGGAATACTGCTAACTTGGAACTTTACGGCTTCGAATGAACTTAGCTCTTCCCCAGTCTTAAACTGTTTTAAGAACTCCTTGTTTAATATGTGTTCTTTTTTCATTATTGTGTGTCAAATTAAGGTGCAAGGGTATTGCCGTAAATTTTTCCTGACCTTTTGTAGGGGTCAAAAATTTCCAAAACAACTTTACTATTTACACACTTAATGGGATGCCACATCGGCCAATTTTTCCAATTTTTTCAATTCGGCAGACGACCATTCTTTACCAGAATTTTGTAGATTTTTCATTGTAATATTTATTTACAGTTGTTTATTATGTCTTGTCCTTAAATAGGTTTACACATTGTAAACCAAAAAACAGGACAAAAAAATGAAACATAAAAAGGCAAAAAGTTTCGGGTAATGGGTTATGGGTAATGGGTTGCGGGTAATGGGTAATGGGTTGCGGGTTGTGGGTTATGGGTTATGGGTTGCGGGTTGTGGGTTATGGGTTATGGGTTATCGGTTGCGGGTTATGGGTTGTGGTGTGGTATTTATGGTTTGCCTCATCCGGCCATCCGCTATAGGCCCTTGTGTGGCGGCTACTGCTGCAGTGCCAGCGTTGGCTTCCTGCCGGTCGCCCCCGCTGGCGCGCATCCGTTTGCCCCCAC
>JBBQBB010000069.1:0-14864 GCA_038317095.1 Bacteroidia bacterium | reverse complement strand
AATGCAGCAGACTTTGTGGTTTCTGGCGCGCCATCTAGCGTGGCGGCAAGCAGTTCAGCTATTTTTTACGTTACTTTTAATCCAACTGCCACAGGTTTAAGAACCGCGACAATTACCATCAACAACGACGATTGTGATGAAGCGGTGTATGATTTTGCGATTCAGGCAACAGCGATTCCTGCTGAAGCATTGAATTTTGATGGATCCAACGATTTTGTCAGTTTAGGAAATCCACCAGGATTGGGTTTTGATAAAAACAGCACATTTTCTGTTGAATCATGGGTTAAATGTTTATCTGGCACTACTGCAGATCAGCAGGTAGTTTCCAAATTAGACAATACCTTTAAGGGTTACGGAATGCAAATTCGAAATGGTGGCGTAGAAGTTTATATGATCGGCAATTACGGTGGAACTGATGCAAATTGGGTGAGATCAAACTTCTCCGGTGACCTAAGAGATAATTCTTGGCATCATGTGGCTTTTGCTTATGATGGCATCAATACATTAACAAGTATTCGAATTTATGTTGATGGCGTCGATTATGGGATTACGCATTTATATGGAACTACCACTGTTGTTGCAAGTTTTATAAATACAGACAACTTCAATATTGGATCTTACAATGCAGGTGGTTCACCCAATGAATTTTTCTCGGGTAGTTTGGATGAAACACGTATATGGAACACCTACCGAACTTGCGCAGACATAATATCTTTAATGAATCATAGTTTGACTGGTTCAGAATCTGGACTTTTGGCTTACTATAATTATAACCAAGGTGTTGCCGCAGGCAATAATACGGGTATAACAGCATTAACTGATGGTACAATAAATGCATACAATGGCACTTTGACGAATATTGCCCGCACAGGAACAACTTCAAATTTTATAGCTCCAGGAAGCGGCGTTGGCAATACCACTCCTGATGCAGTTTCAGAAATTGATGTTCTAGGAAATTCTGTTTCTATTGTGGATGGAGACATTACCCCGTCATTATCTGATCATACCAACTTTGGTTCTACTTTAACCAATGTGGTAAGAACCTATACTATTAGCAATACGGGAACAGCATCACTTTCCGTTTCTAGCATTGTATCTTCAGGCGCCAATGCTTCTGAATTTGTTGTTAGCAGCGCGGCTCCATTTAATTTGGCAGCAGGTACCTCTACCACTTTTACAGTTACCTTTACACCCGGTTCTTTTGGAATTGCCCGCAACGCTACTATTACCGTTAACAATGCAGATTGTGATGAAAGTGTTTATGATTATGCTGTAACAGGCATGGGAACACTTACTCCTATTCCTTATAGCGCTTCAGCCGCTGCTTACAGCGTGCGTAAAATAAACAACAACTATACAGGAAAAGCCATGCAAGTGCGCCGCAGTTGCGATAATGTAACGGCAGAAATTGGTTTTACTTCTTGTGGCGATTTGGATACTGCAGCTTTAAAGGCATTTGTTTACGGTGCACCTGCTTTGGGCGCATTGGGTACAACTTCTCAAGCGGCTTATAGCTTACGCAAAATTGGCTGTGGCTATGCTGGTTCATCCATTCGCATACGTCGCAGTTGCGACAATGCCGAAACCGATATTGGATTTACTTCATCTGGCGATTTGGATACATCTGCACTGAAGAATTTTGTTTTTTCCGCTGGACCACTAAATTTAATTACACCAAATGCAGCTGTTGCATATAGTTTAAGAAGATTGCGTTGTGCTTATTCCGGACCTGTTTTGCGTGTGCGACGAAGCAGTGACAACGCCGAAGTGGACGTAGCTTTTGATGTCAACAGCACTGTGGGTGCTTCAAGTGTTTGTACAGTTACAGCCGTTGGTTCTTCAGGTTTAACACTTGGATCTTCACTTGCTTTTTCTAGCTTCTATTCTTCTACGAATTGTTTTGTAACTACTTGGTACGATCAAAGTGGAAATAACAGACATGCGCTTCAGCCATCTGCATCTAGCCAGCCTAGAATTGTAAATGCAGGGGTTATTGAGCTTCAAAACGGAAAACCAACCATCGTATATGACGGGTCAAATGACTACTTTACACACACTAGTTTTCCAACCACTGGATTTTCTGGATTCACAGCAAATGTTCTAGCCAATTGGACTACCACTGGAAGCAGTATTTCTAACATTCAAGTATTGATAGATAATGACCATTTTTGCAGCGGCCCAACAGGGCAAGGTTTTGTAATGCAAGACCGTCCGGATCTTACCAATAAACCCTTAACAGTAGGCATGCCGAATGGCTCATCTTGCAATAGCTTCGGTGATGTATTAACCACTGGGAATGGTACTTTTAGACTTCTAACTTATATTAACAATACCTCAACAGAAACAGGTTACCGCGATGGTTCTAGTTTTAATACAGGTGCTTATTCTGGTGCGTATAATCTAACCTCTCGGTTTGTAATTGGTGCTTGGTACAATTTAGGCTCAGTTCAACGTTTCTTAAATGGCAATATGCCTGAAATTATAATTTTCCCTACCGGATTAAATACTGCCGATCGACAAAAACTTGAATACGTACAGGCACTTTATTACGGAATGACAGGCCCTGCTGCGGTTACTGTTGCCTCTGCGAGTGCAAATGCATTCGTAACCACTTGGTACGATCAAAGTGGTAATGCAAGGAATGCAACGCAAGCAACCCAAAGCAACCAACCCCGAATCATGAACGGCGGCGTTATCGATCGCCAAAACACAAAACCTGCTTTGCGTTTCTTAACGCTTACCTCGGGTCTTGCTACTGCCCCATTCACCGCATACAACAATGCTGCATGCTTTAACGGTGTGGCTAAAGTAAATACAAACCTTACCTACAATGCCATTGTGAGCAAAACAGGTTCTTCTAGCTTAAATGTTCCAGCACCTATTGACTTCTACAATGCCCGCCACGTAGTGGGTGACGGAAGTGGATACGTGTTCTTGGACGTGCCACAGGTATTTAATGCTGCAAAACCTTTGGGTATTTGGACTTTCCGTGCAGCCAAGAGTGGCACTTTTGATGCATACTATAATGGCGCTACCAATGGTGGCTCGAACCCGGTAGGAACTACTTTCGCCGACCAAGGTACTTCTTTAAATATTGGTAAACGTGCCGATGGGGTTACTGGTTTGGATGGTTGGATTTCTGAGATTATCACTTTCTCCTCTTTCCCCTCAAACGCCGACCGTCAATATTTTGAATATACCCAAGCATTGTATTATGGCATTTCTGGACCGTCTTACGCAACCCCAACTTCGGCCCCTAGCGGTTATGTTGCCAAATGGTATGACCAAAGTGGAAATGCAAAAGATGCCGTTCAAACCTCTAATACAAATCAACCAACCATTATAAACAATGGAATTGTTGCCTTGCACAATGGCAAACCAGCCATCTCTTTCAACGGTACCAACCAATTCCTTACCGAAGCTACCCAAACTTTTGGCAACCCATATTCCTTGAATGTTGTTGCCTCTAGGCAAGCCGCTGGCGGTGGTTCTGGCGGTTACCAAAGGTTAATTCATGTAGGTTTAAATGTTGACCAGTATGGATATTTGGGCACTTATGGTGGTGATGTTGCTACCTTCGCTGGAAATGGAACTACATGGAACAACTTACTGGCTAATTCTCCCGCAGTGAACATTGGTACGGCTTCTGCCGCAACAATCATTACCGGTGTTTATGCAACAGGAGCTACAGGCTTGAAAAGTTCTGTAAATGGCACTACACAAAATAGCTTGAATGGAACCATGAGCAATACCACAGGATTCAATATCGGTGGGGTTTTTGGTGCAAGTGATTTTAGCCAAATTTGGAATGGTAAAATATCTGAATTTAATATCTATCCTTCGAATCTTTCTGTTACAAACCGCACGTTGCTTGAAAACAACCAGGCCGAATATTATAGCGTTGCTACCAGCAACGACAAGTATCCACCGGTAGATCCTACGTACAATCTTTTTGTAGATGGTATTGGATTCCAAAGTGCATCCGACAGTGTTTCAAGTTCTCGCATCTATGGTGGGTTCGAAATACAAGACGATGCTTCTTCTGCCACCAACTTCTTGCGCGATGCCGGTGATTATATGATTGCTGGTGTAAACTGTAACCAAGTTCCAAATACAACCGCTGCCAATCTTTCTCAAAGTGTAATCCTTCGTTGGACTACCGATTGGGAAGTAAAAAAGACCGATGTGAATAACAACGGTGGTATGGTTAAATTCATCTTCGACTTTAACAAATATTGGAAAGGAGCTCCTCCTGTTGCAATAGGCCTGGCTTCCAATTATCGCTTGTTGAAACGCAGCACTTCTTCTGGTACATTTGATACATTGACTGCTGCAAGAACCATCTCCGGCAATAAAATTATCTTTACCTTAAATGCTTCCAGTGTAAATACTTTCTTTACACTAGGTACAGTTGACCCAACTTTGAGCCCATTGCCTATTGACTTGACCAGTTTTGCTTGTAAGAAAATTAGCCTACAAAAAGTAGAATTGAATTGGATCACGGCTTCAGAAGAAAACAACGATTACTTTACAGTGGAAAGATCTGCCGATGCCAAAAACTATGTGGCCATTGCCAAAGTGAAAGGCGCCGGTAACAGCAGTGTAACACTCTCCTACTCTGCCTTCGATTCTAGGCCGTTGATGGGTACATCTTTCTACCGTGTGAAACAAACCGATATGAATGGTACAAGCAAATACAGCCAACCTTGTATCATCAACAACCTACAAGCCAATGATGGAAGTGCCATTAAGGTTTATCCAAATCCTGCTGCCTCTAGCGTCAATATCGATTTGGGTGAAACTGTAGCTACCAAAATCAGCTTGATTAATAGCCTTGGAGAAACCATTTACTCTGCCAATACCGGCGAACAAAGCAAGTTGCGAATTGACTTGTCTGCATTCGCAGGTGGCATGTACATGGTACAAATTCAAACCGAAGATGCAAGAATTATCAACCGCAAAATTGTGATTCAGAAATAAATACTCTATTTAAACACAGTAAAAAAGCCCTGCAATGCAGGGCTTTTTTATTATGTTTCTTTGATTTCCAATGGCCTATTTCGTTGAATCAATAATTATTTTTACCATGCTGTGCATTTTTTTTGCAAGTCTATGCATAATCGAATATTATAACCTTAATTCGTATCCAATAAAACTACAAAATCATGATACACGAAGAAGAAAACAAGAAAATCACCCAATTGGAAAATGAAGCCACCAGTGGTGAGAAGATTATGGGTGGTGGATTTGCAGATATTACCTCGCAGGGTGAAGATAGCAATGCCCCTGTAGATCCATTTGTTGCGCCTACTTTGGTAAATGCCGAAGATCCTATGGGTGGCTATGGTTTTGTTCCAGTAGATGAAGATCCATTGGGACCGCCAGACCCGAATGAATTGGATCCTATCAATAAAAATTCACGTATTTTTAATACGTAACGAGAAAAGATGGCAAAAGCCATCCTTTTTTTATTTTAAAAAATTGATTTTATTTTTCATTCATTTTATACATTCTATAACATTCTGAAAGCGAAAAAACTTGTTTACACCAAGCATAATCTTTGAGTCTAAGTGCGGCTGAAATTTGGTCTTTTATTTCTCCTTTATAATTCAAATAGTAACAATCACCGTTTTGTTAAAATATGGCAAACCCTTGTTTTGCCAAATCTTTGGTTACAAAATTATCTAAAATTTGACTGGATACAACTGATAAACCTCCGTTAAAGAGAAAGGCGTAACCCAAAGTATTAAAACAGTACTGCAGGGCAAAACCACGATTGGCAATGGCTTTTTTTTCTTTATTTTTTTCAATAAATTGCTGGGAGAAGTTTCTGGGGAAATGCTATTTTAATATAAATTTTTTTCGCTGTGCAATGCCGTTATAGAAGTCGTATGTAAATGCAGTTCCGCCCCAGGTGCAAATGAATCAAAACCCATAGAATTTGTACTTTTTATAACTTGAATATTGTATATGAAGAATCACCTAAAAAGGGTGAATAATAGATAAAATCTTGGCCAGCAATTTCGGTAAAATGGTATTGAATTTTATTAAATCCATGTTTGTTTTCGATTTTTAAGGTTCCATCAATTTTTGGCAATTCTAAAAGCAACATATTTTACTAAATGCGCTTTTACACTAGGTCAAATGTAGAACAAGTGGCGCATTAAAATAACAATTTGCCGCTGCGGATATACTGCCTCTTTCGCCAAACTGCAGATGCATGCGAACCTGATTCTTGCCGCTACCCAGCAACTGCAATGTATCCTTTGTAGGCCAGAACAGCCAAAAATCAAAACATAAAAATACAGATATGAAAATATATTTGGATTTGGGAAATGTAGTTATGGCGGTGTGCGGCTATCTTAAATAAATGCTTTGAAATAAAAGAAGATTCTTAGCATGCGCATGTTAATTTCGCAAAATAATGAAATCAAACTTTTCACTTGCTATCCATGGCGGAGCTGGAACAATTACCCGGGGCCAAATGAGTCTTGAAAAAGAACAAGCTTATTTGCAAGGATTAAATGACGCACTGGAAACAGGGAGAAAAGTATTGTCAACGGGGGGCACTTCGCTTGACGCCGTTGAGTCTGCAATTATTTACTTGGAAAACAATGCATTGTTCAATGCAGGAAAAGGTGCAGTATATAATAGCGAAGGAAAACATGAAATGGATGCCTCAATTATGAATGGAAAAACATTGGAAGCGGGGGCAGTAACGTGCGTTTACAATATAAAAAATCCAGTACAAGTAGCAAGAATGGTGATGGAGAAAAGTCAACATGTTTTGCTTAGTGGCGCAGGTGCCGAGCTTTTTGCAAAAAGTGTGAATGCCGATTTTGAACCAGATGGTTATTTTGATGATGCATTTAGATACCAGCAATGGCAAGAGATTAGCGGAAGTGAAAGTGTTCTATTAGATCATTCAGAAAAAAAATTCGGAACTGTTGGGGCCGTTGCCCTAGACCAATATGGCAATTTGGCTGCAGCCACAAGTACAGGCGGATTAACCAATAAAAAATGGGGTCGAATTGGCGATACACCCCTCATTGGTTCTGGAACTTATGCCAACAATGAAACATGCGCAGTAAGTTGTACAGGTGTTGGTGAGCTATTTATTCGAAGTGTCGTTGCTTATGACATTAGTTGCCTGATAGAATACAAAGGGCTTTCTTTAAAAGAAGCTTGTAATAGAGTAGTTATGGAAAAATTGGTGAAAATTGGGGGTGAAGGCGGTCTAATTGCTATAGACAAGCATGGAAATATAGAGTTGCCATTTAACTCTGAAGGCATGTATCGCGGATGGTGCACACCAGAAAATTCAAAAACTGAAATCTATAAATAAAAAAAGACCGCCCGATTGGACAGTCTTCCTTTAAATTTTCAAACCATTAGCGAATCTCGATAGGATCCACTCCTGGCATGCCCAAATCGCCGCCATTCCATGATCCGGACGTAGGGTTACCTAGGTCAATGATAATCGCATCTTGATCTGGACCCATCATGGAATTGGCCATAACTGCGGCTGTAGGATCAGATAAGTTAGTTACAGTTGCATCAGCACCAGTCATGTTAGGGTCTACAGGTACACCCCCACCCATGATTTTTTGTCCATCAATTTCTTGATTGTCAAGATTTTCCATGTGGTGATTTTTGTTTTCTTCTTCGTTTGTCATAGTATTTATTTATTAGTTTGTGTTGTTTAATTTCTGTTTTAAATATCAATGGTCCTAGTGCCTTCATTGCCATAAAACTTTGCTGTTGCGCTTATATCTGAGGCAACATTGGATGGATTGCCCAAATCCACAACTTGCAAATCCCCCAAATTTTGGTTAAAAATGTCTGGGGTGGAAGAAATTACACTTATCCCTCCCCCATTTAAGTTAGAGGAGAAGCCAATACCTCCTAAGATTTGACCGCCATTTATAGACTGGTTTTCTAAATTATCCAAGTGGTGTTTTGGGTTATCTTCGTTGTGTGCCATGGTTGTTTGTATTTGTTATCCCAAAGTAAGCGAATACAAGAACGAAATCCAAAGGAAACACATTTTTTATATCCAATGCAGTTAAATTTTTAATGAATCAATAATGTGAAGCTAGGAATCTGACAAAAAAAAACAGCCCTAAAGCTGCTTTTCTATCCTGCAATATTTAGCTTAAGCCAAATCGGTTGAATCAAATCCGCCAGCAGGACCGAATGCGGAATTCACATTTCCACCTTCAGGACTGCCTAAATCAATTACGTTGGCGTTAGACTCTACGCCGCCCAAAGCAATCACTGGATCTTCACCCAAATTTGGATCTGTAATGTTGGGGTCGTTAATAAATGAGTCTGGACCACCTGGTGCAATGGCTGAAAAGTTGCCACCCATAATGGTTTTACCGTCGATTTCTTGGTTTGCAAGATCTTCAATACGATTTTGGTTGTTGTTTGTTTCGTTTGTCATGATTATAAGTTTTGGTGATTCAAATTAAAGAAAGTCCAATGATGCATGCAAGGCGTTTAAGAAATACTATACAGAATGGTTAATTTGTGTATAAGACCAATTTATAACCATTCAAGCGCCCCATTCGTTTCGAAAATTGCAAACTTCACAAATAGGATATACATATTGCACTAGGGAGCCAAATATACATTTCCATAAACATTTATTTCAAATGGGCTGAATTGACCCCTACAATGCTCCTTTGTGTTGCATAAAATCCAAAAATTCCTGTTTTCTGTCTCTGGCTATATATATAGTATGTCCATTGTTCATCACCAAACTGCCATTGTCTTGTTTATTGTATTGCCGAATGTGTATTGAATTTACATAGTAAGATCTGTGTGGTTTAAAAAAATCTGGGGAATCAATAAGTGCGATAAATTCTTTCAAATTTCGACTTACAAGAATTTTATTTCCATTGGTAAAAAAAATGGTAGTGTAGCTATTGTCTGCTTCTAGGTATACAATTTCATTTTGTTCTACACATAAAAATCCTTCAGCAATGGGGAGTGCTATTTTTTTACTTCCCACATCCGCCATGTTTTCTTTTAGGGCTTTGATTTTTTCTAGCATTTGTGCACCCCTAATTTTTCTGGCTTTTTCTACAGCGTTTCTCAACTGATCTATTTGCATTGGTTTTAACAAATAGTCTATGGCGGACATTTGAAATGCCTTAATGGCATATTGGCTGTATGCTGTAGTAAAAATAATTTCAAAATTGATCTCCGTAAAAAAATCGGCAAGTTCAAAACCATTAAAACCAGGTAATTCTATGTCTAAAAATACCACATCTGGATTTTCCGCTATAATGGTTTTTACACCTGTAGGAACATCTTCAGCAATTCCAACAACTTTGACATTGTCACAATTTTCCTCGAGCAACGTTTGCAGAATTCGTCTTGCCTTTTGTTCGTCTTCTATGATAACTGCCCTCAGAGGCTTTACTTCGGTGTTAAGATTGTCCATTTCTACTTTTTATAAATTTCAAAGGATTGCTTTTAATGTAATTTGTATTTCCACTTTGGTTCCGCATGCATTGCCATCCGCATCTTCCAAATCAGTAAATTTAATTTGAATCTGCTTTTTGGCGTCTTTGTTCAACAGCTTTAACCGTTCATCCGTAGCTCCAGTGGCAAAAGAAGTATGTTGTTTTTGTCTATTTTGTGAAATCCGATTTGCCTCCCTTCTCCCTACGCCATTGTCTTCAATGGTTACAAGTAATAAATTACTCTCGGTAAATCGGTTGAAATTTATACTTAGCTTTTTATCGCTGCGTTTATGTAGCAAACCATGTTTAATGGCATTTTCAACAAACGGTTGTATAATCATGGAAGGCAATTCCCATTCTGTAGGATCAAGATTTTCTGAAGTGGTCACACTATACTTCATAGAATCTTCAAATCGGATGGCTTACAATTCCAAATAAAGATGCAACGCTTTTAATTCATTGGCCAAACTAATATTGGTTTGGTTACTCATCTCTAGTACCATGCGCATTAAATCGCTAAATTTACCTAAAAAAGAGTTTGCACTCACCCTATCGTTTAATAAAATAAAATCTTGGATGCTATTGAGTGCATTGAACATAAAATGAGGATTCATTTGTGCCTTTAAGGAAGTAAGTTGGCTTATGCGCAAATTACTTTCCAACTTTTCTTTATTTCTTTTCTGAATATTGTAATATCGTATTAACAATATAACTATCGAGGTAAATAATATAAGCAGTATTAGTAAAAACCACCACTGTCTCCACCAAGGTTTGGCAATGCTAAAACCCAAGGAAATCATATTTTTGGATACAATTCCTTTGTCATTAAAAGCCCTGCATTCAAAACGATAATCTCCAGAAGGCAAGCCTTGAAATTGGGTTACACTTATTTTTCCGTTCTGCCTCACCCAGGAATCGCTTTGGCCAATCAATCGATACTCGTAATACAATTGATCCCTACTTTGGAAATCTATTCCACAATAATCAAATTCGATGTTATTTGCATTGTATTTAAAAACGTTACTTCCTGGCAATAAATTTACGGTAACTCCATTTACCCGAATATTTTCGACGAACAATTGCGGCCCTATGGCATTGGCTGGCAAAAAGTCTGTGGAAATAGAACTAATGCCCCTCAATGTACCCATATAGATTCTATGGTTATAATAAGCAATATCTTGGATGTCGTTAGACAACAACCCATCGTTCATTTTTATAGAATAGAACTTGGACGACTGCGAATTAATTAAAATGACGCCATTGTTGGTTCCTATCCATATTTTACCCTCGGTTGCAATCATTCTTCGCGCATTTGTATTTAATAATTTAAATTTTAATTCGGTTTTATTATTTACAAATTGATACACTCCTTTGTTAGACACAAGAATGTAGACTCCATTTTTTCCATCGCTGCAAAAATCCGTTGCCATCTCATCCAAATTGCGATTCAATTGCAATTGGTAAAATGTGTCATTTTGAATAAAATAAATACCACTGGAAACAGAAAACCAAACCCTACCCATATTGTCGTTAAAAACCCTACCTGCCCTGCCTTTTAATATTCTGTTGTTCTGTTTTTTTAATTTGCCTTTAGGATTTTTTATACCCTTTTCATCCACAATAAAAAAAGGCATTTCTGGGGGCTCTCTACCCGCGATACCATGCAATAAATGATTCAAACCAAATTGGTAAATGCCAATATTGTTGCCTAAATAAACATCCTCTCCTATGAAAACCAAACCCTTTGGAGCTCCTAGCAATTCCATGCTTTTCCCTCGTTGCTCACCGAATCTCAACAGAGTTCCGTTGATAAAATAATTTTTGGCATTGGGCAATTGGGCCATAAAAAGTATAGACCTTTCTTGTCCTGTTTTCCATATACTTTCTTTTCCTTTGTCAAATATTTTTATATCTCCATTTTGCATGCCAGCATACAAAATTTCATTGTATTGATTGAGAGAATATACACCATTTTCTCTATGATTGCTGTTGTAGTAAATTTCATTAATTACATCAAAATTCGTTATCATATAAACGCCATCGTTTAGCGTAGCAACCCATAAATTACCCCTTCTATCCTCGTATACTACCGATGTATTTCTACCTTCAAAAATCAATTTCCCTTGGTTTAATATTTCGCCATTGGCATTAAACATGGCGACACCATTTGCGGTGCAAACCCATACAGTTCCATTTTTAAATATCCCAAAGGAATTGATAGATTTTATTTGGGGGAATGCCCTCAATTGTAACAATTTAAAACCTGCAGGCATATTTACATATTTCAGGTGCGTTTGACAAATGAAACCGTTATTCGGATTATAAACAATGTTCCTAAGAATTCCCTGCATTTGAGGAATTCCAACGATTTCTCTTTTTTTCAATATTGGATATGGAGCAAAATCAAATACCACCATTTTATCGGAAGTCGCGCCCCAAAAACCGAATTTCCCATTGAGTGCAAAGGATTGCCAATAACTTTCCGAATCTCCAGTTTGTATTACCTTTTTCAACTTGCTGTCATATCTGAAAATGGAAGAATTGTTGGTAAACCATATATTTTCATGAAAGTCTAAAAAAAACTTGCCCGTTGGGTTGAAATTATTTTCATCAATTTCGTTCAATTTTGTAGCGGATGCGCCACCATTGTAAACAAATAACTGGTGGTTGAAATTACTAAACCAAATATTTCCCTTTGTATCCATTTGCAAATCGCTAGCATCGCCAGATTTGGCGGAAGGATTTAGAATAATTTTAAAATCAAAACCATTGAATCGTACTAAACCATTCGGGGTTCCTAGAAATAGAAATCCCTGTTTATCTTCAATAATTGAATAAACGGTACTGCTTGGCAATCCATTTTTGTCTGTTAAATGCCAATACCCAGGCTCTCCAGCATACAATTTGCCTAAAATTCCCATAAAAAATAGAAGCAAAAATCTCTGAATTGGCATTTTTGTAGCGTCCCCAAAACAAAGGATTAATGGTTTGCATAAAAAATATTTTTTTTGAAACAGCACCATGGCTTTGTGAACTGCACCTGACAAATTGTGAGATGCTAAAAAGGGAAATTAGTTAGTTTTTAGAATCTTCATCTTGGGAATATACTGCGGCATTGCCTTCACTAAATTGGTGTGTTCTAAAATTGTATGTATTTCCTTTACTCAGAATATGTACAATAATGTTTTCTACAGAAATGGGGGTGCCAAAATCTGTATCCGCAATGTTATTGTGCATTATGTTTCGGCCATCTACAACTGTAACAGCGCCGCTGCCAATGGCTTCGACTTCTTCTCCGTTGCGCACGATAACGCCAGTGTCTTCGCCCAACCCTATTCCTATGGCACCTGGATTTGCAGCTACAGCTTGTGCCAATCTTGAAAATCTACCGCGTTTGTCAAAATGTGAATCAATGATTACACCATCCAAAAAGCCCAAACCTGCTGTCATTCTAACCTCGCCTTTTAGATGCGCGCGGCCTGCATTTCCTTCATAAATCATATTGTTGCTCATGGCCATTGCACCTGCACTGGTGCCAGCTATTACAAAATTTTCTTCATGAAATCGTTGTTTAACAATTTCCAAAAATTCTGTGCCTCCAAAAATGCTGCTCAGCCTCAATTGGTTTCCACCAGAAAACAGCAGACCATCGCAGGTTTTCAATCTGCCTATAAATTGTGAAACATCTTCCCTGTTTCTAATGCGCATGTGACCCACATTTTCAAAGCCCAATTTATTAAAAGCGTCGGTATAATTTTCAGCCACCTCATCTGGAATTGTAGATGCGGTTGTAATTACCTCTATGCGAGCATCTAAGCCTCCCATAAAGCCACCAATGGTTTTTAAAATTCCAATTTCAAAAAAATTGAGACGATTGCGTTCAATGATTCCCGCTTCTAAATCGGTGCCTTTGTCTTCGGCACCGCCAACGGGTATAAGGATTCCTTTTGGCTGCATGAAAAATAAACGGCAAAGTTAATGGCTTGCATATTAAAGGTTAATCCCATTTTAATAACAATTGCAAAATATTTGAATCAACAATGTCTCCTATAGGTAAAAATAGCTTCCATTATTCATCCAGAATGCGTTTTAACTTTATAGATTCTTTCGAAGTGGTAGGTCTTTTATTCATATATGCCACACTTATCCTTATTTCGTTTTCGTTTATACATTCGAAAATACTGGAAGATACTATCCATCCGCCGGTTAGAGGATTGCAGCTCCATTCATCATACCAGTGTGTTACTTTGCTTTAATCAACTAAATACTTTGGTTCCTTTAACATCGGATTTTATCATCCTCCCCAAAAACTGAAATTTTATACCTCTGGGAAATAAACACCTTATAATCATTCTCTAAAAATTCAAAAGTACCTTTTGAGTCAACCATAGAAAAGAACCATTTTCCTAAAATTGAGTGCATTTATCGATTGTTTTCTTCAATTATCTGCAAATAAATAAAGAAATCAAATAAAATACCGAATTCAAAGACTTGATTTCTATATATTGCAACCCACTAAGACCTATCATATGCAAATATTAGACATAAAAGTAACCAATGGACCCAATTATTGGAGTATCAAGCGCCATAAACTTGTGGTAATGCTTCTAGATATTGAGGATATGGAAGAAAAACCAACCAATTTAATACCTGGCTTTGCAGAAAGAATTAAGGCTTTGCTGCCAAGTATGGTGAACCACCGCTGCAGCGAAGGAACTGCTGGTGGGTTTTGGAGTAGAGTAGAACGCGGAACATGGATGGGGCATGTGATAGAGCATATTGCCCTTGAAATTCAGACTTTGGCTGGAATGGAAGTTGGCTTCGGCCGAACTAGGGATGCTGGAAAAAGAGGAGTTTACCATGTTGTATTTAGTTATTATGAGGCTAAATCCGGAATTTATGCTGCCAAATCAGCGGTTCATATTGTAGAATCTTTAATCGCGGGAGAAGCGGTGGACCTAGAATTTGAAATACAAAAATTACGAGAAATTCGCGAAGAAGAGAGAATGGGTCCTAGCACAGGTAGCATAGTAGAAGAAGCTATTCGACGCAAAATACCCTATATCCGACTCAACCGACACAGTTTGGTACAATTGGGTTATGGTAAAAACCAAAAACGCATTCGCGCTACCATTGCAAGCACCACAAGCAGCATTGCGGTGGAAATTGCATGTGATAAGGAAGAGACTAAAAACCTGCTGGAGGCGGCTGAAATACCCGTACCTAAGGGCATGATAGTGTATGACGATATTGAACTGGAAAGGGCAATTAACAAAATTGGCTACCCAGTAGTTACAAAACCCATTGATGGTAACCATGGAAAAGGCGCCACTACGGATTTGAGAAATTGGGATGAGGCAGTGGCTGGTTTGCAAGCCGCCAAAAAATATG
>JBBQBB010000068.1:0-15809 GCA_038317095.1 Bacteroidia bacterium | reverse complement strand
TCAATTGAGAATTCTGAATCAATGTCTGCTCCTAACAGCTTATGGTAGTCATCTTTTAGTTTTCCACTTTGAAAATCACCATATGTAAAACCTGCTCTATGTGTCAGTAAATCAAGTACAGTAATAAATTCATTTGCAGTTTCGTATTCCTCATTTCTGCCTTTTAATACTTTCATTTCGCCAAATTGAGGAAACCATTTGGTTATCGGGTCATTCAAGTTCAACTTCCCTTCTTCTATTAACATCATTGCCAACACAGATGTAATGGGTTTTGTCATAGAGGCTATTCGGAAAATAGTATCAAAGGTCATTAATTCATTAGTTTCTAAATTCTTGTACCCTTCACACTTTTGATAAATAATTTGACCGTCTTTCCAAATAAGGCAATTGACACCGCCAATTTTTTTATTTTCAATAAGTTTTACAAACATTTTATTTTCTTTATTTTATTTTGATATTGAGTTTGTGGCTTTGTCGGGTAACTCAGGCGGATTGCTCCGCCTTTGTCCCCTAAGAACCGTACTTGTAAGTTTCCCCACATACGGCTCAAGCTATCTAAAGTCGAAGTTAATCGGCCAGCAAAATACGAAAAAATAATTTAAGACACATACTTGTATTTCTTTCGGTTCTCAAAGTATTTGTTCCAAACAGGGTTATAAGGATTGGCTTCACCTTTAACGAGTTTGTGTCGGATGATTAGCCTATCTCCTGCGTAGCGTAGCAGGATATATTTTCCATTGTTAAAAGTACCAAAGAATTGCCACTTTCTGGTTTTAAATTGTTTAAAGTACATGCTCGCAATTTTTCTATAACCAAGGTTGTTATGTCTTCTTCTCGCCCAATTCCAAATGTTCCTCCAAATAATAAAATCAAGTTTGTAGAAAAATCTTTTAGAACAAACATGCCTGTGGTAGTTTGCCCATCCTGTAATAATTGAGTTGAGATGTCGGATAAGTTCAGTCGTTTTATTTCCTCTATGTTTTTTAATGGTTAGATTAATTTTGCTTACGATAGCCTTCATGCTATCTTTGGAAGGCGTGATGAGAAGTTTGCCTTTAGGGAACAACCTAATGTTTTGACCGAGGAAGTCAAAGCCTTCCGTGATATGGGTAATTTTTGTTTTCTCCTGTGACAGTTCAAGTCCTCTTTGGGCCAGGAAAGTTTTAATGAGTGGTTTAATAACATCAAGTAAAATCTCTTTATTGGAAGCAGTCACAACAAAATCATCTGCATACCTGATGAGATGGATTTTGTGTATGTTGTTTTTCCTGCAACCATCGGGTCTTATGCTGATGCCAAAAGTGTCATCAATTATTTTTTCAAGGCCGTCAAGTGTCATGTTAGAAAGGGTGGGGGATATAATCCCACCCTGTGGAGTACCCTCGTTTGTAGAATGCAAAATTTTATTATCCATAAAGCCAGCTTTGAGCCATTGCTTTAAAATCCCTTTATCAGTATCCACATTGTCTATTAACCATTGGTGTGAGATGTTGTCAAAACACCCTTTAATATCACCTTCAAGTACCCATGTTGCACTATCTTTTCTTGAGAGATGAATGTAACATCTTTCGATAGCATCATGGCAGCTCCTGAGTGGGCGAAAACCATATGACCCTTTATCAGCCAATGTTTCAGAAACAGGCTCAAGGGCGAGCAGATGCAGAGCCTGAAAAGCTCTGTCTCTCATAGTGGGAATACCGAGTGGTCTTTGTTTTCCGTTCTTCTTTAGAATATAAATCCTGCGAAGCGGTAATGATTTGTAGTTTTTACGATTTAGGGCTAAAACACCATTTAATTTAGATTTCGGAGTTGCCCAAAGAATACCATCAACCCCCGCTGTTCTTTTTCCTTTGTTTTCCGTGACTCTTTTCACAGCCAAAAGTTTGGCTGCCCAAGAGTGAGTCAGTATCCATTGCAGGGCTTTCACCTTGTTCTTTCTACCTTCTCTTGTTGCTTTTGCAATACGTAGTTGTAATGATTTTACACGCTCTTTCATTTTATTCCAATTGATGGAATTCCAATCCTTAGCGGTTTTAAGTGCACATCTTTCTTTAGATTGATTCATTTGCGATTCTTAAATAATAATCTTACTACAAGTTTCTTGCAACAGATAACCAGATGGAAGTCTGCCCCCTTTCAGGTCTGATAAAAAAAAATCAGTATCCAAGCGATTACAGCAAGGCATTTGCTTCCTCCATCCTCCTTTACCTGCATGGTATTGTAACCATGTTGCCATTGTTCTACCTTCGCACTATCGAAGGAACCATACAGGCTTACTACGTTCCACTCAAATAACCGAACGGGTTAGGTGCTGTCTATTTACCGGAAGTCCAACATCCATGTGCATTGTAGCTAACATACTTGCATCTTGACTTCTTACCTTTTTGGTTAATGTGTAACAGCAGCTTTCACATTTTCAGCGCCTGACGATAAGTCTACGACAGTTTACTTACATTCACCATACCATTCAAATCAATTACCTGTCACCTACTGCTGGTGCAATACACTGTCATTGCTGAAAGTGTTAAAGTAACTTTGTTCTCGGCAGCTTCACACCCCATAGTTACCCATGACGCATGTGCCGATAGATTACTCTTGATGGAACAAGAGGTTAAATCAATGTTCTTTAATGGCCTCACGGGTGGTTAAAGACGTCGTTTAACAGTTATTTGAGCGACCTCGTATCGCACTTAAAATGGCATATAACGGTTTGCAGCTACAAGAAGTTGGCGATTACGAAGACGAAAACTGCCTGCCACCACAAAACTTGATACGAAGCACAAAGCTTCATTGAACCACTGAACCGCCAATTTTTTGTAGGTGCTGTTGGCGGTAGTTTAATTCATTTTGTGAATGTAGGTCTTTAAAATTCTTTTTTTTAGTCCTAATTCTGTTCTGATTAGCACGAGGAGATCATGGATTGCTTTCTCATTAATACCTCTATCAAAATCCTGTTTGTGTAAAAAGTCGATTATTTTGTCAGAGGCATATAATTGGGCATTACAAGCTAAGTCATTCAATTCATTTGTTTCAGAGTTTAAATTTCTAATTTTATTAAAAAGGGTTTCATACATCTTTACTTTATTATCCAAGTTATTTTGAAACATCAATTGTTTTATTCCCAAAAAATAAGTTAGTAGAGCTCCAACAATTGCTCCAATAATTGCTCCAATAAGCCCTAATAAGATTTCCATATTTTATTTTATTTTATTTTATTTAAGTTTCTTTTAATTACCGCCAACTTACTTATACGTCCTATTTTTTCAGACCTATACAACGAATTGTGTTGTATTGGTCTGGTTTTGGTCATACTTTTCAAATGTAAATAAAAGTGGGCAAACTTACAAATAATGCTAAAGTACTGCGCATGTTTTCTTTGGAATTTCCAATGCCGCAGAGGATATGGGAAAGTGATTGGCGGTGACTGCATGCGCATACTCGATTGCAGTTGAAAGTTTGGGTTCTAGGTTGTATATTTTCCACAATGTTAAAAAAATTAGTCTGAAACTTTTTTACAAGTATAAACAAATGCTATGTAAAATGCAAATGCCCCGGGTAGCAGCGGCAGCGCCTGCAGTGTGGGGGCAAACGGATGCGCGCCAGCGGGGGCGACCGGCAGGATGCCAATGCGCATATCGAAACAAAATTTGCCCTCTTTCTGTCTTAGCGCTTTGCGGTTGATTATATAATCTCTGATCTCAATGCCAGCAGATATAACATGCCATGGTGTGCATACTTTTGAACTGGAATTTCCACCTACGGCCATATACGAGTCGCCAATTGTTTTTATTTTTTCAATGTTGTATTTTGTCGTGATTTCATCAAATGCACCAAAACAAGTGTTTATTTCTTCTACCAATTGCTGTGGGGTAATGGTTTCTGAAATCTCTGTAAATCCTTTGAAATCTGTAAATAGTTCGGTTACATGCTCATGACTAACGGGTTCAAACTTGCCGGTTTGGTTTGCGTAATGGTAAATGATTTGGTATCATCCGAGAAAGAAGAAGAAGCAGGTATGTACCAATTTGGTATTCGGGAAGCCATTCAAAAGGAAGAATCTTGTACTTTTGAAGATGCACATAAAATGGGTGTGAGGTTGCATAACGATTTGCTGCGAATATTTGAAGATGAATTGGCTAAAGTAATGGTATACGCTGCACCAGAGCTTCGCAGATATTTAATAGGCCTCGAAGCATGGATTGCAGGAAGTTGCCTATGGCATACCACAAGTGAGAGATACTCTTGATGCCTTTTGTTTAACGCAATATGAGTAACCTTGCCACAGTGTCTTTCATGGGGCAAATGCTAAAAACTTCTTTTCCCTTTATGTTGCCAAAATATTTTTGTCTACGAATTTCAATTTCATATTTGGCTGTAGAATCATTTTTTACAAAATGAAATCTTTTTCGAATTTCTTCGGGCAAAATAAGCGCATTTAATTCCGGTGATTCTGTGAAAGAAGCAACGGCAATGTTTTGAGAAGAATCATGGGCCGCAATCCATTCTAAACAGGGTTTTGCAGACAAACCCCAATAGTCTTGCGTAAATGAATTGGGAGGGCATGCAGTGGCATAAAATTCATTCATATAAACAAATCCATAAGGTGTCCACAGAAAAAAGGTTATTGCAGTATATCCCGCGATAGCTAGACTCCATATTTTGCCTTTTGAACCTATAAACAATGGCTCCATTCCCAAACCCGCAATGAGTGTAATGGGTACAATGAGAAATTGAAAATGACGCCATCCGTCGTACAATGTGGGTCGTATGAGAATAACCATAGAAACTGGCAAAAAAAACATTAAAAAAATTACTTTTATTGTTGCACTCTTTCGCAATTTTGGGTTTTTAAAATATTGAATTGTTCCTGTAATAAGCAGCGCCAGTATTAAGCATGGAATGGTAACTCCCATCCAAGACAGCAAGTACCACCATGGCGCATTTCCAGGTTGTATCAAAATGCCTGCACATAGAGTTTTCGAAGGCCAAGGGTTGAAGGTTGTATATGCAAGTATATTGTGGATTCCGTCCAATGGATGCAGCCACAAATAGGGGAAAAATAGGTAATAAGATGTAATAAAAATGAATATGCCTAATAGGCTAAATTTCAATAGTGTTTTAAGTGCAATTTCCTTGCGAAACCAAATTCCGGTAATGAAAATAAAAAACACAATGAATCCGCTAATTCTAATGGTAGAAGCCATACCCGCAATCATACACATAGCGAGCATAAAAAGCAGTTTTTTGGTTTCAAAAAAGCGGAGCAAAAAATACAAGCAATACACTATAAGTATGAGAAAAAAAGTGTCTTTTGAGTTGATATTTGCATGTACAAACAAGGGCGGGTATAGCGCCAAAAGAATAGCACCAATGCCTGCCGTTTTTGGCGTTTTGAAAATGCGTTTGCCAATTTTATAAAAGCACCAAATTGCGAGTAAAAATAAACCGAACAAGAATCCATGCCTTATCAATAGTTTGGTGCGCATGGGTTGGGTGTAAACTACCTGCTCTAAGGCATAACAAATGGATTCGAATATGGGTCCAAACGGTCCTTCTTTTTCTATGACATCGAAATTTGCAGCGCCAGAAATGAATCTGTTGTTTTGAATGCCTATATACCTTTGGGTAAGTTCGTCCAATGGGACCGCCGTGTTTGGCAAATTGTAAAAACCCCAAAGGCTGTAAAATAAAAGAAACCAAAGGAAATAGCGATTTTCGGGTTTGATAAGGATTTTCATTTTAGTTGAATGATGCGTGCAATGGTATCTTTAAGTGGAATGATGGAATAGACAACTTTTCGTTTGGGATTGAAAGGCTTGTTGTTGCGGATGCTTTCAATTTCATAATCCGCCTTTGCAGAATCAATTTCTGGAGAAAAGAATCGATGATTTGTGGGTTGGTAAAAAAAAGTACCGAGCCAAGACATGTTAGAATTTTTGGTGTAAATGTGAATTGTTCTTTTTGTTTTGTTTTTATCTAGCCATTTCATGCAGCTTGCGTTGCTTATACTCCAATAGTCTTGGTCATAAGTGTTGGATTTGTTAAAAGCGCAATAATATTCATTAAAATATACGTATTGAAAAGGATGTAGAAATAAACAAATGCATATAGGATATACAAAAAATATTGTCAATGTAATATTGGCGATTGTAGTCTTAGTTAAACTTATCCGATAAATTCCAAAACAACCAATAAATACAAACAAAACCATCATGTATTGAAGTTGCCTCCAAGCGTCATAGAGGTTGGGTCTAAATAGGATGATATAGCTGAATGAGATGCCGAAAAACAAGAATACAATCCAAGCAAATGGTTTGTTAAATAGAGCCTTATTTGTAGAAAATAAACCCACAATAAATAGAATAAAATAAAATAGGGGCGTAGTAATAAAGAACCACAAAGGGAAATACCAAAAGGGTATGTCTATGGGTCCCGCCAATCTTCCGGCTATCAAGGTTTGGTTTGGCCATGGGAAATGGTTTATGCGATTTACGAGTGTTGCAAATTCCTGTAAAGGGTGTTGCCATAATGCAGGAAAGAATGCATAAAAAGCCAATATAAATGCAATAAAGAGGAGAAAGAAACCTTTCCATGCTAAATTGTTTTTTCGCAGCATTAAAATAGAAATAAGAATGGATGGAATTGCAAAGAATGCGGATAGCCTTAGAGTAGCAGCTATACCGAGCCAAAGGCCTGCTAATATTGCATTTTTATATTTGTTAGAAATTGTAAAATGGTATAAATGATAAAGGAAGAAAACAATTAAACTTAAAAAAAGTGTATCCTTACTATTGTAATGTGCATCGGCAAAGATTCTTGGATAATATGCCAAGAGCATTGTTCCTCCCCAAGCAGTTTTTGTATTAAAAAAGTTGAAAAGCATAAACCAAAATGCCCCTAAAGCGCAGGTGAAAATAAACACAATAAGGCCATGCCGCATTCCCCATTTTTGCCACGTTGGTGGTTCAGGTGGAAAGCTTCTGTCTATGGCATAACAAAGGGTTTCAAAAACAGGACCATAAAATTTAATTTCAGGATTTAAATCTAGCAATTTTTTATCTCCTACTATGGCATCATAATTTTGTTGACCGATTACATATTGTGTAAAATCATCGGAGGGTATTCCATAATCGCGAATGGTAAACCACCCTATGAGTAAATAGATTAATAAAAAGATATACGGCTTCTGTGAAATTGAGTGTTTGAAAGGTTGCCGCATATTTGAATAAAAAAAGCCCGACAATTATCGGGCTTTTTATTATAAGTTTGGTTTAAACGTTTGCAGGTTGGTTTGCATTTTCCATGTAAGCCTCAATTGGTAAGCATGCGCATACCAAGTTGCGGTCGCCATAGGTGTCATTTACACGGGCAACAGAAGGCCAGAATTTTTTAGCGGCTACATATGGGGCTGGGTATGCAGCTTTTTCGCGGCTGTATTTATGCGTCCAACTGTCAGCTGTAAGTTCCATGGCAGTATGCGGTGCATTTTTCAATACATTATCTTCCCTATCGGCTTTTCCATCTTCAATCTCACGAATTTCTTCTCGAATAGCAAGCATAGCTTCACAAAAGCGGTCGAGTTCTTCTTTGCTTTCGCTTTCAGTAGGTTCCACCATCAAAGTACCTGCAACAGGGAATGAAACGGTAGGCGCGTGGAATCCATAATCCATCAAGCGTTTGGCAAAATCACTTGCTTCCACACCGGAACTTGTTTTGAATTTGCGCGTGTCCAAAATCATTTCATGGGCTGCAAAACCGTTTTCACCGCTATACAATACCGGATATTCCCCTTGCAATCTTGCTTTCATATAATTGGCATTTAGAATGGCAATTTTGGTAGCGTTTGTTAATCCTTCGCTGCCCATCATCTTAATGTATGCGTAGGATATTAGCAAAATACTTGCGCTACCCCAAGGTGCCGCGCTTACGGCATGCATTCCATGTTCACCACCCATTTTTACCACCGAATGGCTGGGAAGATATGGAGCCAAATGTGCCGCAACACCAATTGGGCCCATGCCTGGTCCACCACCACCGTGAGGGATACAAAAGGTTTTGTGTAAATTTAAGTGGCAAACATCCGCACCTATCATGCCAGGGCTTGTAAGGCCTACTTGTGCATTCATGTTGGCACCATCCATATAAACTTGACCTCCAAATTCGTGGATCATACCGGTAATATCTCTAATGGCACTTTCAAATACACCGTGTGTGCTTGGATAAGTCACCATTAAGCAAGCCAAATTGTCTTTGTGTTTTGCTGCTTGGTTTCGCAAGTCTTCCAAATCGATGTTTCCGTTTTCGTCACATTTGGTCACAACCACTTCCATGCCGGCCATAACTGCACTGGCTGGATTTGTTCCGTGTGCGCTGCTCGGAATCAATGCAATGTTTCTGTGTGATTGGCCAATACCTTTGAAATATTCACGGATTACCATTAATCCTGCATATTCACCTTGCGAACCCGCATTGGGTTGCAAGCTCATGGCTGCAAATCCAGTGATTTCACAAAGGTCGTGACTCAATTCTTGAATAATATCTGCGTATCCAAGGGCTTGTTCCAACGGAGCAAAAGGATGAATTGCGCCGAATTCGGGCCATGTAACAGGTATCATTTCACTGGTAGCATTTAGTTTCATGGTACAACTTCCCAATGAAATCATGCTGTGGCAAAGGCTTAGGTCTTTGCTTTCTAAACCCTTAATGTAGCGCAACATTTCATGTTCAGATTGAAGCGTATTGAAAACGGGATGTAGCATGAAATTGCTTTGGCGCTGCAGAGCTGCCGGAATGTGGCTGATACCTGCATCTCCAATAGCAGTGGAGGCTCCGTCTATGGCACGACGAAAAACACCCAACAATTCATTCAAATCATCGGCGGTAGTTGTTTCATCCACGGTAATTCCAATATGTGTGTCATCGAAATAGCGCACATTTATGTTGTGTTCTGTAGCCAAAGCTTTGATTGCGCCTGCATTTGGCACTTCTATGTGTAAAGTGTCGAAATAGTTTTTATTTAAAACCTTAAAAACGTTGCCAGTAGCTTCAATGCCTCGCCCTAGTTCGGAGGTAAGTCCATGTACACGGCCAGCAATTTTTTTCAAACCATCTGGTCCATGGTAACAGCCATACATGCTTGCCATAATACTCAACAAAACTTGGGCTGTACATATATTGCTAGTCGCATTTTGGCGTTTGATATGTTGTTCACGGGTTTGCAATGCCATGCGCAGTGCACGGTTGCCCATACGGTCTATACTTACTCCAATAATTCTACCTGGCATTGCCCTTTTGTGTTCATCCTTCGCAGCCATATATGCAGCATGTGGTCCGCCATAGCCCATGGGTACGCCAAAACGTTGGGTACAACCTACAACACAGTCGGCACCAAATTCGCCGGGGGGGGTTAATACTGTAAGAGCAAGAATATCTGCTATAAAACAGGTTTTTACACCATGTGCTTTGCAATTCGCAGCAAACTCGCGGTAATCTTCTATGCTGCCTTTTTCGTTGGGGTATTGAACCACTGCGCCAAAAAAGGTGGTATCGGGTTTGAAGTTTTTGTAGTCGCCAAAAACAAGTTCAACACCGATGGGCTCTGCGCGGGTAATAAGGATGTCTTTTGTTTGTGGGAAAATTTCATTATCGACAAAGTATTTCATGCCTTGTCCTTTTGGAGCAAGACCATGAAACATGTGGATGGCTTCCGCAGCAGCTGTGCCTTCGTCAAGAAGAGATGCATTAGAGATTTCCATACCTGTGAGGTCAATAATCATCGTTTGGAAATTTAAAAGTGCCTCCAAACGACCTTGAGCAATTTCAGCCTGGTAAGGTGTATATTGGGTATACCAGCCGGGGTTTTCCATAATGTTGCGCAGAATTACACCAGGTGTATGGGTTCCATAATAACCCATGCCTATGTAGTTTTTGAAAACTTTATTTTTCGATGCTTTTTCTTTCACCATAGATAAAAATTCTACTTCAGACATCGCTTTACCCGTGTTCATGGGTTTCGGTAAGCGAATGCCCGCTGGAATCGTTTTATCAATCAATCCATCCAAACTCCCAACACCAATCGTGTCGAGCATGGCTTTCAAATCACTTTGACGCGGGCCGTTGTGTCGGTCCTCAAATTTTTCGGAATAACGCGTGTTAAGGTTCATAATGTGGCGCGAAGTTACGAATTTTTGAATACAAATGAATGGGCTTTAATAAGATTTGCTAACGGTTGTTAGTGTGCCATTTGCCTTTGTATTCAGGTTGGGAAAATTTTAAAAGTGCAGCATTTTTTTCAACTATAGCGCTGATTTGGGTAACTCGATCGTATTTTTTATTTTTTTGCAGTCTTCCAAACGACCGAATATCCGGATGGAATTTTAGGAATAACAACCATGTTTTCATTCATGCTCAATGAACCCTTTCCACTTTTACATTTGTATAAAGTAATGGTATAAACGACTTGCTTGTTTGCATTGTCAATATTTACTTCCCGAATGGTTTTGTATGTGGTTTCAAATATTTGGAAGAAGGTAAGCACACTGTTTTGGGTAAAGTCGATGGTAGGTTGGGGGCAACCAGTTCCATTTTTTGCATGCAAGTTTATCCACAGCGAGTCCCACTGCCCTTTGCGGGTATAGGCTATTGTATCGCCTTTCGCGTCTGGGTCTTGAATGAGGCAATTGTAAACCAAGGAGGCTTCAATTTTGCCTCTGTTTATTTGATAGTTGCTTCGGCACTCTGCATGAAACCAACTTCTGCAGCCCACATAAGTTAAGATGAGGGCAAACAAAAAAACGAAAATTGCTGTTTTGATGGACATGTATTATTTGCCTTCGATGAGTTCGAAAGTAATTGAATAATCCGATGGAATTTTAGGTACTACCATCATGTGGTAACTCACCATAAATTCCATCGTACGCTTTTTACCCGCATTGCAATCCACGTCTGTAATCTTGTAATGGATCTTTTTGGCTGCGTTGTCGCGGCTAATGTTGTGTATGCTTTTAATGCCGTGGCCCGTGCCGTGGTAGAATGCAAGCACCGTTTCGGTATTGAAATCTACTTTTGGTGTATCGCAGGTAAATTGATATTTTTTTGCATGATCTGTCCATATACTGTCCCACTCGGTTTTGGTGGTTACTACCCATTGGCGGTTTGTGTTCTCTGGGAAATTGAGTGAGGGGTAGCAACCATCCGCAATCTTGCGCAGTATAATGCCTTGTTCGGTTGCAGAGGAACTTTTACATGTTTTGGGCAAAGTCCACTCGCAACCCATACAGAGGAACAAACAAAATGTGATGCCAAATACTGGCTGGTAAAGTTTCATGGTGCAAATATAACGTTCCTTTTTTAACTTGAAATTAAGGTAATTTACAGTGTTAAGCGCTAAAAATATTTTGGCAATTGCTTTCCATAATTTTTCAAAATCTCAACTTATAGTATTGCGTTGAGGTCTCCCCAACACCACACCCGCCTGTGAGTCTCCTCCAAGGGACTCAGTGGCTTTAAGCACTCAATCCAATGGTTTTTCCAACTCGCGCAATACTCCGGGTCTTTTGGGATTCGCAATCCCTTGGGTCTCCCAAACAACGCCTGCCCGTGAGTCTCCTGCAAGGGACTCTGGGGTTTTAAACACCGTTCCAGAGTCCCCTAACGGGAGACTCTGGAACTTGCGTTGCGGTTGATTGTTACACCACACCCGCCTTTGAGTTTCCTGCAAGGGACTCTGGGGCTTTAAGCACTCAATCCAATGGTTTTTCCAACTCGCGCAATACATCGGGTCTCCCACACCGCACCTGTCCATGAGTCTCCTGCAAGGGACTCTGGGGTTTTAATGTTTGGATAAATCAATTTCTTTTAAATCCAGAAAATGAGTTACAGGATAAATTCCGGGTCCTCGATCAAAATAAAATTTAGCAGATGAGTGTTCAAAGTCCCAAGGATTATCAACGGATTTATAATTGCCTTTACAAGGGTTTAAATGCATGTAATTTAATTTTATTTGAATCATTTTAAATGACCAGCAAAGTTTAATGTCAAATGAGGGTTCAAAAATTTCGTGAATCTTGCCTAGGTTCTTTTCATTTGGCTTAACCAAATATTTTAATTTTAAAATTATTTTCTCCTTGTTGTTATTTAATCTTTTTATAATTTCATAGGCTAAAAATCTTTTCATAGTGCCAATTCTATGGTTTATTTTTTTTCCATTTTCTCTGAATGATATCAAAAAATGGAAATGGTCATTCATGATTACAAATCCATGTATGATGTGTTTCTCTGTTTCTAAGATTTTAAACTGTTGATATATGTAATCATATAGCTGGGTTGTTTCAATAAGTGGAATCCATTTAACGCAGGTAATTGTGATGAAAAAAGTTCCATATTTTTCTTCTCTCATTTTTTTAACTGTCATAGTTGCATTTTTTTTGTTTTTACATTATCGTTCCAGAGTCCCCTAACGGGAGACTCTGGAATTTGCGTTGCGGTTGATTGTTACACCACACCCGCCACTGAGTCTCCTGCAAGGGACTCAGTGGCTTTAAGCACTCAATCCAATGGTTTTTCCAACTCGCGCAATACTCTGGGTCTCCCACACCACACTCGCGCATGAGTCTCCTGCAAGGGACTCTGGGGCTTTGGAATGCTCCTCAACCCATCATGCCTTCGTCGCAAAAGCTAAAATAACCATCAGAGGTAATAATAAGGTGGTCTTGCACTGTGATGTCGAACATTAGGCCCGCCGACTTTATTTTACGCGTAATTTGTATGTCCTGTTCAGAAGGTTTGAGGTTGCCTGAAGGATGGTTGTGGCAAAGGATGATTCCGCAGGCGTTAGACAACAATGCCAATTTGAAAAGGGGCCCAGGGTCTATTACCGTTCCTGTAATTCCACCTTCGCTAATTTTGGCAACTTTCAAAACCATGTTTGCCCGGTTGAGTAAAATTACCCAAAATTGTTCAATTTGTAAATCTTCAACATAGGGGCTTAAAATTTCATAGGCTCCTTTGCTCCCTGAAAGTTTTTGTTTTTCTTCCCGAGCTCCCTTTCTTCTAGCACCCAGTTCTAGGGCAGCAAGCACTGAAATGGCTTTAGCCGAACCAATTCCTTTTATTTGGGTGAGCTCGTTCACTGTAAGCTTGGCCAAATTTATAAGATTATTATCAACTTTGTGCAAGATATCTTTGCCAAGGTCCACTGCGGATCGAGTGCACATATAACCGCCTTCATCCTTGAATCTCGATCCTGTGCCCAATAAAATAGCCAGTAATTCTGCATCGCTAAGTGCGTGACGCCCTTTCATGATAAGCTTTTCACGGGGTCTGTCGTCTTCGTTCCATTGTGTAATAGGTCTAAAATTTTCCATAATTTGTTAAGATAATTATCAACATCTTGCAAATATATTAAACATTTGCCTTATGTTTGCAAGTACAAAATCAAAATAACTAAAATTAAATTTTAAACCACAAACGATTATGAGTGTACAAGAAGAAAAACTAAAAGCCCTGAAACAAACCATTGAAAGATTAGAAAAATCTTACGGTAAAGGGGTAGTGATGAAAATGGACGATACACGCACTGTAAATGTGGACGTGATTTCAACCGGTTCATTTAGCCTAGATCTTGCATTGGGTGTTGGCGGATTTCCACGCGGTAGAATTATCGAAATATACGGACCTGAAAGTTCGGGTAAAACTACAGTTGCCTTGCACACCATTGCCCAAGCGCAAAAAAAAGGCGGTATTTGTGCCTTTATAGATGCTGAGCATGCATTTGATAAATTTTATGCCGAAAAATTGGGTATTGACACTGCTAATTTGTTGATTTCTCAACCTGATGATGGGGAGCAAGCCCTGGAAATTGCAGACAATTTGATTCGTTCTGGCGCCATTGATGTGCTGGTTATTGACTCAGTTGCTGCTTTGGTTCCACGTGCTGAGATTGAAGGTGAAATGGGTGATAGCAAAATGGGATTGCATGCCCGTTTGATGAGCCAAGCATTGCGTAAGCTTACAGGAACCATTAGCAAAACGGGTTGCGTTGCAATCTTTATCAACCAATTGCGCGAGAAAATAGGCGTAATGTTTGGCAATCCTGAAACGACCACAGGCGGCAATGCGTTGAAATTTTATGCTTCAATTCGTTTGGATATTCGCAGAATTGGCCAAATTAAAGATGGCGACAACATGATAGGAAATCGCACCAAAGTAAAAGTTGCCAAAAATAAAGTAGCACCGCCTTTCCGTGTGGTAGAATTTGATATTATGTATGGCAAAGGCATCAGCCGCAGCGGGGAAGTTTTGGATATTGCTGTAGATGCTGGTGTGGTTCAGAAAAGTGGCTCGTGGTTTAGCTACGAAGGCACAAAACTGGGCCAAGGCAGAGATTCTGTAAAAGAATTGTTGGAAGACAATCCAGAAATGCTTATAGAAATTGAAGGTAAAATTCGAGCAAAAACTGCGGCGGGCACAGAAGTAGTTGCAGTTCAGCCAGGCGAAGCCAGCGAAGGATAATATTTAGTTCCTGTTTAATTGATTGATAGAAAGTTCGGCAATATGCCGAACTTTTTTGAATTGCAATCTTTTTGAAGAATTTGCGTCTTAATTTTTATGAGAAAATCAAATGTTCTATATTTTTTGTCAGCGCTTCTTTTTTTAGGAATTTCTGATTGCTGCAAAAAAAAAAGAAAGTGGGTGTTTGAATACCGCTTGCAATTTGGCTTTAAACCTGCCATTGGATAGCACAGTTACCGACATTTCGGATTTAAAAAATAATATCAAAGTGCAAGGAACGTTAAAGTCAGTTGTAGATAGAAATGGCAAAGCCAATGGGGCAATGGAATTTCCTAATATCTAGAGACAAAACACAATGCTAAATTTTCTGGCAAGTTGTTGCTCGTCTCGGTTTGGGTTTAGCCAACTGCGTTCAATTGTTATGACAATGGAGTTGTGCCCTTGAATCCCTATTCCGGAGTTTTTAGCAAATGGGACGATGCCACCAGAAAGGGGATTTACACCTATTGCACCAGCACCCAAATGAGGGCAAATGGACAATTTGCTGACAATTTATTTTATGATTACGGCATCAAAGTAAATGAATTTTTAAAATTGAATGAATGGCAGCATGTCGTTTTTAAGATAAAGAATGGTGTGGTAAGTTTGTATTTAAATGGCAACGTACTTGGGTCGAAAGATTGTAAAAATATTCCAGATTTGTTGACAATTATAGCCCCCGTTGAAATTGGACGCACCCAATAGTATCCAAACAATGAACTTATGTTAAGTTGTTTTACTGGAACAATAGATGATGTAAAAGTGTATTGCGATTATCCTCTAGTTACAGTAAGTAGTTTGTATAAAAATTAAATAGTCCGATTTTGCACTTAGTTTTTTAACTCAATATTTAACAAATAATTGTTAGTGCACTTGTTTGAAAAATTGTTGGATACACTTTGGCGAACTGCGATTTCATAACTTACTTTTGTGCCATATTGCCTATTTAATATTCTGGCTCCAAACAATTGTATCATACGATGTATTTCATTTTCGTGCTCAAAAGTTGCGCTGATTTCAAATATATCTTCTACATATTTTTCAATTTTATAAGCCTCTGCTGTTGCCAGTTTCGCTGCATCTCCATATGCTTTTATTAACCCTGGAATGCCCAATTGGGTGCCGCCAAAGTATCGGACGACCACCACAAGTACGTTGGTTAAACCTGAAGAAAGAATGGCCCTTAGAATGGGTTTGCCTGCTGACCCTGATGGTTCGCCATCGTCTGAACTGCGCTGCGCAGATTTGTCGGGGTGCAG
>JBBQBB010000067.1:0-16228 GCA_038317095.1 Bacteroidia bacterium | reverse complement strand
TCTGGACAATATGTATTTTCACTGCCGGGAATCAATGTTATCACGCGTAAAATTGAATTAAAGCAAGGAGGATACATACGCTGGAGTGGCGATCCTATCGATGCCAATTTGAACTTAACGGGTAGTTTTGTTAAAAAAATATCTCCTGCGGTACTCATGAGTACCAGCGGTGCAAGCTCACAAAAAACCTATGTGCCCATAAAAATTGAAAGTAGCTTGTTTATGCGCGGAAAACTATTCGGTCCAGATATCTCATTTGACATTCAAGCACCCGATTTGGAAAGCAATTCTGGAGGTTCTTTGAATGACGTAGCTAGGGTTATTCAAAGAATTCGGGCCGACAAGGATGAAACCATGCGACAAGCTGTTGCATTGCTTCTTTTCGGAAATTTTATTCCACCTTCATTTTCGCAAAGTACCAATTCTTCTTCTCTTATCACTGGTTCGAGTGTGGCGGGAAACAGTTTAGGCGGCATAGCGACAAATGTAGTAAACGACATTTTTACCAGATTGGGAATTCCTACTAGAATTCAAGTAAATATAGACGATGTAAAAAACCCAAAAGGGGAAACCAATACCAAAGTATTCGTAAATAGCGAATGGTTTTTGACAGAGAGAATTAGACTGGATTTGAATTACGACCCAACTGTGAATGTGTTGGTAAGCACCCTTGCACTGCCACTTAATTTTAACGTAGAATATTTAACGAGAAATGAAAATTGGAGTATCAAAGCATTTTCTAGAAGTAGCAATTTGTTGTTACAAACTGCCAATAGCCAGGGAGTGTCTGGAAATACATTGGGCATAGGCGTGGTTTATCGAAGAGAGTTTGATACACTAAAGAAGAAAAAGGCAAGGGTATTGAACAATACCAATTTCCCGGTAAATCCACCTCTGGTTAATGATACAATTCCTAGGTAAATTAAACTATTCCAAGTATGGATGTTGTAAATCTTACGTTAGATTTTATTTTAGCTCGTCAATCCTTTTTAACAGCTAAAACCAAATTAAATCGCAAAAATCAACGCAATGTGGATTTGAAAAAGTTCTAACTTTAATAAAGTAAGATAATGTTTAGTAAAGCCGAAGAAAATTATTTAAAATTAATTTACAAATTGGAAGAAACCGAGAAAAATACGGTGCCAACTGGGGCTGTGGCTTCTGCGTTTGGAATACAAGCTTCTTCTGTAACTGAGATGATAAAGAAACTTGCAAAAAAGAAATTGGTGGAATATGAAAAGTCAAAGGGGGTTAAACTCACGACATTGGGCAAATCTATTGCAGTCGCCGTGGTTCGCAAACACAGAATATGGGAAACCTTTTTGGTAAACACATTAAAATTTGGCTGGGAACAAGTGCATGATTTGGCAGAACAATTGGAACACGTGCATTCTGAAGAATTGGTGAACAGACTAGATTCTTTTTTGGGTTATCCAAAATACGATCCACACGGCGACCCAATTCCTGATTTATATGGAAATGTTCTCCATTCAAAAGCCATTATGCTCAACAACGGCAAAAAGGGTGTAGCATATAAACTGCTGGGTATTCGAGAAGATTCATCTGATTTTTTAAAATACTTAGACAAAATTGGGCTAGGTCTTGGATCAATTATTGAAATTGTGGAGGTTGAGCCATTTGATGAATCTTTTAATGTAAAAATCAACAAAACAAAATCAAGCACATTAAGTTCTAAAGTAGCGGTGTTGTTAAATGTGGTAAAAATTTAATTTTGTCGGGTAGATTCAAATAAAATTCATCCTTTAGTTTTTGACCCAAGGCTAATTAATACCACAAATTGGCTTCAACTTCGTAAATTCGCAGCATGCGTTGGACAGATACTATTTCAGAAGGCTTTAGAATGGCAAAAGAGGCCTTGATTCTGAATAAGTTGAGGTCCATTTTATCCATTTTCGGCATTACAATTGGCATTTTTAGTATCGTTGTGGTATACGCTATGGTACACAGCTTGGAAAAGAATCTAAACGATAGTTTTTCGAGTATGGGCAAAGACGTTGTTTTCGTGCAAAAATGGCCTTGGGATGAATTTGGTGGAAATTATCCATGGTGGAAATATTTAAGCAGACCCCAATCTACGCCTGATGAAGGTGTTTTTATAGAAGAAAATATAAATCCTAGATTTTCCAAAGGTGTAGCATTTTCTTTTCAGGAAAATGCCAAAATAGATTATAAAAATATTTCAGTTTCTGATGCAACAATAAAAGCAGTTTCATTTGGATTTAACATGGTTCAAAAAGTAAATGTTGCCCGTGGCAGGTATTTTTCAATTCAAGAATCGGAAGCGGGAAGAAACGTAGTTATTATTGGTGCAAAAATAGCGGAAAATTTATTCGGTGGAGCTGATCCAATAGGCAAACAAATCCGCATTAAAAACCAGCCTTGCATTGTAATTGGGGTTTGCGAGCTAGAGGGACAAAGTTTAATAAATGTGGGGGCGGATGAGCTTGTTTATTTGCCTGTAAAGTTCGCCTTGGGTTTTACAAATTACCGCACTGGAGAAAAGGGTTGCCAGATATTAATAAAAGGTGGAGATGGCATCAGTTTAGATGATCTCTCTTTTGAGGTTTCTCAATTAATGAGACAATACAGGAGGATTAAGCCAGCCATTGCATCCAATTTTGCAGTGAATCGGATGAGCATGATTACTTCCATGATTAGCAGCGTATTCTCTACTGTAAAAATTATAGGACTCATTATCGGAGGATTTGCCATGTTGGTTGGTTGCTTTGGGGTGGCCAATATTATGTTTGTTTCGGTAAAAGAGAGAACACAGGAAATAGGGATACAAAAGGCTTTGGGTGCAAAGAACTTCTTCGTGCTTCTTCAATTTTTATTTGAGTCGGTACTGCTTTGCATTCTTGGCGGGGTAGTAGGTATGTTTCTGGTTTGGTTGATTTTAAACGGAGCCAATTATATTCTCATCAACAATATGCAAAGCTCATTGCGGTTGTTTTTGAGCACCGAAGATATTTGGTTGGGTGTAATTGTGTCCGTTGCAGTGGGTTTAATTGCCGGTTTTTTGCCTGCCAGAGCAGCTTCTCGGTTAAACCCCGTGGATGCAATTCGGTATAAATAGAAAATGCATTTTAGAGATTAAAATCCCATTTAATGATTTTGGATGTGGACAATAATTAGGACATTTTCATGAATGTCAATAGGTGTTTCCTTGAAATTGTTTAATATTGAACGTTGAAAATTCCTATGAAGTTACTTAAAACACTTTTAAACTCGGGAAATAAGGCGCTTATGCTGGTTTCATTTTTGTTATTTTTAAACCAAATTAAAGCGGTTTCTTGGTATGTCAACCCAATGGGTGACGATTCTTATAATGGTTTGTCTGCGGTTTATACTACGGGCTTAAATGGTCCAAAGAAGACAATTAACAACGCACATTTGTGGGCCAATTCTGCAGATACTGTACACATTAAGAAGGGACTGTATTTAGAGGATGTTTTGATTTCCAAAGACCTATATATTGATGCGGATTCGGTTTCTGTAAAAGCATGGGAAATGAATGGTGCATCCGTTTATAGCATACTTTTTGGTTCTTACTTGGATATTATTGACACCTTGCGACTTACCCAAGGCTTTATGTACATAGATAAACCCGCTTTTCAATTGAGAATGCGCGCTGGTTCCGTTATTGTTGGTGGCAGTGTGTCAAGTTACGTAGAAGGCAGGTTGTATTATGAATTTTCCACAGGTACCGGAAGATTGCCTTTCCCCCTTGGTTTGGTTGGCGATTTTAGGCCAGTATATTTGAATTTCCATCAAAATATTGCAGACAACAGAATACACTGGATAGAAATGGTTGACAAACCAACCCCATTTGCGAACAAATTACCTGCGGGCATCCGAAATACTTCTGCAGTTCGCTATTGGAAATTTGGAAGGGTGGGTGCCGGAAATCCAACAGATTACATTTTTGAACTTGGCTACGATTCTACTTTGTACGATGATCATGTTAGAGATGCCGCCTCATTGCGGCTGCTATTTAATCCAGATACAGCACAAAATTGGCAAGATTTAGGTGGAAATGGAGATACAAACAGAAAAGGCACCCTAAAATCTGGAATTTCTACAGATACGGTTGGATTGTTGGCCATTGGAAACGTGGATGGCGGGTTCAATCCATTGGCTACAGATTTGCCCTTTGCAAAATTTGTTTACACTGGGGTTTGTGAAAAAAGCAGTTTTAAATTTTACAATCGATCTATTAATTTGCCAAATCCAAAAATTAACGCTTGGAATTGGGATTTTGGTGTGCCGCTTGTAAATACAGATACTTCTTCTGCCGCCAATCCTACATTCACATTTACAAATGCAGGCTTGTACACAGTAAAATTGAAAATCACCAATGATTCTGGCGATATGGATAGCGCGATGCTAAAAGTAAAAGTTTCTCCGCTGCCTTACGTAAAGTTTTCTTCCAATGCTGCTTGTTACAACGATGCAACTTTACTTGTTGACTCTTCTAAAGTTGCCTTGCCAGATACTATTTTCAGTCGGTTTTGGAAATCTAGCGACGGGTTTACTTCTAGCCTTAAAAAAGCATCACGTATTTATGGTTCTGTTGGTAGTTATAATATTAAATTAATATCCACTACTTCGGCTGGATGCAAAGATTCTACAACTGGAATTGCCAAAGTTAGGCCCTTGCCACTTATGAACTTTACAACCTCAAATGGTTGTATAAATGATACCATCGTGTACAAAAGAACCAGAGGTGCTGACCCTGTTGAAGCCTCCCTGACTTATCAATGGAATATAGACAATGCCATTGTTGGAACCGACACCGTGCATAAGATTAGGTATAATAATGCCCTAAAACACACAGTAATTCTTATTGCCACGGATAATTTCGGTTGTGTTGATTTATTGGCCAAGGATGATACAACTTTTTCCTTGCCTATTCTCTCTTTTACATTGAATAAATCCATAACAGGTAACGATTCTTTGCAATGCAAAACCACAAATAAATTTACATTTTCTAAAACCATCAAAACCAGCCAATCACAAACTTTTACAGGCAGTTGGAGCTATGGTGATGGACAGGTAGGCTTGTTAAAAGATACAACCCACAGTTATGCAGCTATGAAAGTTTATAAAGTAAAACTATTTGCCAATACAAATAGAGGTTGTAAAGATTCATTTGAAAGAACCTATGTGGTAAGAGGTGCTTTAACTCCGCGGATTGCGAAAATTGGGGTATGTGCGCCAGACAGTATTACATTGTATGATACGGCAAGTACTTTTACAACGAGTCCTATTAAGTCTTGGAAATGGTATTTGCCAGGTGGAGCAATAGATTCAGGTAAATCTATTCGAGTTTGGAATAAATTTCCTACCCCAGGCATAGTGAAGTTGGTTGTTACAAATTCCGAAGGTTGCATAGATTCTGTAAGTAAAGCCTTTGGTTATACACCTTATCCTGACCCAATTTTATGGGTGAATCCAGTACCACTTATTTGCCCTGGCGATAGTGTTATGGTAACAGTTACGGGTGGAACCGCTTATCGATGGATGGTAGACAACGACACCGTAAGCATTAAAAAGAAATTTAAATCTGGGGGATTGTTTCCTGTAAAAGTATTTAACGGATCATTTTGTAGCAAGATAGATTCTACACTTTTAATAATAATGAAGCCAGCTGCGGTTATACGTGCATTTAGCGATACCACAATTCAACGAAACAGCACAGCAAATCTTCGTGCCGCAGGCGGAGTAAGTTATACTTGGTCACCTAATTTGTATTTGAATATGGCAACAGGCGCAAACGTAAAAGCAACACCAACAGAAACAACAACCTATTTTGTTACGGGTAAAAACGCATCAGGTTGCTCCGCCATGGATTCAGTTAAAGTCCGCGTTTTGGAGCCCCTATTTATTCGCATACCCAATATTATTACGCCAAATGGCGATAACCAAAACGATGCTTGGGTAATTAGTGATATTAAAGATTTGGCGTCTTTTGATGTAACAATCACCAATTTTCAGGGCAAAATAGTTTTTACATCTTCGGGGTATTTAAACGATTGGAATGCGACAAAAGAGGGCAAGGAACTTCCAGAAGGTGTATATTATTACAACCTGTTCAATAGAAAAACAGACGAAACTTTAAAAGGATTTATTCAGGTAATTAGATAATAAAGTGAAAAAAAGCAACTTAATTTTTGGCATCATTGCTGGAATGTTTTCAGGGATAGCACATGCACAAATTAGCTCTAGGGTAGATCAGTTTTACTTGGATCCTTCTGCCCTTAACCCAGCGGCAATTGTTTTTCAGCCTTCAAGTAGTGTTAATTTGTTCTATAACAAAGCATTCTCTGGAATAACTGGAGCTCCCGAAAGCGTCATCGCCAATTTGGTGATACCCTTAAAGAACAACCAAACAGGTTTTGGACTTTTTTATTTAAGGGAAAAATCGGGTTTTCAGCAACTGCACAATGCATATGCAACCTATGCATACGCATTTCCGCTAGGCGATGATGCACATTTGAGTTTTGCAGCTTCATTGGGCGTGTTAAGCCAAAGTTTTGATGCGTCAAAAGCAATCTATATCCAAACCAATGATCCTGTAATTAGGAGCATTGCCTATGGACCAACTGCAACCCGTGCAGATTTTAGGGCTTCAACTATGTTGCAAGCTGGTGGATTTGTCGGTGGATTTGCGTTTTCGCGCCTCGCTAAACCTAGATTCGATTATACGTATTACAACTATAAGGCATCTTATAATTTGCAAAGCCTTAGCAATTTAATTTTGGGTTACAATATTGAAGCAGGCGAAGATTGGTCCATAAAACCGATGTTGCTTTTTAATTTTTATGATTTCAAATACGCCAACTTTAGAGGCAATGTGTCTGCTTATTACCAAAACAAGTTTTGGGCGGGCTTTAATACAGATGCAAGTTCGCAAGTTGGATTTAATGTAGGCTTTAAGGCATTAAATGCAATTACGTGTGGATACTCTGTTAATTTTTTAGCGGGAAAAATGAAAGGGATATTAGGCCCTGTGCACGAGTTTTATACCAGCATTCCTTTCGGTGGGGGTAAGAAAGCCAGCATAAAGGAAATTGAAAAAAATAGCATTACTGAAGAAACCGAGGAAGAAGTAACTACGACACCTTTAATGCCAATGCGCAGGCTGGTAGAAACCAATGTAAACAGTTTTAGTGAATTGAAAAATGCACCTACAGATTTGGATACTGCTGGAATACATTTGGCGCCTATAAACAAGGAGCAGAAAGAACCAGGGATTTATTTGGTTGCAGGCATGCATGTATCTGAGGTTAAGGCAGACAATCACGTGAAATCCTTATATTTATTGGGTACCAATGCCTATAAATTTTACGACCCAATTAATAAAAGTTACTACGTATGGATTAAGCAGTTTAAATCTATGGCCGAAGCGAGTTTATTTGTTCAGAATACGGACAACAAGAATTTGCCAGAAGCATGGATTCGGGTGGTGAAGTAAAAGATTTTCTTTTATACAAAAGTTATCCAACATATTTTTCACTTAGGAAAATTACGCTTAGTTTTGCCTGTCTATGGATATCAATGGAAAAATAGTTCAATTGCTAGAGAAGCAATCTGGACCGAGCAAAAATGGAACCAACTGGGAAAAGCAGGAATACATTCTTGAAACGGATGGGCAATACCCGAAAAAAGTATGTTTCAATCTTTGGGGCGAAAAAATTCAACAATTTGGTTTGAATGTTGGAGATGTTGTAACCGTTAGTATTGAATTAGAAAGCCGCGAATACAATGGCCGCTGGTACACCGATGTGCGCGCTTGGAAAGCAACAAAAACATCTGAAGGTGCAGTGAACCAAACCCAATCTTCAAATCCCCCACCTGTAGAAAATTATAGCCCAATGGAAACGGCCAATGACCCGTTTGCATCTTCAGGCGGCGACGGTGATTTGCCTTTTTAATTGAGAATATGTTAGTTACGCTTCGTCAATTGCAATATACAATTGCGGTAGCTGAAACAGGCAGTTTTAGTAAAGCTTCTGATTTGGTTTTTGCTGAACAAAGTACCATTAGTCAGCAAATAAGGGTAATGGAAGACCGGCTGGGCATCGCTATTTTTGATAGATCAACGCTTCCAATTACGGTTACCCCTGAAGGCGAAAAGGTCATAGAACAAGCACGTCACATCATACTTAAAGTAGAAGAATTGTTGTTGCCGTTTAAAGCAAATCCAAATAGATTTGGTTGAAGTGATCAACGGGATTTATAAGCCAACAGCTTAAATAGAAAAAACTTATAATTTTTAGGAATGTGATGTCTAATGACTTTGTATAACAAAATATTTGGATACACTTTCACAATTCAGTTAGCAACGCTAACTTAGCTCAAGCAATCTAATTTTTACAGGCAATGCACTATGCCGCACAATGTTAACACTGTGCAGCAAGGCAACTAAGGGAAGAAAATTACAACCTTTTAACAGTTGCAATTGCATTTAATCAAACAACTTGCATTTTCAGTTTGTCTTTACTCGCTTGTTGAAAATGGGTTGTTTAATACAATAACGCAAAGGGTGTACCAAATATTTTGCGTGTTTTGTTTAGGGCTGAAATCAAAAGCCTGCTAAATACGCGCCATATATTCCAGCAAAACCCAAATCATGAGTTCTTGCAGCAAGTCCGGCGATTGCACCCGTTAAAGTATCTCCACTTCCGCCCTGGGCCAAAGCAGCGCTTCCACTTCCATTGTGAAAAACGTCTCCTGTGGGTGTAAAAAACATAGAGTATTTGTTTTTTGCAAGAATAAATACCTGTTTTTCATTTGCAATAGCAAGTGATTTTTGTATCAAATCAACACCCGTATTAAAGTTCCCAAAAAGCCTTTTATATTCAGTTGGGTGCGGTGTTAGCAGGCTACCAGGTTTTACAAACTCCCACAGATAATCATGGATTGCCAATATGTTTAAGGCATCGGCATCCAAAATGACAGGCTGATTCCATTGCATCAAAGCGGCTTTTAAAAAATCTGCGGATTCTGCGTTTGTGCCTAAGCCAGGTCCAATGGCGAGCACTGAAAACTTTTTTATGTTCACAGAATCCAATGTATCCTTATTCAAGGGTTTTTCAATATGCATTGCTTGTGGAATCTGGGACAAATACATATTTGCACCCAGTGGTGCCAATACGGTTGTTAAACCTGCACCTGCCGCAATGCAAGATTTTGCTGCCATTGCAACCGAACCATACATTCCTTTGTTTCCTCCTACAATCAAAGCATGTCCAAAACTTCCTTTGTGGCCAAAAGGGTCTTTGGTAGGCAATGTCGCCATCAGTTTCGATTTGTAAGGGTCTTGGGGTGAAAGAAAAAAATGATTCCCAGCAATATTTTTGGTTTGTATTCCCGCATTTACAATCTCAAAATCAATTTTATTTTCAGCATAAAAAAAACTGGGTTTTGGTGCTTGAACGGTGATTGTTTTTTTAGCCTGAACATTGGGTGCATCGGCTTGCACATTGTCAGTAAACAATCCGCTGGGTATATCTATGGAGAAAACTGTATTTCCACTGCCATTTATTTTGTGAATCAACTTTAAATATTCCCCCATTACAGCGCTGTTTAAACCAGTACCAAAAACACAATCAACCACAATTTCATTCGGTGCCAATTGCAAAAGATCTCCTCCAGCCAAGGGTTTTAGCATGTTGGGTGCAAAAGTTTGAATCAATCTACATTGAAATACATTGTCTTTGGATTGGGGTTTGTCAAAAAAAACGGTGCTTATCTTCACTGTGAATCCGTCAGACATAGCAAGGCGTGCCATACAAAGCCCATCACCGCCGTTGTTGCCAGGTCCTATAATGAAATGCAAGGGGTCTTGGTGAGAGATGTATTTTTTGAAGGCATTGTACAAAGCATTGGATGCCCTTTCCAACAGGTCTAGGCTGCTTATTGGTTCATTGGCGATGGAATACGCATCGTTTGCCCTCATTTCTGCCGCTGTTACAATTGGAACAGCAACTTTTTTGATATCGGCAATTAATCCAGAATCCATATTTTTAAACTTTGGGGTATAACCTTAACCTCAATCTTATCTTTTACAATAGCAATTGCCTCCCCATCTACATGCAGGGGAAGCTCGCCTTCAAATTCCATGGTAAAATCGGAACCCGCAAATGAATAAACATCCTCACTTTGGGACACCGTATTTGTTGCAAATCTAAAACCCAATGCAGGTATTTTAAAGGCACTCATTTTTTTAAAAACCACAGCATTGAATGCACCATCATCATCCCTGGCGCCGGGTTCTATTCTAAAATTATTGCCCCATTGGCTGCCATTGCAGAAATCTACCATCCAAGCATCGCCTTCCCATTCCCCAGCTTCATTCTTTATATTCAAGTGAAAAGGATCCATTTTTATGTTTTGCAGTACAGCGCGAAAATAACCAGAAAGTCCACGTTTGGTCTCGTTTTTAAAAGCATGGCTAATCTTTGCAGCGAAGCCAACACCCGCAATGTTTAAAAAATGAATTCCATTGATTAAGCCCGTATCTACCGTTTTAATTTTGGGTTTGTTTGCAACCAAAATGGCTTTGTTCCATTTTAAGGGAATTCCTTGGTGTCTGGTAAATCCATTTCCAGACCCCAACCCAATCATGCCCAATGCTGTGTCTGTGCCAAGCAAATGTTTGCTAACCAAATTTAAAGTGCCATCGCCCCCGCATCCAAAAACTGCACTGTAGTTTTTTTGCGCCAGGTGGTTTGTTGTTTCTGCCATCTCATCTGCAGTTTGCAGTTCATACAATTCATAATTTGGGTGGTCCTTTACAAAAGCCACCAATTCGCCGGCCTGTTTGCGAGAATTTGCAGTACCTGATTTTGGATTGATTAAAAATGCAATTTTATCCGCCATCAGTGGTACTAATGGTTAAATGAATAGTGCAACAAATTTACACCCATTTGTAAAGCTTTTGTCCGCACAGGTTCTGGATCGTTATACACTTCGGCATCCTCCCATCCGTTGCCTAGGTCACACTCATAATCATAAAAACATACCAACCGCCCTTTGTAAATTAGGCCAAACCCTTGAGGCGATTTTCCTTCATGTTCATGCACTTTTACCAAACCATTTGGAAAATTATAAACTTCATTGTAAATAGGGTGAGAATGAGGTAATTCTATAAAAGCCAATTCTGGAAATACTTTTTTCATGGCAGGGCGAATGAATTTATCCAACCCAAAATTATCGCAAATGTGCAAAAAGCCACCGCCTTCTAAATATGTACGAAGGTTTTGTGCTTCCGCATCATTAAAAACAATGTTTCCATGACCCGTAAGAAATAGAAATGGGAAATTAAAAATATCTGGCGAACCAATTTCTGCCAATCCTTCTTCTGGGTCTATGTTGGTTTGAATATGGGAATTGCTGTATTTGGCTAAATTTGTTAGTGCAGATCTGCTGCTATACCAATCGCCTCCGCCATTATATTTTACCCTAGCTATGCGAATGGAATAATCCGCTTGATGGGTTTTAAAAGAACTTACAACCACCAAACCAATCAAAACTATCCATGGGCGCATCCAAAACCGTTTTTTCATCATACTGTTAGGAAAACGCGAAGTTAAAACGAAATTAGAAAATCCAATTTATTTTAAACCCAACCAAGCCAAAAAGAACAATCCTATGCCAATGCGGTATATGCCAAACCAAGCAAAACCGTGCTTTTTTACCAAGCCAATAAAGAACTTTATGGCCAGAATTGCGGTAATAAAACTAATTGTATTTCCAATGGCAATATCTTGCAATTGGCTGGCATCTAGCTTGTCCCAGTTTTTTAGTAGTTTATAACCACCCGCCGCGGTAAGGGTTGGCACAGCTAGGAAAAAAGAAAACTCAGTTGCTGCCACTTTGTTTAGTTTGCAACCCAAGGCCCCAGCTATACTTGCGGCACTTCTGCTCACGCCAGGTATCATTGCTGCAGATTGAACAGTTCCAATAATCAAAGCGTCTTTGTAAGACATGGTTTCTACCGTTTTTTCACCGCCGGGCAATACTTTGTCCATAAAAAGGAGAAATGCACCTACAACCACCAACGTTATACCCACAATTACAGGTGTTTGCAACATGGCCTCTAGGTAATCGTCGAGCAAAAGACCCAAAATAGCGGCTGGAATGAAACCAACCAACAACTTTACATAGAATTGCCAAGATTTGAAATCAATAAATTTCTTCCAGTACAGAGCCACTACGGCCAGAATCGCCCCAAATTGCACCGTAATAATATAAGTATCAATTTTGTTTAAATCCAACCCTAAAAATTTACCAGACATCATCAAATGCCCCGTAGAACTTACTGGCAAATACTCCGTGACGCCCTCTACTATGGCAAGTATGAGGTTTTCAATCCAGGTCATGCCTGTTCGTGTTTGTCAGAGGATTTTTCTTTGTAAAAAATGGCGACAAAACCAAATACAAAACCTATGATTACCACTATTGGCGCTAAGGTAATGCGTCTAAAGTCGTAAATATCGCCCTTACTGCCAGACATTAGCACAAATCCAAGGGTCAATACAGCCAAGGAAACGGCTGTAAAAACATAATTCATACGTGAAAATACAAATGGAAGTTTCACGTCATGCTTTTTTTCTGTGCTAGCTGCGGTTTTGGCGGCTACTTTTGTTTCGTTGTGTTTATGGGTACTCATTAGTACAGATTTTCAATTTTACTGCGAAGATACTTCCTTGTACTCAACCATGCACATATTGCGGCAAGTAATATTCCAAATATTGCAATCCCAAGCCCAATAATCAAGGCTTCTTGCCAGTTGATAAATTTAGCGAATTCGTTTATAGTGGCAAATTCTTTCCAAACAAAATGCAGTCCGTAAAGCATTCCTCCAAGCAATGAAGCTGCAATGGGAATCGCTATAAGTGCCTGTGAAATGGTTTTAAAAATAAATGGTTTTACAATAAATGTATTGGTAGCACCTACCAATTGCATGCTTTTAATGATAAACCGATTTGCAAAAATCCCAAGGCGGGTGGATGTATTGATCAATCCGATAGAAATGAAAATAAAAAGGACGGACAGTGCCAACATGATTAATTGTATGCGTTTTACGTTTTTAGAAACAGACTCTACCAGGTTTTTTTGGTAAACTACATCTTCAATTATAGGGTTTGCCTCTATTTCACGGGCTTTTCTTGCAATAAACTCAGGCGTAGCATTTTCTGCTACAAAATACAATTCCATGCTTAATGGCAGTTCTGAAGCTTCGGCATATTGCATAAAATCTTCGTCATATTTATCTCCCATTTGCTTAAAACCTTCTTCACGACTAATAAAAACCGATTTCCGAAGCCACTTTTCTTTATTCAGTGCATTTTGAAATTCCTGAACAGTGGATTCCTTTACAGAATCGTTAAAATAAATGTCTACGGCCGAGCCTTCAACCAAACTTCTAGAGAGTCCATTAAAGCCAAGGACTGAAAATCCTAGAAGACCGAGCATGAACATGACCAAGGCAAGGCTCATGATGCCAGGCAACAAGGAAGGTTTTTTGCGTTTTGTGCGGGTTGAAGTATCTAACACCGATGCGAAATACCGTATTGTTGAATTTAAACACAAACAAAGTTATCCATATTTGTTCGGGTTTGGTTAAGCATTTACTGTAGTGTATTTCAGTTTTGAAAAACGTGGATTCCGACAAACGGGGCGTATTTTCATGTGAAAACATATTCCAAAAGTACTTTTTTATGTGGATTTTCGATATTTTTGCATTCGCATAAATCAAATGGATTATCCAATAGGAACAAGAGTTAAACATCCAAGCAGGGGTGAAGGTGTTATAATGGCCGATACAGGTTCGTCTTACCGTATTTTTTTTAGCCCTGAGGTTATTTTGGAAATAGGGAAATCTTTCGCCGCCCTTGAATTGCTAGAATTGGGGCCACCCGCTGAGGCTCCTTTGTCCTTGGAAAATGTGGAAGACGCGCTGCGCAATGTTTTGTTGAAATATAGCGATTTGGGCGGAAAAATAGAAATTGCAGGCAAGTGGATGAAAGGCGCACTGGTTTTTGAATCGAACGACGCCTCGCTTAGTCCACATGAAATACCCATAGATACTTTTTTTCATAAAATAGTTATGCTTAGAGACAGGCTGAGGGTTTTGGAGCAGAATATAAACAGCCATCCCAAATTGGATGACGATGACAAAGTGAATTTACAACAATACATAACCAGAATTTATGGTTCATTAACCTCTTTTAACTTTCTGTTTAAAAATAAAGGCGATCATTTCATTGGTGAATCCTCAAAAAAATAAACTAAATGAAAAACACAATAAAGTACCTATTCGCCATTTTTATGGTTTCAAGTTTGAATTATGCCTTTGCACAAAATGGCATCAGTCCAAAATCTATTTACATGTATAAAAACGGTTATGCGTGGGTTGTAAGCTCGGGAAAAGTTACCGTAAAAAATGGGCAATGGTGGCTAAGTGAAAGCCAAATTCCAAAATATTCCATGGGAAGTTTTTGGTTTCAATCGCCAGCAGGCATTAATATGGTAAAACGCCAAAACGACACCGTTTTAGCAAATGTTTTTCAACCAACTGTGGGTGAGTTGTTGAAATTGAACAAAGGGAAAAAAGTAAAATTAATTTGTAATAATATTTTAAATTCAATGACCATTGAAGGCACTATTTCTCAAATTTTTGAAATCCCACAAGATAGCGCTGTCCCCTTTAGAGTGAATCCAGCGGTGGCGATAATTAAAACCAGCACGGGCAATGTTGTGATTTATGAAGAAACGCTGGCTAAAATTATGAGTGCGGAATTTGGCGATGATGCAAGTTATTTGGTGCGTAAAAAAAAGATAGAATCAAAATTAACCGTTTATTTTAAAGAAAAACCAGCAACTACAGATTTAACTGTGGTGGGTTTGCAACAATATCCAGCTTGGAATCCCGTTTACCGATTGGTATTAGACGACAACAACAAAGCCAAATTGACATTGGGTGCAGAAGTAAGCAGCAACAATACAGACTTTTCAAATGCAGAACTGAATTTGGTTGTAGGCAACCCAAGCTTTAGTTACGGCGACATATTAAGCAGGTTGGTTGAAAATTCTACGCCAATTTCAGAGCAGCCAAATTATCGTTACGACGATGTCATGGAAAAATCTGGTTCGGGAATGGCGGAAGGGAAATTTGCACCAGGTGCTTCTAATGTGAGCATCAGCGCAGGCAACAGCGAAGATTTTTATTTTTACACAGTGAAAAATTTTAGTTTGCAAAAAAATCAATCCGCATTGGTTCAAATTATACAAGAAAATGTAGATGTTACACACCAATATAGATGCGATTTGTCTGCCGTGAACATGTATATTCAACCTTATATATTTGCAAGTTTTGATGAAGCATCTATAGTTCCAGTAAACCATTTTATTCAATTTAAAAACCCAGCCAAACAACCTTTAACCGCCGCACCTATTTTTATTGAAAAAGTTTCTGGTGCAAACGATATCGCACAAGCCCAAACCAACATGGACATTGTGCCAATTGGTGGCGTTGCAAACATTTTTATGGCAACCAACATGGATTTGCCTGTAAAACAAATTGAGGAAGAAACCAATCGAATTGCTTCGGCTAAAATCATTGCAAACAAAACTGAGTCTGTTTCTTATGATTTGATAACTGTAAAAGCAAAAATGCACTTGGAAAACCAAAGCGACAAAGAGAAAACGATTACTTTAAAAAGAAGTATAGAAGGGAAACCATTGACAACGGAATTGCCGTGGACTTTGAAAAGTTTACCTTCCACGAATGCAAATCCCAATAGTCCCAACAACATTACATGGGAAGTTAAATTGAAACCTGGCGAAAAGAAGGATTTTACCTACACTTACGAATATTATTTGCGTATCTATTGATTTTTAGTATTTTTGTTTCTTTAAAACTTTTAGAAACATAATATTAATTTTATAGAAAATGCAAATTTTAAAAAATTTAGACCCAGAAAACATACTGTTTCTGGACATTGAAACAGTCTCTGCTGTAAACAATTTTGATTCACTTGACGAAGATTGGAAATCGCTTTGGGGGAAAAAGGCAAAATCATTGGCAAAAGGCGATGAGACTGCCGCTGAAATTTATGAAAGAGCTGGAATTTATGCTGAATTCGGTAAAATTATCTGCATTGGAATAGGAATTCTTAGACCCAATAATTCGGAA
>JBBQBB010000066.1:0-16430 GCA_038317095.1 Bacteroidia bacterium | reverse complement strand
TATTAAAAAAGAATTTGTGGGTGCCAAATCACTGGAGGTAGTTTCGATAAAAAATGCCAATCATTTTATACCGTGGGAGCATTTTGCAGAGATTAGGAATAAGTTATTGAACTTGAATTTTTAATCCTCTCTTCCCAGAGTACCCTTCGGGAGACTCCGCGAAATGCGTGTCAGCGATGCTGCCCGTAGCCCGTAACCTCTTACCTCGTAACCCTCTTCCCAGAGTTCCTTTCGGGAGACTCCGGGAAATGCGCATCCGCGATGCTGCCCGTAACCCTTACCTCTTAGCTCGTAACCCTAACCCCGTAACCCTAAATCCTTACCTGCCCTGAGTTCCTTAATCTGGTTGAAATGAAAAATCAGCTAACCCTGCTACATAAGAATTGTCTTTTGATAGAGGAAATTGCGGGGCCCCTGAAAGTGTTGTGCCTTGCCATAGGTAACCAGTAACAGAAATGTATTGGTTGCTTAATGGATATTTAATTGCCCCGCCAGCTAATGTAGTAAAATTAAACCAACGTTTGTTTACACTTTTTACAGAAATTAAATATGTTTTGCCCGCATTGACAGCAATGGGAGATATGCTTTTAGAATTGGCTTTCAATGTGTCCAAATTGTTGATATTTTCGTTCGCCAAAACAGTTTTGCTTGCGGAATCCCACAAAACAACGCTGTAAATATCAATATCGGGCATAAGGCAAGATAGAGCAGTAACTTTTCCATTAACCTTCGGTTTAAACAAGCATCCATATTCAAAAATCCCTGAGCCTTGTTTCTCTACTTTAAAAGTTGCAAAATTAAACAGACCTCCCAATTGGTTGGGTTGGGAATCTTTGGGTACTACATCACACTCTTTTTTGCACGATTGTACGCCCATCATCAATATTAAGGCTATCCCAAAAGTAAACATTGTTTTTTTCATATCTGCAAAAGTATGTAATTTCGGAGTAAATTCAAGTTAATTTGTATGGCATAAATTCCTTCCCAGAGTCCCCTTCGGAGACTCCGGGAAATGTGTGTCAGCGATGTAACCCTCAACCCTCAACCCGTAACCCTAACCCAGAACCCTAACCTCGTAACCCGTAACCCCTTCCCCTCACATCACCTGTCTCAATAAATCCGCTGCAGCATTGCAAACCCTTAACATAAATTGTTCTCTATTGCCGGGGAAATGCATTTTTTTTACAATCGTTTTTTCTTTGTTTGCCACACCAATGTAAACCAACCCAACAGGTTTTTCATCGGTGGCGCCTGCGGGTCCGGCAATGCCCGTTGTGCTTATGGCCACATCGGTTCCAAACTTTCTTAAACACCCTTCTACCATGGCTTTGGCGCAGGCTTCGCTTACTGCACCTACCGTGGTGAAAATTTCAGCCGGTACACCCAATTCTTGCATTTTAATTTCGTTGGCATAGCTTATAATGCTGCCATTTAAAACTGCAGAAATTCCAGGATTTAGCACAAATTGTTGGGTGATGAAGCCACCCGTGCAACTTTCTGCAAGCGAAATACTTGTTTTTGACGCCATAAGTAATTTGGCAATGGCTTGCACAGGGGTTACGTCGCCCTCTGCGATTAAATTTTCTGCACAAATTTCCATTACTTTATTGTACCAAATATCCAGTTGAATTTGAAGTGCATTTTTATCATTTCCTTTGGCAGTTATGCGCAACCTTATAGAACTGTATGCCGGTAAATAAGCCAATTTTATATTTTCGGGCAAGGAGTCTTCCACCATGGTTAATTTATCTGCAAGAAGACTTTCTGGAATGCCCACTGTTACCAAGGTTTTATGCAAAATTACAGGCAACGAAAAACGCTTGGGAAGCCATGGCAATACCCGTTTTTCCATAATGTGTTGCATTTCATTGGGCACGCCAGGCATGGAAATAATGACAATGCCATTTTGGTCAAAGAGCATTCCGGGTGCAGTGCCAGCTTCGTTAAACAAAGTGGTGCATATTTCTGGAAGTTCAGCTTGCATTTTATTTACTTCCAACATTTTTCTACCTCTTTTGGCAAAAATTTCCTCCAAATGGGCTTCTACACCCTCGTCAATTCTATAGCCACATTGGTAATAATTGGCCAGGGTTTTCTTTGTAATGTCATCGCGGGTAGGGCCTAATCCACCTGTAAGTAAAATAATTTCAACCCTAGATTTGGCCTCGTCAAGGGCTTTTACGATGTCGTTGCTGTTGTCCCCTATTGCAGTTCTGCGGGTCACAGATATTCCAATATCCGCCAATTGTAATCCCATCCAAGCGCTGTTTGTATCTACAACTTGCCCTAATAACAATTCATCTCCAATGGTAATTATTTCTGCATTCATTGAACTACAAAAAAACAACTCTTTCGTCGCTTTTAACAATTTAAATGGGGCAGAGGCGTTTAATCAAATTTAATAGGAATATTTTTGGATTTAATTTCTTTTCCATTGGATAGTTTTAATCGAACTTCAATTTTAAAACTATCCACAGGTCTAGATTCTAGTTTAAAATATGCCGAAGAAGAATTTAATTTTAAGACATTCCTAGATTGAATAAAATTATCAACGGTTAGCGTATCATACCAATGCTTACTGTTGTCTGGTGAAGAATTTGATTTTAGTACAAAGACTTCATCGTTTATTGTTGAATTGGCTTTGTGGGTAGCATTGAAATCATTTAAAGTGACAATTGTGATGGAATCAATGGTTTCTTTTGCCCCTTTAAAACCATCTGGTTCTCCTCCTTCGCAAGCTACTGCTTGGCTGATTAATGATGGAAACTGAATGCCACGATTTGAATAGAAATCTGCACCATAAAATATCAAATAGAAGTCATAGGTGTCAAAGTTTGGGTATTGTTGGCTAACCGTCATGTTGGAAATTTTAAAGAATGGTTTACCGTCCCGCATGTCGCAACAACTTTCGATAATTGTTAACGTGATTAAACCTAGTACAATTAATATTTTTTGTTTCATGGAATTTCAAAAATACCAAAACTAAAACAATTTGCACAATGGAATTTTTTATGGATGGGAAAAAGAAAAGCCAAACATTCACGTTTGGCTTGTAAAGTTATTTTATAAAATGTTCAATTCAAATCAAAAGACAGCGATACGCTATCGTTGTTTGGCTCAATCACTGGCGAGGTTTTTGGCTCATCCAATGGAATAGAATTTGATTCAACTTTTGTTTCATGTTTTGGTTCAAGTTTGACCTCGGGCTTGGCCAACAATGGATTTTCTACTTGCACTTCAGTTGTTTTTTTAACCGCAGTTTTACGAACCACAGTTTTGGCTTCATTTCCATTTGCTCCCACCAATTCCAATCTATTCTCTTTTAGAAAATAACCCAATTGTATGGCCTTCTTAATGTTCTCAATCTCCATGGTAATTTCAAACTCATCAATGCCCATAGCTCTTTCTTGCACATTAAATGCGATTCCGTTGTCCAAGCAATATTCAAATACCTCGTTGATTTTGCTTCTCTTTACATGTAATAAAGGTTTTTCACCGTTCATGGGTGCAAAAATACAGTTACAAGCTTCGGAGGTTATGCACGATTTGCCACCACTTTTTCACAAGGGGTGTTAAAAATGATTCCTATTGTAAATTTGCCAGCGATGGGAGTGACTGGGATTGTGATTTATACTGATGGAGCCGCTATCGGCAATCCCGGTCCAGGTGGCTATGGTGCTGTGTTGATGTATGGCGGTCACAGAAAAGAGTTGGCAGAGGGTTTTAGGCTCACCACAAACAACCGTATGGAATTGCTGGCGGTAATCCGTGCGCTAGAGAATATTAAACAAACCGGTATTCCCATTCACATTTATAGCGACAGTAAATATGTATGCGATTCTGTGGAGAAAGGATGGTTGTTTAATTGGAAGAAAAAGGGATGGACCAAAGTGAAAAACCCCGATTTATGGAAGCGGTTTTTGCTGCTTTATGATAAATTCAAACCCCAATTTCATTGGGTGAAAGGCCATGCCGGAGTTTTAGAAAATGAACGTTGCGATTATTTGGCAACCTTTGCCGCAGAAAAAAGTCCGAATAGCGCCGATATAGGGTACGAAGAAAGTTTAAAAAACAACGGTGACAGTGCTTTGTTCTGAATGGTTTTTGCAGGGGTTTTAATTTGATACACCCAGCAATTCGCGCGCATTTGCAACCGCTGCGTCGCCAGGATCTCGGCCACTCAGCATTTGAGCAATTTGCAGAATACGTTCTTTTTCATCCAGCAATTTAATTTGTGTGCTAGAAAGACCTTCAGAAATTCCTTTATAAACAAAATAATGACTTTCTCCAGCGGCTGCTACTTGGGGCAAATGGGTAATAGCAATCACCTGGTGATTCTTGCCCAATTGCTGCATCAGCGACCCCATTTTGCCAGCGACCTCGCCACTTACACCGGTATCTGCCTCATCAAAAATTAGGGTAGGCATTTCCTTTTTACCTGCCATTAAACTTTTAAAAGCAAAATTGAGTCGCGATACTTCACCACCGCTGGCTACTTTTTCCAAAGGCTGCGGATTTTGACCCGCATTGGCAGAAAACATTAATTTAACAAAACTTGCTCCTTTTGGGCCTAGCTTATCTGCATCAAATTCAAAATGGGCGAGAAGTTTTGATGACGGCATTTCCAATTCGGTAAGCACAATAATTGTTTTTTTACAAAGCAATTCCGCTGCTTTTATTCTACTTTCATGCAGGTTCAACGCAATCTTTTTACAGGCTTCTTTGGCTTCCAATAGCTGTTTTTCAAGCTTCTCTTTTTTTACGCCTGCCTCTTCGGTTAACCAAAGTTTTTCCTCCAATGATTTTTTAAAATCCACCAATTCGTGGGCATTTTGTAAATTGTGTTTTTTAAGAAGCATTTGCAACTTGGCAATTCGTTCGTTGGCAGCATCTAGTTTTTTGGGATCACTTTCTACAGACAATCCAATGGCTTTTAAAGCGGAAGAAATGTCTTTTAATTCTAATACCTGAGACTCTAGCCTCTGAAGGGTCTCGGCTACTTTGGGATGCACATTGGCTATGTTTTTCAACTGTGCACGTACTGCAGTGAGTTGGTCTACTATTGAATTGTCTGAATCTGCCAACAAATATTCCGACTGACTGCATGCCGATTTAATTTCCTCAGCATGGCTTAGTGTTTTAACTAGTTGTTCCAAGGCTGTATCTTCTCCCGCAAGGGGTGCAAATTGTTCCAATTCATCAAACTGAAATTGGAGAAAATCTTTTTCTTTTTGGGCCGTGCCCGTTTCTATTATAAACGAATCAAAATCTTGGCGCAGTTTGGCATAGTTTTTCCATTGAATTTTATACTGGGTTAAAACCGTTTGCTCTCCTGCAAAATCATCGATAATGGCGAGTTGCTCCGTGGCACTTTTAATGAGCAAACCTGTGTTTTGGGTATGAATTTCAATAATTCTTTCTCCCAACTCTTTCAATATTTGTAAACTGACGGGGGTATCGTTCACAAAAGCCCTGCTTTTACCCCCAGGAGCTATTTCTCTTCTAATGATGGTTTGATCTGCGTAATCAAGTTCGTGTTCTTCAAAAAAAGTGTGAAGTTTTAAATTTTTCACCTCAAAAATAGCTTCTACAACGCATTTCAAATCAGTATTTAAAAGCGCAGAAGTTTCGGCCCTGTTGCCTAGAACCAGCCCAAGGGCACCCAAAAGAATACTTTTACCAGCACCTGTTTCTCCAGTAATTACGTTTAATCCTTTGTTTGGCTGAAGGTTTAGTTCGCGAATGAGTGCAAAATTTTTAACTGTTAAAGATAATAGCATAAATTATTTACCAATCATAATATTTAAATCCCATAAATTTTGTGGAATGTCTTTCTTTTTGGCTTTTATGGCTTCAGCGAAAGGTGTAAATGCTACATCACTCCCCACTATACCCACCGCCAAGTTGCGTTTGCCCTCAAACAAAGCCTTAACCGCGTGTGCCCCCAATCTGGATGCCAAAACACGGTCGGCCGCAGTTGGACTTCCACCCCTTTGAATATGCCCCAATACCGCAACCCTAGTGTCTGAGTTTGGGTATACTTGTTGAAACCGCTTGGCAACCTCAAAGGCATTGCCTTCTTCATCGCCTTCAGAAACGATGAAAATGCTAAATTCTTTTTTTCGAGATTTTAACGCAAAATTGGCAACCAATCCATCCCATTCATTTTGCCTTTCTGGGATTAAAATGGCTTCTGCACCGCCGGCAATGCCGCAATAAAGAGCAATATAACCGCTGTGCCTTCCCATTACTTCTACAAAAAATACCCGGTTGTGTGCATCTGCGGTGTCTCTAATTTTATCAATAGCCTCCATAGCGGTGTTAACAGCCGTATCGAATCCGATGGTAAAATCGGTGCCAACAATATCGTTGTCTATGGTGCCTGGACAACCAATAGAAGGAATGCCAAATTCTTTTTCAAATACCATGGCTCCAGTATAAGTTCCTTCACCGCCAATGCAAACCAAACCTTCAATGCCTTGTTGTTTTAAATTTTCAAAGGCACGTTTGCGACCTTCTGCAGTCAGGAAATCTTTACTTCTAGCCGTTTTAAGCATGGTACCGCCGTTTTGGATAATATTTCCGACACTAGAAGCTTGTAAGGGCACAATGTCGTTTTCAATCATGCCTTGGTAACCGCGGATTATACCATATACCCCAAATCCGTAAGATATTCCTGCGCGAACCACCGCCCTGATGCATGCATTCATGCCAGGCGCGTCACCCCCTGAGGTAAAAACAGCAATATTTTTCATTGCCTGCAAAAATGCAATTTATTTGTTGAGTTTTATAAACAAAAAAACCCCGTTTTCGGCGGGGTTCTTTTGTAAATCAATTGATCTTATTTGGTAAGACCTTTATAGTCGAACTTGATATAGTCGTTATTGTCTCCACCTGATGCAGGTACTGGAGTTTCAAAAACTTGGGTAATTTTGATAATATAGATATTGAAAGCCAAAACTTGACCTGTTTTTACCAAAATGACATCGTCTTTCGCTAAAACACCTGAAGTTAACGTAGCACTTGCACCATTGGTTTTCCAAAGCTGCCAAATGTAGTCTGAACTTGTAGCATTGGCCCAATCATTCGATGAAACTTTTACAAATTTTGTACCGTTGCCGCTGCCCCAAGTTTTTGTAAATACAGCAATATTTGGTCCGCTGGTTGCAGTCATGTCTTTCAAATCTTTCAAAGTTTCGGTAGACGCGGAAGCCACTCCACCAGAATTGAATAAATCGTATGCACCAAATGAACCTCCAGGTGCAAGTACATTATACACTTGCTGGTTGGCTACATTGGAAAGTGATACTGTTGCTGGTATTACAGAAATGTTAAAAGAAGTCTGTGCAACTTCGCCATTTTTATCTGTAGCAATTACTGCAATCGTTAGTACATCACCTACACTGCCTTTAACCACATAGTTTCTATCATAATTAAGTGTTTTGCTACTAAAAGTAGAATCCCAAATTGTACCTGCTGTTCCACCATTTGTAGATAAAGTAATTTTAACCCCGGATAAAGTTTTATCGTTGCTAAATGCGCGTATTCCAATTTTAACAGATGAATCGTAGTACTTGTCTACATTTCCTGAAGTAAACCCAGCTCCTGATTGCAACGTAACAGTTGGTTTAGGCTTTGCATCGTCTGTACCTCCGCCGCAAGAAGCAAGAAATGCTCCTACTGGTAGGATGGCTGCGAAAAGAATGTTTTTTAATTTCATAGTATTGTGTTTGTCTTTTTATTAATGTGCAAATTTCAACAATTAAAACGAATTTCCAATGATTTATTACACATTCCTATGAATTTGGCCAAAATAAATTGCAAAATGAGAATTGACTGACAAATTGTCTCTCTTTGAAAATATTCAATTGGTAACATTTTAAATTGAAGGGCTCAACCCACGGGCGGTAATCATTTGTAATCTATAAAATCCACGAAAATCAAAATAGACGAAAAACGAATCCAATGGCCTAAATGCAGCTTATGTGTTAAAATGTGACAGTATTGCCGTAGTTCTGTTGTGGCACAAGGGTTGCAAAACACATGTTTCATGCTAAATTATAAGGATCAAATGTTTTCACTCAATGAGGATTTGGAGTTCGACGATGAAAATCCAGAATTGCTACCCCTTTTTAGTAAGCAGGAAGAAGATGAAATAAATAAGCTTTCCGTGCCAGATGAACTGCCAATATTAACGATTCGTAATACGGTACTTTTTCCAGGAGTTATTTTTCCCATAACCGTAGGGCGCGATAAGAGCATCAAACTAATACGAGAGGCCAATAAAAAAGATAAAATTATTGGTGTGGTTGCCCAACTCAACCCAGACAACGAAGATCCAGGTTTTGAAGATTTGTATCCCATTGGCACTATGGCGCAAATAATTAGAATGATGCGCATGCCTGATGGCAGCACCACCGTGATTATCCAAGGTAAAAAACGAATCAAATTAACCGCCGTTACCCAAAATGACCCTTATCTAAAAGCCAAGGTAGTTGCTTTAACAGATGATAAAATAAAGGAAGACAAAGAATATAAAGCCATAATTGATTCTATAAGGGAAACTGCAGAACAAATTATTCAGTTGGCACCCAACATTCCATCTGAGGCAATTATTGCCATAAAAAATATAGACAGCAGCCGGTTTTTGGTGCATTTTGTAGCCAGCAATTTAAATATTACGGTTACGGAAAAGCAAGCTTTGTTGGAAACATCGAGTGCCAAAGACAGGGCCAATTTGGTGTTACAACATGTGATAAAAGAACTTCAATTGTTGGAATTGAAAGACCAAATCCAAAATAGGGTTCGGACCGACATAGACAAACAACAAAAGGAATATTTTTTACAACAGCAAATTCGCGCTATTCAAGAAGAACTAGGCAGTGACTCTCCTGACAAGGAAATTTTAAACCTTCGCGAAAAGGGAAGTGCAAAAAAATGGCCCCAAGATGTTAATAGCCATTTTAACAAAGAATTGGATCGTTTGCTAAGGGTAAATCCAGCTTCACCCGATTATAGTGTTGGGCTTAATTATGTGCAGCTTATGCTAGATCTACCTTGGGACGATTACACTACTGACAATTTTGACCTAAAATTTGCGGAAAAAGTGTTAGATGATGACCATTTTGGTTTGGAAAAAGTAAAAAAGCGAATCCTTGAATATTTGGCGGTTTTAAAACTGAAAGGGGATTTAAAAAGTCCCATCATTTGTTTGTACGGCCCTCCAGGTGTTGGTAAAACCAGTTTGGGTAAAAGTGTTGCTAGGGCGCTTGGCCGTAAATATGTGCGCATGAGTTTGGGTGGTTTGCACGATGAATCTGAGATTCGCGGTCATCGACGCACCTACATAGGCGCTATGCCTGGCAGGATTATTCAGAATTTGAAAAAAACAGGCACCGGAAACCCCGTTTTTGTTTTGGATGAGATTGATAAAATGGGCCACGATTTTAGGGGCGACCCGAGCAGTGCCATGCTGGAAGTTTTGGATCCAGAGCAAAATTCTGCGTTTTATGATAATTATTTGGAGTTGGATTATGATTTAAGCAAAGTCATGTTTATTGCCACAGCCAACAGTTTAGATTCTATACAACCTGCTTTGTTAGATCGGATGGAAATTATTGAAATCAGCGGGTACAGCCTAGAAGAAAAAATAGAAATTGCAAAAAAGTTTTTAATTCCCAAACAAAGAAAAGCACATGGATTAAAAGCAACACAATTTAAGGTGTCAGACGATGGCATTGAAATGGTAATTGACCAATATACCCGTGAAAGTGGGGTTCGTAGTTTAGACAAACGCATTGCTGCGCTGGCCCGAAACGCCGCAAAATGCATTGCTATGCATGAGCCCAACAAACCAAATTTGGGTGTAAAAGAAGTTGAAAAAATATTAGGGGCCGATAAAATGGAGCCTGAAGTGTATGAAAATAATGATACGCCTGGTGTGGTTACAGGTTTGGCTTGGAGTCCCATGGGAGGCTCCGTGCTTTTTGTAGAAAGTAAGTTAATTCCTGGTAAAGGGGTGTTTCAAGTTACAGGGCAATTGGGCGATGTAATGAAGGAAAGTGTATCGCTTGCTAAATCTTTTTTGCGGGCTCATGCCAACTATTTGGATATTGACGAAAAGGTTTTTGATTGTTGGGATGTGCACGTGCATTTTCCGGCAGGTTCCATTCCTAAAGATGGACCTTCTGCCGGTATCACCATACTTACTTCTCTTGCTTCTTTATTTACGCAGCGAAAAGTGAGAAGCCATTTGGCCATGACAGGTGAAATAACCCTAAGAGGGAAAGTTTTACCCGTTGGGGGCATAAAGGAAAAAATACTGGCAGCAAAGCGCGCAGGAATTCTGCATGTTGTTTTGAGTGAAGCCAATCGGAAAGACATCGAGGATATTCAACCTGTTTATTTAAAAGGCATGAAATTTCATTTTGTAAAAAATATGTTAGAAGTGTTGGATTTTGCCTTGCTGGCGGAAAAAGCCAAAAAACCAGTTGATTTAATGGAGCAAGTTCGAAAAAGTGCAGAGAAACCTGCGGTGAAGTAGAGTTTTATTTTAAATTTGCTGTAATTATTTTATGATATTCAAAAAAATATGGGCGTATATCACCTTTAAAAAGCAAAACAGCGGTGGAAGCACCAACCTAAAAATGATGCATGGCATAAACAGAATAACCATACTTATGTTTTTGTTCGCAGTTGGCGTAATGGTGGTTCGTTGTTTGCGGTAATCTAAGTATGGGAAGTGTATTTGGAATGCAGTCTTTGAAAATTGGAATTTGCATTCCTTTTGTCTTTTGTTTGGGATTATTATCGGCCCAAAACATCCACCTCCCATTGACAGAAAGGGCAGAAGATGGCCAATACAATAAGTTGATTATGGCCACTCCTGTTTTCGCGTTTAATAGCGATAGTGTGGCTAACCCTTTGGATTTGTCTGCAGCCAATGCAGAAAATAAAACGGAATGGAAAAAAGCAATAAGGCCAACTTTTGACCTAAAGTTTAGAAACGGATATGCATGGGTTTTTAACGGTTCTGCCCCTTTGGGGTTTTCTCAAGCGCATACATTAATTGCCATTCAAAATCCAGGTTGGACATTTTATGAGACGCTGATATGGACAGACAAAAATAACAACCTAGATTTAACGGACGATGGGGATCCGGATACGTTAACAAATAAACATGGAGTTGTACTTACATTTGGCCAAGGGAGCTACCCATACCAAGTTTATGTGCAGCATTTTCCCGGAGATAAATTTCCGTTGTATTGCAGTTTAAATGATGGAGAAATAAACAAAGTAAAAGGCCAACGTTTGTTTTTTGGCACCGGGAATTCGTTGCGCGAGAAACGATTGAACGTAGTTGCGGGTCGCTGGAAAAATGGGAACGACTCATTTTCAATTGCCATAAAAGATGTGAATTGTAATGGTAAGTATAATGATTTTGGGATTGATGTGGCAATGATTGCTGATTATCATGGCCATTTCGACAATTTACAAGGGGTTCAAATTGTGGATAAAGGCAAAACCTACCTAGAATGGAACAATTGTGCTTATCTGTTAAAAGACATAAACCAAGACGGAACTTTTATCGATTTGTATAGAGATTCTGCAGCAAAGATGAAAAATTCATTGAATTTGGGCCAAAAAATTCCAAGGTTCAAATACTGCACGGCATACAAGCCTCAAAAACAACTAAATATTAGGAAACTTCGCCAATCCTATGTATTTGTTTATTTGTGGCGCGATGGGGCTAATGATTTTCTCAAGGATAGCGCAGATTTTCATTGGCTTGGCAACCATCAAGGGAAGGAAGTTAAAGTTTTAGGGCTCAACTTTGGCGGCAGCGGCCGATATGTGCATCGGTATAACAAGAGGTACAATACGCAAATTCTTCAAGGGTTTAGTTCCAATGCGGTTAATAGAAAATTGATGATTCATGAAATTCCCATTGGCATTCTTTTGGACAAAAAACAAAGAATTATTGCCATGGGAATTACACCTTCGCAAGCAAAAGCAATCCTGGTGAAAATGTCGCTTTTATAAGACGCTTGTAATTGCGTTTGAATAATTACGGATTTTTACTGTAATATTGCACAAATTCAATACCACTATGAACAGAAACGTATTAGTTGCAATCTTTGGAGTATTACTGGCAGGATCCCTTGGATACAACGCTTATCAATTTGTGCAGAATTCCAAAACTTCCAAAGGTTCTAAAGAATTGGCAGAAGTAACTCTAATGAGTGATTCCCTACAAAAAGAGCTTAAAATCATGACCGATTCATTGAACTCAATGGTTGGAGAAAGTGGCCAGTACAAAGAAGAAAACAGCCGTTTAACAAGTAAAATTGAAGAGTTGGAAAAGCGCCCAAAAGCAAGTTACGGCGGCGGTGGCGGATCTGGATCTGGATCTCCTGAAAAAGATGCCATAATTGCACAATTGCGTGCTAAAATTGCAGAACTTCAATCCCAAGTGGGAAAAGCAAGTGCTGTAACTACAGCCGTTACCGAAAAGGTAGCCAAAGGGCAAAAACCAACCAAAAAGGATATGGAAGAAATTTCTAAACTTAGGGATGAGCTAGCGGCGAGTAAAAAAGAAATTGATGATTTAAAATCACAATTGGCATTGATAACCCAACAAAGAGATGCTTTTGAAGCACAAGCAAAATCAGAACAAGAAGCAGGTGCAGATATGAGAGACCGTATTTCTCGTGGGGCATTTCCACAATATGGCACATTGTTAAGCACAGGCATAGCTAAAAAAGGTGACCAACAGGTTGAAACTTTTAAAAGCAAAGGCGTTGAAAAATTAAAAATTTCTTTTGATGTTTTGGACAATCCATTGATTCGCGAACCGGTGGAAGAAGAAGTAACCATTCGCATCATTGGTCCAGAAGGTGAAGTGCTTTGCACAAATCCAGCATTGGCCGACAAGTCTAAATTGTTTTCATTGAAGCAAACCATCATTTCTGATGGTGAAATGCACAAAGTAAAATGGTATTACCCACCAACAGGTACCATCGGTAAAATGAAGAAAGGCAAATACACAACTGAGCTTTGGGCTCGTGGTTTGCTAAAACAAAAGAATACTTTTGAATTGAATTGATTGTTCAATAAATATATTTAAGGAGCCCCGGAAACGGGGCTTTTTTTATGCAAATAAAATCCAAATTGGTTTAGAAACTGTTTACAACTCCTTCTTCAGAAATCTACCCGTGTGGCTTTCTTTTACTTTGGCAACTTCTTCAGGTGTGCCGACGCATACAATATGGCCGCCGCCATTGCCGCCTTCTGGGCCTAAATCTATCACGTGGTCTGCCACTTTTATTACATCCATATTGTGTTCAATTACAATCACAGAATTTCCTTTGTCTACCAATTCTTGCAATACTTGCAACAATTGCCTAATGTCCTCAAAATGCAGGCCTGTGGTAGGTTCGTCTAATATATAAAGTGTTTTTCCTGTATCGCGCTTGCTTAATTCTGTGGCTAGTTTTACCCTTTGGGCTTCTCCGCCACTCAGTGTGGTGCTGCTTTGGCCTAAAGTAATATAACCTAACCCTACATCCTGCATGGTTTTGATTTTTCGCTGTATATGCGGCATATGGGCAAAAAAATCAACCGCATGTTCAATGCTCATTTCCAAAACATCACAAATGCTTTTTCCTCTATATCGCACTTCCAATGTTTCTCTGTTGTACCTTTTCCCATGGCATACATCGCATAGCACTTCCACATCTGGGAGAAAATTCATTTCAATTACCTTCATACCGCCGCCACCGCATCCTTCGCACCTTCCACCTTTTACGTTAAAACTAAAACGGCCAGGCTTGTAACCCCTAATTTTGGCTTCAGGCAATTCGGTAAATAAGGCGCGTACGTCGGTAAAAACCCCAACGTATGTTGCAGGATTGCTGCGCGGAGTTCGACCAATGGGACTTTGGTCAATTCTTATTACTTTATCGATATATTCTAGCCCTGTTACTGATTTAAACGGCAACGGACGATAGTGGGTGCGGTAAACATGGTTTTGTAAAATGGGGTATAGGGTTTCATTTAGCAAACTGCTTTTGCCCCCGCCACTTACACCGGTTATACAAGTAAAAATACCCAAAGGAAAATGGGCCTCTACATTTTTTAAATTATTGCCGCTACAACCTTTTAATACAATGCTTTCCTTGCCTGGTTTTCTGCGTTTTTTTGGCACCGCAATTTCACTTTTGCCTGTTAGGTATTTGGCAGTTTCGGCATTGCTCTTTTGGAAATTTTCTACCGTATCACTCGCCACAATTTTGCCTCCGTGCATGCCGGCTCCGGGACCAATTTCTACCAACCAGTCACTCGCAAGCATCATGTCCTTGTCGTGTTCTACGACCAAAACAGTATTGCCCAAATCGCGCAATTCTTTCAAACTTTCAATCAGTTTTTCGTTGTCACGTTGGTGTAACCCTATGCTGGGTTCATCCAAAATGTACAAAACATTTACCAGTTTACTTCCAATTTGTGTGGCCAATCGAATGCGCTGTGCTTCTCCACCACTTAGGGTTCTAGCCGGACTATTGAGTGTAAGGTAACCCAAGCCAACGCCATTTAAGAAAGACAAACGTTGTCGAATTTCCTTCAACAATTCTGTAGCAATAATCTTTTGTTTTGCGTTTAATTTTTTCTCACATTTTTCAAACCATTCGCCCAATACATCTATATTTAAATTGGCCAATTCTGAAATATTTTTATCGGCAAATTTGTAGGCGAGTGATTCTTTTTTTAACCTCGCCCCATGGCATTCTGGACACGGTTGTTGGTGCATAAATTCTTCAGCCCATTGGCGCAATTTATCGTCCTCACTTTCAAAATAATTTTCACTGATATAATGAATTACGCCTTTGTATGTGGTATTGTATTTGGTTTTTTTGCCGTTGCTATCTATGCTTTCTACAGGTATGCTTTCGTCGGAGCCGCTGAGAACAACATCCAAAGCTTCTTTGGGTATTTTAGAAATCGGGTCGGCCAAAGAAAATTTATAATGTTTGGCAATGGCACGCAATTGGGTAAATGTCCAGTTTTCGCGCAATTCCCCAATGGGAATAATTCCGCCTTTATTGATGCTTAGTGTTTTGTCTGGTATAATAAAATCCAGGTTAATTTCTGCAAGTTCACCCAGGCCTTCACATTTTTTACAAGCACCGTATTGTGAGTTAAAAGAAAATGAATTGGGCTGAGGCTCGTCGTAACTGATGCCCGAAATTGGATCCATCAAAAATTTTGAAAATGGATGCGCTTTTTTATCGTCCCAAATGAGCAAATGCCCTTCTCCAAGTTTCATGGCGGTTTTCACACTTTCAGTCAATCTGGTGGGATTGAGTGGATTCACTTCTACACGGTCTACAACAACTTCAATGTCGTGTATTTTATACCGGTCTAATTGCAATCCATTTTTAATTTCTACAATTTCCCCGTCCACCCGTACTTTGTTGTATCCGCGTTTTTTTGTTAGTTCAAAAAGTTCACGGTAATGCCCTTTTCTTGACTTTACAAGCGGTGCCAATATGGTAATTTTGGTTCCAATAAATTTGTCGAAAAGGGTTTGCAAAACCTGTTCTTCTGTAAACCGAACCATTTTTTCTCCAGTTTCAAAACTATAAGCTTCTCCAGCCCTTGCATACAGTAAGCGCAGAAAATCATATATTTCTGTAACGGTTCCAACCGTACTTCTGGGATTGCGGCTTACGGTTTTTTGTTCTATGCTAATAACTGGGCTAAGACCGCTTATTTTATCAACATCTGGGCGTTTCATATCGCCAATAAATTGGCGGGCATAAGCACTGAAACTTTCCAAATATCTCCGTTGCCCTTCTGCAAAAATGGTGTCAAAGGCTAAGCTGCTTTTACCAGAGCCAGACAGGCCAGTAAAAACAACCAACTTGTTTCTAGGAATAACGAGGTCTACATTTTGAAGATTGTGCTCCCTGGCACCAATTACTTCAATTACCCCTTGGTCTATATGTTTTTCGGAAGTTTTCAGCTTTAAAAAAGAGGTGCAAAATTAGGTGTATTTGTGCGTTATAGATGATGCGGCAGAAATGATTTTTATATAAAATCCAAGATACTTTTGTCATATTTTCACCAAAGCTTGCATTTTACAAATATTTATTAGATATATTTGTAAAAGTACGTTTCTGCAAATTGGCGGTATGAAATGAACCTTAACTAAATAGAAGGGTATATGATTACAAACAAACTAAGATTCATGAAACCGTTTACCGGAAGGGTAAGCCATTTCGCCGCCATCTGCGGCATTTATAATTTAAATTATGCTTATTTGAATGTGGCAACCACTGTTTTTGCTGATGGCAGGGTGTATAAATTAACCGCTGCCGAAATAAATAGATTAAAAACAGTAAAAGAAACCAAAACCAAGGTGGGCTATTTGG
>JBBQBB010000065.1:0-18089 GCA_038317095.1 Bacteroidia bacterium | reverse complement strand
GCATTAACCCCAAAAATAGCAGCAGGTTTATTTACACCATAGCTTCTAACATCTAGCGCACAACGTGGGTTTGCTATGTTAATACCCGTTCTGCCGTCAGGAAATACAATAAATCGGCTGTCGTCCCCACTTGTTGTTATGTTATTAACTGGAGTTTGTACTCTTGCCCAAAAAATTGGGTTTAGGTTGTTGTTAATGGTAGCTAAGGGAAATCCTAAAGGTGTGTTTGAAGTATATAAATGAATAGGAGATGCTGGCGATGGATAAAAGGAAGGTTCGGTAGTTGTTCCGCCAATTCCGCCAAAGGCAATTACATCATTAAAGTGGCCGTCATAATTTGCAAATAGCTGCCCTGCGTTGCAATCCTGTTTCGTAACAACCAATCCATTGTGGTCTTGGCCAAATAGTGGGCAATATAAAACTTCCATTTTCCCATTAGGTGCAGGTGTGCCCACACCCATTGCACTGTCTGTAGTGGCTTTTGTGGAGGTTATGTTTCCCAACCTATTTTTAAAGCCGCCTACAACAGTTGTCTGTGCTAATAATATGTTTCCAGTTAAGATTAAAAGGATTAATATAGCGCTTTTACAGGTTATTATTATCTTCATATTTTTGGTTTGTTTAACTTTTAGTTACACAAATCAAAGTCATAAATGAGATAAATGCAAATTATTTATGGAATATTTTATTTTTAGTCAAAACGTTGTCAAAGGCATTGGCTGTAACTTCAGTCTGTCTAAATACTCCACAAACATACACAAACAATTGGCTACTTATCTTTAAAATTTTTCAACCATGCAATTCTCAGGGCTTTGGTTTGAGTAATTAGACAGTTTGACGTTATGAGCCATAACCAATTCTGAAATGGCTGTTGTGATTGATAAATTTAATCGTTCTCGAATGTCCGCAAACAAGCTTGCATCAAAAGGAGGTTCATTTGTGAAGCTCGAATAACCCAAAAAATATTGCATAAACATATTTTTTTGAATCTGAGAAACAGTCTCTCTATCAGATAGATTAAGAATCTGTTTGATAATTACAGCACCTATCACCACACGCCCGTTTATAGGTGGTCTGCCTTCCGTAGAAGTAAACTGTTTATTGTACATACCAATAACGCTATCCCATGGCATTAACCCAGAAAGTTTAACCCATCTATTCTCCTTGGTTAACTGATGCTCGAATGGGGTCCTAAATCCATCTAAAATTAATTGATTGGGACTTATGTATTTTTGCGCAAATGCAAGCCTTCTGTTCGATTTTATTGGCTTTTATGTAATTTTACCTTGCATGTTTATTCGTTTAAATGTATGCAAATATATATAAATCAATCTATTGTGAGTTATTCAGCAACCCCTATATAATTCAATTGCCGTTTTAACGAAGCATTTCTTGAAAATATTGCATTTATATGACATTGGTCTCGTTTTTTTTTCTTTCTTTGCGTTATGAAAAAAGCAATAATAATTGCACTTTTACTACCTTTGACTAGTTTGGTTGCACAAGTTGCAAAAGTTTTAAAAGTGGTAGATGGAGTTACATATGAGGTTCATGGACTAAATGGGACTACTTTTCTAGCAGATGGAAGTATTGATTTTGTGGGGGGAATCATTGTTGAGCCGTTAAGCGCTGAACTTGAAACAATATTACGAGCTAATGATACTACTTGTAATGACTTAATCCCAGCAAATGGGGTTTCTTGCTCGACTACACAAGTATGGTTTCCAACAAATATTTACGGAGGCGGCTTTTGGATGGCTATTTATGGTAATTTGTGTGGTCCAGTCACATATCTAGGAACTGCTCGAAATTACAGCAATTCAAGTGGCGACTTGTGTTCCGCAAAAATGAGGGTTTTTGGTATGTATGACATGTATTCAAATGATTTTTGTGGATTCTAAACTAAAAATGCATCTAGGAGTAAAGTTGCATATTTATTTTCTTATTGCAATTATCTGTTTTTATATTAAAAACAGCAATGGTCAGATAGAAAAAAAAGATACTAATATTTATAATTTTATATTTAAAGGTAGAATAGGCGATTGTGTCAATTTTTTCTCACCTCCAAATATTAATCAATATCTTTCAACCGTATCGAATGATAAAATTAAAGTAAATTCGCAACTTCTATTGTTTCCAGACATAAATGTTGGCGAGAAGAAAAGATTAATGAAATATTTTCACAATTGGATTATTATGGGTTGGAAAATGGAATTCAATACATCTCGTTTTAATCATAGCGAATTAGCTGTAGACCAACTTGGTTTATTATTGAATGGTAATTTAATAAGGAAATGGGAATATTATACAGGCAAAGAAGTAGTAGATTCAAAGGAATTAGCCAGTTTAACAAAAAATGAAGTAATTTATAAATCTAATTTACTGAATAATATCTACAAGTATAGATGTCAAAAGTTTAATAAAAATTATTATTTTGTTTCGAATAGTACATCAAAATTAGTTAAATTAGAGGGTATTACGGGAACGGAAAGCGTGATTGATGTTGGAAAGTATATTGACAAAAAGTACGAATTAATTTATAAAAAACACTATAAAAATGATACGCATTTAGTGAATTCAGCCCTAGCGTTTAGAAACGAACTTAGAAAGGGAAGCAGTTTTTATGCAGATGCAGATGAGTTTATTCCAATGGATATTGTAGCTTCGGATACAAATATATTTATAGTTGGAAATATGCAAATTGTAATCTTATTAGGGGATTCAAATTATCAAATTAGATCCAGTAATTTGGTACTTAACTTGAAATCGGATACCTTCATGTGGTATTATCATAATGCTTCTAATGATACTGATTTTTATAATTATGGCGATTATCCAATTCGCAGTATGCAACATTCAAACGAATTTGAATCTTACTGTATTAATAAAAGCATTGTATCAAATTCAAAATCAGCAATATTCAGAGGTGAGTATGAGTTTAAAGAGAATAGTATAAATTTTATTAAACCAATTAAAGATCTTATCCCTTCCGGTTTATTTTATGAATACGATGCTGAAAATACTTACATGGGTATTTTTGAGGTTGATAGTGTAATGAAAATGTACAGTATTTTCCCCTATTTATTCACAGGTGATTCGGCAAAGCGCTTACCTTGTTTAACTTGTGTTGAACTTGGTAAAATTCAAATTCCAAGGGGAATTTTGGCAAATTTACCCCAGCTTCATCAACAAAATGATATGTTTTTTGTACTTGGGTATGTTAGATTAGGTAATCGGCATATGATTTTGACTATTCAAAACGCGGAGTATTATTTATTACGCACAACAGATTGGACAAACTTTGATACAACAATGATTAAAGTTCGAGTAGAGTCCAATCAGTTTGTTGCTTGGGAAAATGAAAACATGATATTTTACAACTCCAAACCCTCACAAGGGGAATTAATTTCTATTCAACAAAAAAATATTTGGAAATAGCATGAGATTGGCGAGTATTATCATAATTTGCGTTTTACTATCACTTTTTACAAGTTCCTTAAGTGTAGAAAAGCTGACAATTTTAGAACTAAATTTGTACGAGGATACTTTTTTTAATTCCTGGACAGATTTTTCAAAAAATGATTCATTTATAGTTATCGGAAAATATAAACATAAGTATAAAGTTATATCCTACCATGAAAAAATAATTTGCAGCACTCCTAAAATTAAGTTACTACTCGCCGAAATGTATTATAGTGATTGCAAATTGCATAAAGAACGAATAAAAAAAATGTACGATCAATCTATTGATCAATTTTCAATTTCATTTTCGGTAAAACTGGCAAGATTTGCGGAGCCAGATAGATTTATCAATGTTCAAAAATACTATAAAATAAAAAATACGAAGTAATTGGTTGTATTTTACTAAATAGCATTTTTAAGTTTATGTAAATAGTAAATCGAACCTCCAAAAGGTTCTAATCTTTTTTCAATTTGGCTTATGGTTTAACATGTTGAACTTTTTTTGGATTACCTGATAAAGTGGCCAAATAATTGTGTTTGGTATTTATAAATATCCAAACTAATATTGAAAGTTGATTAAGGAGCTTACCCCTAAACTAATACTGAAGCTTAAATTTCTTATAACCAGTTTAGTTGTCAGTTTTTTAGCAACATTTAATTCCTAACACATTAATACTCCTTAAAATATCAATTTTCTATGTCCCCAACGCTACTACTTACCGTTTTTGCGGCTTACAGTGCTCTATTGTTTTTCATCGTTTGGCTAACCAGCCGTAAGGCAGACAATAACGCCTATTTCATTGGCTCGCGTTCCTCCAAATGGTGGTTAGTGGCCTACGGAATGATAGGGGCAAGCCTTAGCGGAGTTACCTTTTTGAGTGTACCTGGTGATGTATTCAATAAGAATTTTACCTATATGCAAGTTGTTTTTGGCTATATTTTTGGCTATATCATCATAGCATATGTTTTAATGCCTGTGTACTACAAATTACAACTAACAAGTATTTACGGATATTTGGGTCAGCGCTTCGGACCTATAAGCCACCGCACTGGCAGCGCCTTTTTTATTTTAAGTAGGGTTATTGGTGCTTCTTTTCGCATGTTCATTGTCATCAACGTATTGCAAATTTTTGTTTTCGATGCTTTGCATGTTCCTTTTTATGCAACTGTGGCTGTGTTCATGGTTTTAATTCTACTTTACACCTACAAGGGTGGTGTAAAAACCATTGTATGGACGGATACTTTGCAAACCACATTTATGCTTCTGGCGCTGGGTTTTACATTGTGGTTGGTTTGGTGTGAGCATAGTTTGGGTATAGGTGTGAAAAGTGCTGGCCAAAGTTTCACAGATGTACTGCTACAAACGGGTAAAACATCCTTGTTTAATTGGGATTTTTTGCATAAAAATTATTTCCTAAAGGACTTTTTAGGCGGCGCTGCAATTGCAGTAGCAATGACGGGTCTTGATCAAGAAATGATGCAGAAAAACCTGAGTTGTAAAAACATCAAAGAAGCCCAGAAAAACATGATGACTTTTACTACAGTGCTGGTAGTGGTTAATTTTTTGTTCATTATTTTAGGTGCTGCTTTAATTTGGTACGCCAATGAAAAGGGAATTGCAATTGATCCCAAAAATACAGATGCATTATTTCCTACAATTGCTTTAAAATACTTGGGAATAGTGCCGGGTTTGATTTTTTTAATTGGTTTGATTAGTGCGGCTTATCCGAGTGCGGATGGTGCTTTAACAGCCTTAACTACTGTGTTTTGTTTCGACTTTTTAAGAATACAAAAGAATGAAAAAATGGGAGAGTTGAGGCAAAGAAATGTACGCCATATCGTTCACATTTCATTCGCAGTTTTGTTGCTGCTGGTTATTGTTCTGTTTAGAATGTTAAACGACGATTCTGTAATCCGTAATTTGTTTAAAGCGGCTACATATACATATGGACCTTTGCTAGGGTTATATGCTTTTGGGTTCTTAACCCGACGGAATTTAAAAGACAAATGGTCTTGGGTGCCTTGTATCGCCGCACCAGCAATTTGTTGGGCAATTACTGCAAATAGTTCTGATTGGTTAAGAGGATATCAGTTTGGTTTTGAGTTGATTTTATTAAATGCTGCATTGTGCTTTGCCGGCCTATGGCTTGTATCTTCAAATGCCTCTTTGAAAAAAGGCAAGATGGTTTCCCCCTAATTGCAAAACAGAATTATTCTGATTTTCTATGCCAGAATAAATAAATTTGTCTAATTTGCGCATATATACCCAATGCTATGGAAACCAATTTGCAGGAAATAAAGGATCGCATCCTTGCTTTGATGCAACAACATGAGGCATTGTCTAATGATATTCAAGGGTTAAAATCAGATTTTATTGCGCTAAGTAAAAATTACAAAGCACCGGATGTGATTGAAATACCAGAAACGGATATGGCAAATAAACCCATAACCGGAACTTTAGAGAAAGCACAAATTCCATACCCGAAAACGGCAGATTTGCCTCCAGTAAACGCACAAAACCCGCCTATTGAAACGGTTGAGTCTCCAGCACAAAGGAACTGGGAGAAATTCATTGGAGAAAATATCTCGGCCAAAATAGGAATCGTTATTCTAATTATAGGTGTTTCTTTGGGCATTAAATTTTCTATAGACAATGGTTTGTTAAGCCCATTAATGCGGGTTGTTTTATCAATGCTATCGGGTGTTACATTTGTTTTTTTTGGATTAAAATTGAAATCAAAATACAATGCCTTTGGAGCCAGTTTGGTTTCTACAGGTTTAGCCATATTGTATTTAATTTCCTTTGCTGCGTATGCTTATTACAACATGATTCCACAACCTGTGGCTTTTGTGATTATGCTTTTATTGACAGCAATTGCTGTTTGGTTGGCATTGTTTTTTAACTTACAAATCATTGCCCATTTTGGCCTTATTGGCGCATACCTCACTCCATTTTTATTAAGCAACAACTCTGGCAATGTTTTGTTTCTGTTTTCCTATATGGGTTTAATTAACTGTGGCATATTGGTTTTGGCCTATTATAGAAATTGGAAACCCATACTTGTCAATTCATTTATTTTTACTTGGGGTGTTTTTCTATATTTAAGTTTATTGAATATAGATGAAAACTCATATTTGGCCACATGTTTAACTTTTTCTGCGATCTATTTTTTAACCTTTTATTTTGCCCTTATTGCCTATCACTTCCATAGCAAAAAGCCGTTAGATCCTGTCCATGTAATTTTAATTCTCTTCAATTCTTTTGTTGCATATTCCATGGGCAAATTGATGCTCAACAATCACCAAATGTATCAAATGTACAGTGGTATCTTTACGCTGCTTCATGCACTCCCACATTTAGGTTTGGCATTCTATGTTTTTAAAACCCAAAGATTGGATAAAGGATTGTTATATTTATCCGGGGCGTTGTTTATTTCATTTTTAACCATTACTATTCCTGTGCAATTTGATGGAAATTGGGTTACGTTGTTGTGGATTGTAGAAGCATCTATTTTGTTTTATTTGGCACGAAAAAATAACATTAACTTATTTAAAACATTGGCTTTGGTTTTGTTTCATTTGTCTGCAATAAGTTTGCTACAAGATTGGATGATGAGCTACTCCCAGTCAGATATTGTATTATTTGCGCAGGGTAAATTTTATTACCATATCCGGTTTTTATCCTCTTTGTTTTTTTGCGCAATGCTCGGATTTTCAAATTGGACCGCTACTAAATATCCTGAAGATAATGTCACAACCAGTGTCATTTCTATGAATAAACTCTTATCGGTTTTTTTAATTGTTATCGGGTATTTGTCTTTTTTCTTTGAAACACAAATATTTATCAAATATGGGTTGTATTCCAATTACACTAGGGATGTGTATCAAATATTTTCACAGGAATTTATTGCTTTTTGGCTGCTTATTTATTCTTTTGTTTTTGTACTTATTTTTCAACTATGGGTAAATATAAAATCACTCACAGGTAAGATAGAATGGGTAGTTTTTGTAATGCAATTTGCATTGGTGTTGCTTTTTTTAACATTGGGTTTGTGGAATGCGGATATTATGGAGATCTCTACTGCTGCAGGTAACTTTGTTCCAGCACACAATTTAAATCGGTATATAGGTTTGGCCTTCTCAACGCTAAGTATATACCATTTGATGAAAACTTGTAAAACCAAACCAGGGTTCTTAAAATTAGCAACAATATGGGTTCATTTGTTGATTTTTACTTTTCTTATTGTATATTTTTGGAATGAAATCAACCATTTGATTGATATAAACCATTGGAAGATACAAGGAAGATATATCGTAAGTTTATATTTGGCATTTTTATCAGTAGCCTGCGTATATTTGGGTATAAAATGGGGGTTTAAACACTTACGAATTTGGGCCATTGTGTTATTTGCATTTACATTGTTAAAAGTGTTGTTTTTTGATACAACTGGATTGGGTGGAGGACCAAAAATAGCGCTGTATATCATAACAGGACTGCTTTTGTTGGTGATATCATGGTTGTATAATAAATTTAAGGATAAGTTACTTTAATAACAGCACCATCGTTGAATAAACCTTTAATTTCTATAAATTTGTCTAAATGCATCTTTTGGTTTTACCTCCCAATTTTTTGCATGAACATGTCATGCCATAGAGTTGTGAATGTTCCTCTGGCAGAAAGGCGTCTGTTAAAGGAAATTAATTATGAAAAACTTCAAACACAAATCACCTATAATTTGAATCTAATATCGGATTCTGGAACTTTAAATGGCTATTATTTAAACTTTAGCGATAGCATATTTTGCGCATTTAGAAATGCTCAAAAGTCGGAAAAATGGCTAAAAAAACTCATACTCAAACAATGGTTGTCAAAATTGGTATTAAATATTAACAGGGCAAGTATGCATGGTTTGGATCCCCATTTTTACCACTTTGGTTATTTGAATCAATCCAACCTGTTGTTAAAAAAAGGTTTACTTGATTCGGGGGAAATCATCCAATACAAACAAATTGCCATGTTGGTTGTACTTTCTGCAGATGCAACACTTGGTCTGTATCATGACTTATCGTGTGGTAGAGTAGACCCAGGATATACTGGTAGCATAGATGTACTGCCGAGAAGGCCTTGCGGAAATTTGAGCAGATTGATAGAGCATGATTCTACCGAAAAAGCAATTCAAAATGCTTTTCCCAAATTTAATCCTTACACTAAATTACAGGCAGAATATCAGCGACTTTTATTGTATAAAGGTGCATTGGATTCAACAATGCTGGGCTTTAAAAAGCCCATTCAAATAGGAGATACTTTAGCTGCGAAAACAATGAACGCTATTTCTAAAAAGTTAATGCTTTGGGGATATGGAAACTGGCCAGACACGGCGTTTAAGAACCAAACAATTTATTCAAATGAATTGGGATTGGCAGTAAAACGATTCCGAATTGCGCAAAATTTGCCTGCAAGCAGCCTTTTGGACGAGGCAACAATTGCCAAATTAAATATTAGTAAAAGAACCATGCTTTTGCGTCTAAAATGTACATTGGAAAGATGGCGATGGTTGGGGCCTGTGAATGAGAGTACAAAAATATGGGCCAATCTAGCTGAAAATAGGGTGTACGCATATAAACAAGACACACTTAAATTGGATATGAATATTTGCTCTGGCACCAATAGGAATGCAGAATACTATCGCAAATTAAAATCGAGCAAAGAAAGAGGGAGCAATATAGTACCTCCAGACAATTTGGAAACGCCACTGTTTAAAGCTAAAGTTACCCATATTGTAGTAAATCCAGTGTGGTATGTACCTAGAAATATTGCAGTGAAAGAAATTTTGCCATTGATAAAATCAAATCCAGGGGTATTGGCAAAATACAATTATATATTGAAAGATAGAGATGGAGATGCGATAAATCCATGGGCGGTAGATTGGAGTCGCATTACCCGTTCTAATTTTCCATATAGCATTGAGCAAATTTCTGGCGGCGAAAATTCTCTGGGAAAAATAGTGATTCATTTTTACAATCCATTTAGTATTTATATGCACGATACAAATGTGAAGTGGGTATTCGGTTTAGAGGATCGGCATATATCCCATGGCTGCATGCGACTTGAGAAGCCATTCGAAATGGCTGAATTTATCAGTTCTTTTGCCAAGAAAGATGAATTTGATAAGATACTATTGGCGGCTGAGCTAGAACCAAAGCATGATAAGGAACTTATTAAAAAATGGAAAATGGCAAATATCAACCGCGATTCTTTGTTTTTTGGTAAATATAAGAGAGAAGAAAATAAATATTTTCAAGCAGCAGAAATCATTCCAATATATATCGTTTATCAAACTGCATTTATTGGTTCCATGGGTGGAATTAAGTACACAACCGATGGCTATAAACGAGATTATTTAATGCAATTGGAAATGCAAAAACCCGCGACAAAAAGGTATAAAAAAGTAATTGAAAAAAATATAAAATAGCTGTAGTTATTTTTATTTTCTTACTTCCAAAAATGCATTGTATTTTCCACTTTCAGAAACAATACTTACAACATATATTCCATCTGCTAAATCGCCAGCATTTAGTTGTATTAATCCATCATTGAAAGTTGAGAATGATTTAACAATAGTGCCAGATGCAGAAAGAATAGAAATGTCTATTCTTTTTCCAAAGTCTTGGTTAAATTTTAATTTAAAATTACCGTCGTTTGGATTTGGATACAATGCAATTTCTTGTAGTTTTTGATTGCGGAGGTTGGCACGATTCATTACTACAATCTGTGTAGTACAACAGCTGCATTTGGGAGAACTAGATGTTGTTGCGCACATGTTTACCGAATAGCTTCCATCGGCAGAAAAATTAACAGTAGGTGTAGCATTTGAACTTAATCCTAAGGTTGTAATATTCCATGAATAACTGATCCCAGACTCTGCACCTGGAGTACCTGCATTATCTGTGGGTTCTAATTTCATACCATAGTAACCGAAAGCATAATCTGGGGTGCCAATAAAGCTGCATGTTTTTGGCAATGCATTCACTGTTACAGATTGGGCTATTGAATCCGCGCATCCGCCTTTGATTGACGCTATTAAATAAACAAAGTAAGTTGTGGTTTTAGATGCAGTATAAATATGTTGAGGGTCTCCTATAGTGCTATTTTTTCCATCCCCAAAATTCCATAAATATTCAATATCCCCCTGAGCCCAAGTTGTATTGTTTTCAAAGAGAACATTACCCCCAGAGCATATGGTTCCGCTGTGTTTAAATGCAGCCTTAGGCTCTACCAAAACAGATGCATCTAAAGTTAATTTATCAGCACAGCCATTGGTTACATTTACCGTCAATGAAATATATTTTGGTCCAAGGCTGCTCCAGGTATGGGTAGGGCTCATAGCCGATCCAAAAGTGCCGTCACCAAAGTCCCAAGCATAATTGGAGGTAAAACCTGCAATAGGCGGCGTGGTATTGTTAAAAATTGTAGTCGACAGTGAACAAAAACGATCTGCAGAAAAAGCCACTTTTGGTGCAAGTTTAATGGCAATTGTTTTCGTTATAGAATCCAAGCAACCAAATTCAGATTTTGTAACCAATTTCACCGTTTTATTTCCACCGATGCTAAACTTAAAAGCGGCATCATCCGTTTTAATAACATTGCCGCCTTCGAAATACCAATAACTGCTAATTATACCACCACCACTTAAAGTACTTTGGTTTGTAAATTCTATGGTTTCATTGTCGCAAGTTCCTTTTGTTTTAATAAAACTGGGTACGGGTTTTTCAAATTGAAAAACTTTTAAGGTAGTAGAATCTGTGCAACCGTTGTCTTTTGCAATCAATTTAACGGTGTAAACACCGGCTACTAAATACATGTAAGTGGGGTTGGGAGCACTCACATGTTTAGAGCCATTGCCAAAATCCCAATCTAGAATGGCTCCACTTGGCGTACTTTGGTTTGTGAATTGAATCGCCTTTCCTTCACATTCGTTGGTTCTGGTAAATTTTGCTTTGGGTTTATTGCTTACAGATACGGTTGCACTATCGTATGTAATAAATCCATATGGCATGGTATAGCAAGTTAATTTTACTTTATAAGTTCCATTGGAGGGAAATAAAAAGATAGGATCAGACTGATTGGATGTATCTGTAGTGGAGCCAATAACCCCAAAATCCCAATGGAATCGCATTCCACCAGATTTTACAGAACTAGAATTGACAAATTTGGCGGTGTCATTTCCACATATTTTAGCAGGAAAGCTAAATTTGGGTACAACCAAACTTTTAAAATATAAATTGGTGCAAATAGCAGTATCACAGCCATTGCTTAAATCCGTGGTTTTTACACAAACCTTAATTGAACTGTCTTCATAGGCATTGTTTAACAGCTTAAATGAAATCTCATTGTCGGTGGATCCAGAAGGCGTTGTTAATGAAAGTGTTCCATTAGCTGCAGAAACAGTTACGCCACTTTTGTGCAAAGCATAAACCGAGTTTGTCCATTTGCTGCCGTATTGTGTATTTGTATACCCTCTTGGTGAATTTACATTGAGTATAATTGGCTCCCCGACAATGGAAATGGCAAATGGATCCGTTCCTTTAAAAATGGCTTTGGTTGGTTTTGCAGAAGCTGAAAAAGACCTTCCACCTGGAGACGGAACCACGGTAGTATTGAAAATAATACTGTCGTTGGATGTTTTATCATCGGGCACATCTACAAATACAGCAATTCTGCTTTTACCCCATTTGTTAAAGGCAATGGCCGTGTTAAATGCAATGGTAATTGTATCATTCGGTGCTAGTTTTTTACTCACCTTCTGGCTTATTTTGTTAGCAGCATTTACAGTGTAACTTACAAAAAAATCATAAACTGTATCTGAAAAAAGATTTTGAATTTTAAAGGATATCTTTTTTGAAGTTCCTGAACAAACATTGGTTCCAATGGAAAAAGTAGAAGAAACGGCCTTAATGTCTGCTGCTGTTTCATAAATTCCGCGGTCAGATCGCACGGTATTTCTTGTTTTTAAATCTATATCTTTGGGGTTCACCGAAGAGGTAACCACGTTGTTTTGCAGCAGCCATTGTTTCGAATGAAAATCGTTGTTAGAAATATCAGCAAAATTTGGATTTACAAAATTTTCACCACTGCCTGCGAAACCAAGAGCAGCCCAACTTGTAAAATCTGAAGCACTAGATCCACCTGGTGCAAACCACGTTTCACTCCCCATGTTTTTTACGTAATAACTGTTATTGTCAAAAAGTTTCACAGCGGAACTGGCTATATTTTCTACACCAATTACCGCACCCGAAGCCCCTTCTTTTATATAAATGACATTCCCACTTACTTTAACTGATGTTTGGTAATATGGGTATAGAATCAATCCATTGTTGTCATAGGCACCTGTTGAAATGCTAGAACCATCTTGGTAAACTGTGTTTTGGTGGCATTCGAAATTGGTACCAGATCCGGTAAATGAAATTGCATAAATAGCACATGCACCATCTTCACCCACATTTCCAGCTATTAAATTGTTATAAATTTCTGCGCTTTCAAAATCTTGTGGATACAATCCAAACAAGTACCCTCCATTTCCTCCGTTGATAATGTTGTTTAAAATACGATTGCGCATAATTTTTAAGTCACCTCCAGATGTGGAGATTAAATAACCATAATAATAGAATTCATTGGATGAAATCGTATTGTCTGAAATTACATTATATCCATTTTTTGTAGAAGTAAAGCCATCGATATGAACGACATAAGTTTCTTTTGCAACAAATGAACAATTTTTAACCGTATTTCCGGTAAAAACAAACTCATCACCGGTTGTAATTTCCCAAACTTTTAATGTGCCCTGAATATTGGTTCCCTTAATATTGTCCAATGTGTTGTTTGTGATTTCCAAAAAATCGGAATTATTTAAGTATGCCATAACTGTGATGTCGCTGGCGTATATGTTTTTTACTGTATTGCCTTGAATTTGAAAACTGTAATTTTTATTGCCAATATTGTCAGTGCCATAAATGCCATAAAAATCTGTAAACGAAGCTGAAGTAGTTGCACCGTTGAAAGGTAAATTCTGAATAACATTGCTGTTTATTTTAAACTCCCTGTTACTTGCATAATTGCCATTTATTTTAAATCCGTACAATACAGCATTGCAATTTTTCGATGTGGCATTGCTTCTGGAAATTGTATTTCGGGTAATTTGATTTCCATTTCCGTTGCTGGCTTGAAATGCAATATAGTAAAAGTTTTGAATGGTATTGCTATCTATTAAATTGTTGTGCGCAGTGCTGGTATAGCCAGAATTATTTCCATTGATAGCCATGCCAAAAGTTGGGCCCGGACTGTTAGAATTCGTTGTTCTGCAAAGGTTGTTTTTTACAATATTATTGCTACCCGTTAGTGTGGCCGAGATTGTACTTAAAATGGTTGATGATGCACAAAATACCACATAAGCGCTGCCATCCGTTGCACCTGTGGATATAGAAGAAAATTCCAAAGTGCATTTTTCAATGGTGTTGTAGTCGCTGTTATTGTAAAATCGAACGCAAGACGCATTGGCTGCGGATGTACCTAAGTTTCTAACAGTTAAGTTTTTAATGGTTATATAATCAGCCCCCTGAAAGGATATTACTTCACCAGTCTTGGCGCAAGCAATAAACTTCCCGTTTCCATCAATGGCAATGGTTTTTGTGGATGAAGTGCCAGCAACTGTTGGAAATTTAACTTGGCTCGTATCCGTTAGGTTTGATTTTACCAAAACAGATATGGATGCACTTATTCCGCCAGCCAAGGTGCTTCCACCGTCGTTTCTAGCTTGACCTTGTAAACTGCGCCAAAAGGAGAACCAAGTTTTAAAATTGGTGCTGCTCGCAGATACACTGCTGTCAACAGTATATGAACCAGACATTTGGGATTTAAGAGCAGGGAAACAAGAGAAAACCACTAAAATTGTAAACAATGGTTTTAGCATATTTGAGACTGTTTTGTTAAGCATAAGATAAAGTAGGCGCAAGTTAAGCTAAATTTTGAAAAATAGCAATGAGATTAGATTGGGCTAAATTTGAGCCAAGAAAACAGAATTAGATAATTTGAGGCGATAACCTTAGTTAGGCAATATTGAATCCGTTTTAAAGGAAAAATAGTATTCGGTTGCCCAAATTACATGTAACCAAGCGTTTTTAGCATGCTTTTGTAACTCTGTTCTTTGCTGAAAAGTTTGAAAAAGTATTCGCCATTTTCATCTCTATCGATAATTACATGTTTCGGGGCAGGGGTGAGGCAATGCTGAATACCTCCATAACCACCAATGCTTTCTTGGTATGCCGCGGTATGAAAAAATCCAAGATAAAGTGGGTCTTCTGCATCGTATTTTGGCAAATAAATGGCGTTTACATGCTGTTCGCTGTTATAATAGTCATCGCTGTCACAGGTAATTCCACCCAAAAGCACCCTTTCGTACTCTTCCTCCCAACGATTAACAGGCAACATGATGAATTTTTTGTTGATAGCCCATGCGTCAGGCAGTGTAGTCATAAAACTGCTGTCAATCATATTCCACTTTTCCTTATCGTTCTGCGGTTTTTGGTCCAAGACGCTAAAAATAGCACCGCCAGATTCACCCACCGTAAAACTTCCAAATTCAGTGAAAATATCAGGCTCTGGAATTTGGTTTTCTACACATACCTGTTTAATTTGAGAAACAATTTCCGTAGCCATGTATTCATAGTCATAGTCGAAGTTTAAGGTATTTTTAATAGGAAATCCGCCACCGATATTCAAGGTATCCAAGGTTGGACATTCTTTTCTTAGGTCGCAATACACTTTCAAACATTTATGCAGCTCATTCCAATAATACGCAGTGTCGTAAATACCTGTATTGATAAAGAAGTGCAACATCTTTAATTTGATGTTTTTATTCTTCTTCATGTGTTCTTTATAAAATGGTATAATATCCTTGTATCCAATACCCAATCTTGATGTATAGAACTCAAACTTAGGTTCTTCTTCCGATGCAATGCGAATACCACAAGTAAAAGGGACCTGAACTTTCTCCTCCAACAAATGCAATTCTTGGTAATTGTCAATGACCGAAATTACATTTTCCCAGCCATTGTTAATCAAGTTGGCAATGTTCTCTATATATACTTCACGCTTGAAACCATTACATACAACTATCTTGTCTTTTTGAACAAAACCTTGCTCGTGTAGAGTTTCTAATATGTTTATGTCAAAAGCACTGGATGTCTCAATATGTACATTGTTCTTCAGGACTTCCTCTATAACATAGTGGAAGTGATTGCTTTTGGTACAGTAACAATAATAGTACTTGCCTTGATAATCTGCTTTGGCTATGGCTACATTAAACCAAGTTCTGGCTTTATGAATGTTTTCCGATATCTTTGGTAGATAGGTGAATTTTAAGGGTGTTCCGTATTGATTTATTAGTTCTCTTAACGGGATGTTATGGAACATAAGTTCTTGGTTATCGTCTAACTTAAACTCTTCCTGTGGGAAATAAAAAGTTTGGTTGATTAGATCAATATATTTGTTTTTCATTGTTTCGACTTAGTTGGTTTGTACTATTTGTGCAAAAGTAAGTGAGTTGGATGGTGTTACAATAGCCTGTATATATAAGTTTTGATTTGAAAATGGAATTTTATGAATTTTTGCATAAATTAGCTCCTAAATTTGTGTTTCAAGCACTTAAATGAGATTTTTTATTCCTTTTGTGTTTCTTATCGTTTCTGTTTATTCATGCAAATTGCAATCCTTCAAAAATGAGGTGGAGGTTGGATTTGGCAAAAAATTTAAAAATAACCCTGAAATTGAAATTAAAGGATGCTATGAATTGCATTGGTCTTTATCTTTTAACTAGAAAAGAATTGATTCAACTAAAAATTCATTAGAAACAACATTAAAAAGACCTGGATTTGGTAAAGAATTTAATAAAACACCAATTTACGTTGATACCATACCACCCGATAGTTTGTGCAATGAAGCGGATATACAACTGAAATTGGCAAGTACAAAACTTCAATTGTATGAATTAAGGAAACCGGCATTTTCAAATCTATTTTTAGGCTTTAATTTATTTTCACTACCACTAGGCTATATTAGGATTTCTGCATTGGTTAAATCTGTAGCTAGCGGTAGTTCTTTTTTTGGTTATTTCACAATCGTTTAGATCCCGTTAATATTATCCGTTTGGTTTTTCATAAATATTGTTTTTTTATTAATTCCTGCGATGAGATTGAATACAGCGCTTCTGTTAATTCTTAAAGCGCCAACTTATGCACCTTCAAATCGACGAATAGAATATGAAGTTAGGTGTCTAAAAATGGCAATGGGCAAAATAAGTGATCCCGACATTGATTAAAAAATTGCTAAAATTAAGGCAATGGCTGTATCAGAACCCAATAATCCTTTGCTAATAGAGCTACAAAAAATTGGGGAAAGAATAAATCTAAAATACAGAAAACATGCATCAAATCTTGGAGGTATTCCTGATTCTAAACCGCGCAAATGGCAAATCTATTTGCTGTGTGTTTTGGCTGCTGGGATATTGCTTGCAGGAATAGTGATATAAAAATTTAATATTTCAACTTCTAGCTAACGCATGTTAGCCAAATTGTGTATTTTTGCGCACCGTTAGAAACAAACTACCATGTCAAAAGTAAGTGTAATAGGAGCCGGAAACGTAGGCGCCAGCTGTGCAGAGTACATAGCTATGAAAGATTTCGCAGCAGAAGTGGTGCTGTTGGATATTAAAGAGAATTTTGCCGAAGGCAAAGCTTTGGATTTGATGCAGACCGCAACAACGAATGGCTTTAATACTAGGATCAGTGGTTCTACCAATGATTATACCAAAACCGCAAACAGCGATGTAATTGTGATTACCAGTGGTATACCGCGCAAACCGGGCATGACCCGCGAAGAATTGATTGGGGTAAATGCCGGAATCGTAAAAACGGTTTGCGACAATGTTTTGCAACACAGCCCAAAGGCAATTATTATTGTCGTTTCAAATCCGATGGATACTATGACTTACTTGGCATTGAAATCAACTGGACTGCCGAAAAATCGGATTATTGGTATGGGAGGCATTTTAGACAGCAGTCGCTTCAAAAACTATTTAAGTGGAGCACTAAACTGTCCAGCTAGCGATGTAAGTGGAATGGTAATTGGGGGTCATGGTGATACTACAATGATCCCATTGACACGTTTGGCTTCTTACAATGGCGTTCCAGTAAGTCAGTTTTTGAATACAGAATCTCTGAATAAAGTAAAAGCCGACACCATGGTTGGTGGGGCTACATTGACCGGAATGTTGGGCACCAGTGCTTGGTATGCTCCAGGTGCATCTGTTGCTGCCTTGGTTCAAAGCATCATTTGCGACCAGAAAAAATTGTTTACATGTTGCGTTTCTTTGGAAGGCGAATACGACCAAAAGGATATTTGCATCGGAGTTCCGGTTGTGATTGGTAAATCTGGTTGGGAGAGTATTGTTACCCTTGCATTGGACGAAACAGAAAAAGCGGAGTTTGCTAAATCAGCAGATGCGGTAAGAAGTATGAACAGTGTTTTGAGTTCAGTTGCGCAATGAAAAAATGAAGAAGTTGGCTCACGCTGG
>JBBQBB010000064.1:0-18149 GCA_038317095.1 Bacteroidia bacterium | reverse complement strand
AGTGAATTCAGGTGGTGTCTTTTTATTAAATGAATGCAATTGATTTGAAGTTACTTCATGCCAAACTATACTATAAACTGTATTGGGTTTTATAATTAAGCCTTTGCATAATCCATTTATCATGTTATAATGTGTGTGAGTTGAGTCGGACAAGTCTTCCATATACAAAATAAATGAACTAGGGTTAACTTTTTGAGTGATTGATCCTGAACTTTGCCAAAATTCAAAAAATGGGGTATTGCCAGTAGCGACAATACCCCAGAGTACAGTTTGGTCTTGTAATTTTAGTTCAGTCGTTCTTTCACAGCTACAAATAATAATTGAAATGAGTATAAGCGCTGTTCTCATTTAATATTTATAGCCCAATTTTACAGTAATTTCGTCTCCTGATTTTGCAGGGGTATTTTTATAAATGACATAATAATTATAACCACCAATAACTTCAGTTGTCCATGTACTGCGTTCTGGAACATATATAACACCCCCCCCATTATTGCCAGGACCTTGCTCTGTGTGAAAAGTGCCGTATTGTTCCTTACATTTTACATCAAAGTCTCCAGAAAAATAAGTACTTAACGGGCTACTAAAAGTTACTGGATTCTTGCTAATTTTAGGTGAGAATGTATAGCCCATTCCTCTGCGAGCTGGCTGTGCTTCATAAAAATGGATGAGAATTGATTGAGTAGTTGGATCAAATTTATGGTAAAGTTGAGTGCCTGCTAAAGGTCCTTTTGTAGTAGCTGAACCTTTGCATTTTGTGCCGTTCGCTTTGCATCGCTCAATTTGTTCCCGTTTCCATTTATTGAAAAGAATTGCGTCATCCTCTGATTCTGAGATTCTATTGGATGATATGACGCCAGAATTATTCTCTGCAATTAACCAGTTCCATCCCAGCTCGTATTTATCCTCTATCCAAGACTCGTCGAACATATGTTTATCTTTCTTTAGTGTAACACTAAGCACTTCGAGAGTAAATTCTCCAGAATTTACAACTTCTGTTGAACAATCTTCACAATTCTCTGGTGTTTCACCTTTTTGAGGTTCACAAATACCATTAGCTTCACAACCAGGTAATGCTGCTGCTGCTCGATCTTCGCAATTAGAATATGCATAAACAATATAGACATCATAATCGTCATAGTTGTCATCTGTTAATAATGTAGAATCGACATCTCCACTTGCTGAATCTATGTAGTAGCCATAGACATCATCCATTGGTTGTGAAGTACTATTGAAGGGCACATAAGTAATTCTATAATGTTTAGTGTTTAAGTCCTTATCCACCTGACGCAAACCTGTAGAATACAGGCAATTGCCTAAATTAAAGTCAAAATAAACTGATTGGATATAATCATTACCCGGAAAATCGTTATCAATTGCGTTTTTAACCTCACTATCAAAATTAATTGAGTTGGTTGTTACAAAATAAGGGTTGGTAATTGTGTGAATTTCTTCATTGTAGTCTTTCGTTGCTAAATAATTATGCCAAATATTTCTATTTGTTGAGTTTTCAAATACTCTAGAATATCCTTTAGCGATCCATTTTAGTTGATTTTCAATATCTGGCGAAGAAAGAGGCACTCCGTTTGTTAAATGATTATCTTTCAAATCGTCTCCACTATTTTTAGCGATTTTTTGACAAGCAAACACAATTGCACAAGTGCAAAGCGCAGAAATAAGATTTTTTTCATACTTTATTTTATTTATGTTGAAAATCAAAGTAAAAACAAAAAATTTACAAATCCAAATAAATCCATTTTATTTTGTAAATTTCTCAAATGAAATTGCAAATCTTATATTTGACCTAGAGAAGTTGCTTCGTAAGCACCCGCTGAAGTACATACCTACATTACGAATTTGGGTTATAAATTTGCGGACGCGTTCTTTGGTTTATGAGTTAGTTTAAGATTTCCAAAAATCGGAGTTTGGCATTAGGTATTGCAGGTTGTTTATTTTTTCTTGAGGCAATTTTTCAATTACTGTTTCAAACCATCTTTGTGGACAAACATTATTTAGTTGGCAGCAAGCGATTAATGAATAAAATGTGGCCGTATTTTCTGCGGCTTGATGATTTCCAGCAAACATATAGTTTTTTCATTAAGAAAGATAGAATTTGCAATCTAAATGTCAATGATTTAAATTACTGCATTCTAGCTCATCCTTATTTTGGGAGAGATGCAACTTCTTCAATGCTCTTAACCAATTCGGGCCAAGAGAATTTGGCTTTCATCCTTTTTAGTCCAGCGTTAAAATCGCCAGTTTTGTAATTGTTGAAGAATTGGATAATATATTTTGCAATATCCTCGGGAGTGGGTTCGCAGACGAAGCCCACTTCCCCATGGGGAACAAATTCGGCCAAGCCCCCCACATCTGTTACAATCATGGGTTTTTCAAATTGATAGGCTACCTGACTGACTCCACTTTGGGTAGCACTGCGGTAAGGTTGTACCACCAAATCACAAGCACTAAAGTAAGCGCCCACTTCTGCATTGGGTATGAAATCCGTTCTTAAAATGACTTGGTCTTTGAGTTTGTGTTTTTCTATGAGGTCATAATAAGGCTTTGCCTCTTCATAAAACTCTCCTGCAACTATAAGCTTGGCGCCAGTTTCTTTTACCCCATCCAAAGCTAAGGCTTGCAACAACAAGTCCAGTCCTTTGTAATTTCTTATAAACCCAAAAAACAACATGTATTTGTCATTAGGGTTCAACCCCAAATGCGTGCATGCGGCATTTCGATCTTGAGGTTCACCAAAATTGTCGTAAAGTGGGTGTGGATTGAAAACATGAGGTTGGGTAAAGTGCAAATCATCCAAATCTTGCAAAACTTTCCGACTCATGGTAACAGCACCATCTAAACAGGGAAGGAAATAGGCATTAAACGGCTTGTCGATAATGCGCTTTTCGTGTGGAATGATATTGTCGGCGATAGCTACAACTTTTGTATGTCCATTGCCTTTAACAATGCGGGCAAAAGTGCCAAAACAAGGTCCAAAGAATGGCATCCAGTAGCGGAAAATAAGTAAGTCAGGTTTTTGTTTCCTGTATTTAAATCCTTGAACAATCCAATTGAATGGGTTGATTGAATTGAGAGCTCTTGTTATTTTTAAACCTGTTGGATATGGGTCGTCTGAAAACTGAGATTGACCAGGAAATAGGAAACCAGGATACTGGAGGGTAAAAGTGCAAATTTCAACCTCGTTTTCAAGTGCCAATTCTTGGGCAAATCGTTCGTTAAATGTACTTAAACCCCCGCGGTAAGGGTGTGCCGGGCCAACAATGATGATTTTTTTATTTTTCATTCACCGGTAGTTTCGGCAATTTGATAAATATTGCGGTCGGCATGACTTCTGCTTATCAATTCGCCCAAGAAACCCGCTAAAAATAGCTGTGTCCCTATGATCATAGCCACCAAACCGATGTAAAAAAAGGCATTGTTGGCAACCAAGGGTGCCGGAGTGCCGTTCCAAACATGAAACAGTTTTTGTACCAGCAACCAAGTGGCAATAAAAAAGCCGACCAGAAAGGAGAGGGTGCCAAATACCCCAAAAATGTGCATGGGTTTTTTGCCAAATCGGGACATGAAAAGGATGGTGAGAAGGTCTAAAAACCCATTCATAAATCTTTCGAGCCCAAACTTGCTTTTGCCAAATTTGCGTGCACGGTGTTCCACTACTTTTTCGCCAATGTTTGTGAATCCTGCGGCTTTGGCAATTACGGGGATATAACGGTGCATGTCGCCATACACTTCAATGTTTTTTACTACGGCTTTGCTATAGGCTTTCAGTCCGCAGTTCATGTCGTGTAATTTAACACCGCTGAGTTTGCGGTTTGTATAATTAAAAAGTTTTGAAGGCAGGTTTTTGGTCAATGCATTGTCGTAACGTTTCTTTTTCCATCCGCTAACCATGTCAAAACCATCGTTTATTACCATGTCTCTCAGTCCGGAAATTTCTTCTGGACTATCCTGCAAGTCTGCATCCATGGTGATGATGACATCGCCATTGGCTTTGCCAAAGCCCACATTTAAGGCAGCACTTTTGCCATAGTTGCGGCGAAAGCGCACCCCAAGTACGGAAGCATCTTTTGAAGCCAAGTCGGCAATGATTTTCCAAGAATTGTCGGTACTGCCGTCATCAATAAAGATGATTTCATGAGAATAGCCATTTTTTTGCAACACTTGTTTTATCCAAGTGTACAATTCTGGCAAGGATTCGTCTTCGTTTAAAAGGGGTATGAGTATGGTAAGATCCATGAATGCTGTTGCAAGTTTACAATTAATCTATGATAAGACAGTAAAAAAGCTGAATTGGTTGTTGATACAATTGGACAAAAACTATTAAATGGATATTTTAATGGATAAGTGGCAAGGAAAATCTATCAAAATTTCCGAATACCAATGGTGTCTCTAACCTCTCGCATGGTTTTTTTGGCACTTTCATGGGCTTTTTCTGCCCCAATTTTTGCAGCTTTTGCCACATAATCATTGTTTGAGAGTGTATCTGTAATTTTTTGGCGCAGCGGGGCAATAAATATTTCCATATCCTCAGCCAATTGCTTTTTTAAATCGCCGTAGCGAATAGTGCCTTCCGTGTGTGATTTTTCGAAATGTTGTATCACATCTTTGCCGCAGACCAAATTCATCAAATCAAAAAGATTTTGCACCGGCGGGCTTTTGGATGAGCCGGGTTCTGTGGGACCACTGTCGCTAACGGCCCTCATGATTTTCTTTTTCAACTCATCCGCGGGTTCATCAAGATAAATGGAATCTGCTTCTCCTGCGCTTTTACTCATTTTGCCACCACCAGTTAGGCCAGGGATTTTTACCAACGAGCCACCTAGCGAGAATGCAAAAGGTTCATGAAAAACTTCGCAATTGTAAAGTCGATTAAATCTGTTGGCAAAGGTTCTGGCCATTTCTAGATGTTGTTCTTGGTCTTTTCCCACAGGCACCTTTGTTCCTTTGTGAATAAGGATGTCTGCCGCCATCAGCACAGGGTATGTAAGCAAACCTGCATTCACATTGTCTGGGTGAGACCTGACTTTTTCTTTGAAACTTGCCGCCCTTTCTAGTTCGCCTTTATAGGCATTCATGTTTAAAAACAAATACAATTCTGCGGTCTCAGGTAAATCACTTTGAATATATAAGGTGCATTTTTCTGGATCTAAGCCCAAAGCTAAATTCTCCGCCAAAACACGATAAACACTGCTGCTCAAGTCGACAGGAGTAGGGTGAGTGGTTAGGGAGTGGTAGTCAGCAATAAAGAAATAGCAAGTTTGGGTTTCCTGCAATTTTAAAAAATTCTGAACCGCACCAAAGTAATTGCCTAGGTGCAATTTGCCTGTGGGCCTGATTCCGCTAACGACTATTTCTGACATGCGGGGCAAAGATAAGAAAGCTTTTTGACCCCATAAAAATTAGAATTCATAAGTTTGGCCTTATATTTGAAATAAAATAATAAACCCAATCGTTATAAAGATATGAAAAAGCAGCTAATCGTTATTGCAATTGCATTTATGGTCACCAGCCCCACCTATGCGGCATGGCATAGTATGAAAAAGCATATTGTTTTTTCTGGTTTGGTAGGCTTCGGAAATTACAATGGGGTTTCCCATTATCAAGCTACAGGGCGTAGTACCTATTATTTAACCAATTGGCTGGGTATGGGTGGAGAAGTTTCTGTAATTAATGTTCTTGGCCAATATAATAATTTTGACGCAGGATCTATCGGTGGATTTTTGCATGCAAAGCTTCCTTTTGGGTTTTATGCCGAGGGAGGTTTGGCTGGATCTGCAGTTATTTCGCAAGGTAGAAGTGCCACACCTAAGGAGAAATCTTTTTTCTATGCCGCAGGATTTAATAAAACACTTGGTTCTAGGTTAGCGCTAGAAGTACAATACCGCAGGGCTCCAAAATCCGAAAGCACGTATTCCAAATACTTGCAAAATGGCTTTTTCTTTGGCTTGAGTGTAAAAATTTAAGGGATTACTTTGGTTTATTCGTCGTAATTTCGTCGAATCTTTATTTACAGCCCCATATTGTTTTCGATGCTTACTTTTGGGAGTAAGCGATTTACGGCGATGGCCGTGTGGCCATTTATTGTTTCACGGATTTCCAAAGAAGAATTGGGCGGAGAAATTATTAGGCATGAAAAAATTCATTTTCGCCAGCAATTGGAAATGTTTTTAATTCCATTTTTTATTTGGTACACCTTTGAATATTTTTATTTATTGTCTAAAAAAAGGGATAAACAAAAAGCCTATTTGTCTATTTCATTCGAAATGGAAGCTTATCAAAATGAAGAGGATCCAAATTATTTAAAAAGACGCAAACTTTTTTCTTGGATTAAATATTTAAGGCATGTCTGAGAAAATTGAAATTCGGGTTTATCCAAATGATAGCCAAGATATTGAAGAACTAAAAGCCGAAGCAATTCAGCATTCTGGCTTACAAAATGGCAGTGCAATTTTATTGAGAAGGAGCCTCGATGCCAGGAGTAGAAATCCATTTTATATTTATAGATTTGAGGTTTTTTCTAGTGCAGAAATTGTAGAAACGGATCTAGGTTTTAAGTTAAAAAACGCCACCAATTTTCCTGAAATCCATATTGTGGGTTTTGGTCCAGCGGGTATTTTTGCCGCTTTTCAGTGCATAGAATTGGGTTTTAAACCAGTAATTTTTGAACGGGGAAAAAATGTAAAAGAACGGAGGCGCGATTTGGCTGAGTTGAACCGCAGTCACCAAGTAAACCCAGAGAGCAATTACTGCTATGGAGAAGGGGGTGCAGGCACTTATTCCGACGGTAAATTATACACACGAAGCGACAAAAGAGGACCCGTGCAAAAGGTATTGCAAACTTTTGTAGAATATGGTGCAGCAGAGAATATTATTTGGGAAGCACACCCACACATTGGAACCAATAAATTGCCAGCCATTATTGAGAATATGCGAAATGCCATTATTCAATGCGGTGGCGAAATTCATTTTGAAAAAAAGGTTACTGGTTTAACCAAAGACGGTGAAAAAATTCAGCATTTAATCGTAAACGATAGCGAAAAAATTAAGGTTAATGAGGTTGTATTGGCAACGGGCCATTCCGCAAGGGACATTTTTAAATTGTTTCATCGCGAGAACATACTTATTGAAGCAAAGCCATTTGCCATCGGGGTTCGCATGGAACATCCACAGGAATTGATTGATAAAATTCAATATAAATGTGAGAGAACCGATTCTTTTTTGCCACCCTCGAGTTATGCTTTGGTGGAACAAATACAGGGTAGGGGTGTATTCTCTTTTTGTATGTGTCCGGGGGGAATAATTGCCCCTGCGGCAACTGCTGCAGGTGAAATTGTGGTAAATGGTTGGAGTCCAAGCAAGCGTAACGGTAAATTTGCAAACAGTGGATTTGTGGTTGCCGTGGACGACAAAGATTTTGTAAAATTTGATAAATATGGACCATTAAAAGCCATGAAATATCAATCTTTTTGGGAGCAGAAAGCTTTTGAAACAAACAAAGATTTAACAGCTCCGGCGCAGAGAATCGAAGATTTTATTCAAAATAAATTCAGCAATAATTTGCCAGAATGTTCCTATATCCCTGGCATAAAATCTAGGGAAATAGATGAAGTTTTAAGTTTTGAAGTAGGCGAAAGAATTCGACAAGCATTGGTGGTTTTGGGAAAAAAATTGCATGGATTTAGAACCAATGAGGCAATTTTGGTTGGCGTAGAAAGTCGCAGCAGCAGCCCAGTTAAAATACCAAGAGACAAAGTAACCTTGAGTCATACGCAATTGTCTAATTTGTACCCGTGTGCTGAAGGTTCGGGTTACGCCGGTGGAATTATGAGTGCTGCTTTAGACGGCATCAAAGTGGTTACGGCTATTCACGATAAAGTAAAAAAATAGAATGATTCCATCCCAAAGCATTGAAGACTATTTAACAAAAAGAGACGACTATTTTTTAATAGATGTACGCAGTGAAAGTGAATTTTTGCAGGGACATATTTGCGGTGCTTTTAACATTCCAGTCTTAAACGATGAAGAAAGAAAAGAAGTAGGTACCCTATACAAACAAATAGGCAAAGAAAAAGCGGTTTTGAGGGGTTTTGAGTTGGCTGGTCCTAAGTTTCATGAAATGATGAAAGAGGCGGGAACTCTGGCAAATGGCAGGAAAGTAATGGTTTATTGTTGGCGAGGTGGCATGCGGAGTGAGATATTTACATGGTTGTTGAAAATGGCAGGTTTGGATGTATGTAGAATTACGGGCGGGTATAAAAACTATCGTACCAAAACCTATGAAACTGTAAGGTCAAAATTGCGATTGATTGTAATGGGCGGCGCAACGGGTTGTGGTAAAACCGTGATTTTAAACCGCATGAAGTTGGAAGGGTTTCAAGTGCTTGATTTGGAGGGATTGGCCAATCACAAAGGCTCAACTTATGGGGGAATAGGGATGCCTGAGCAACCTTTCATTGAACATTTTGAAAATTTAATGGCTGAAGAAATATGGAAAATGGATTTGCAAAAACCCATTTGGGTTGAAAATGAAAGTCAGTTGATTGGTAAAGTGATGTTGCCATTGGAGTTTAAAAACTGCATGGTGGAATCGCCATTTTTAAATTTAACATTGTCTTCTGAAAATCGATATAAAAATATTGAAAAAGAGTATGCCAATTTGCCCAAAAATGAATTAATTGAGGCAACAAAAAAATTGGAAAAGCGTTTGGGAAATTTGCGGATGAGGCAAGCGGTGGATGCAATAGAAAGGGGAGAAAATGCAATTTGGATTCCTATCTTAATGGAATATTACGACAAAGGGTATAACCATTCGGTGGATAAATTGGAAAAAGACAAACGCCAGGAAATAAACATTGACAATTTGAATTTTGGGGAATTAAACAAGTATTTTCTTAAATATGAACAAGGGAACTGAAGCAGAAATAAAGCGATTGACCCAATATAGTAGCAGCAGCGGATGTGGATGTAAAATATCGCCGACTGTGTTATCAGAGATTATTTCTAAAAGTGGAAATTGGGCACAAATAGACGAGAAATTGTTGGTAGGAAATAGTGCAATGGACGATGCTTGCGTATATCAATTGCCCGATGGAAATGCATTGGTAAGCACAGTTGATTTTTTTACGGCGATTGTAGATGACCCCTATGATTTTGGCAGAATTGCTGCGGCCAATGCCATCTCCGATGTTTATGCCATGGGTGCAAAACCCTTGTTTGCAAATGCCTTGCTGGGTTGGCCTGTGGATGAGCTAGGAACAGATATGGCGGCGAAGGTGATGGAAGGCGCAAAGAGTATCTGTGAAAAAGCGGGAATTGTAATTGCTGGTGGTCATAGCATTGCTGTAAAAGAACCCATTTTTGGGTTAACCGTGAATGGAATTTGTGATGCGAAAAATATTAAAAGAAACAACACAGCAGAGGAAGGCGATTTGATTTATTTAACCAAACCTTTGGGAATAGGTGTGCTTTCTACGGCCATAAAACGCGAAAAAATAAGCACTGCAGATTACAAAAAATTAATTGAAATTGCTTGCGATTTAAATGTTTTGGGTGAGGTTTTGGGTCAATATAAATCTATTCATGCTATGACAGATGTAACAGGCTTTGGTTTTTTAGGCCATTTGTTAGAAATGTGCAAAGGCAGCGGCATTTCTGCAGAAATTAATATTCAAAAAATACCACTGATTGAAGGTGTTGAAAAGTACATTGCAGAATACGTTTTTCCGGACAATACGTGGAAGAACTGGAATGCTTGTGAATCGGAAACTGAAGGTGTTGAAGGTATGGAAATGGTGAACTTATGCGATCCACAAACCAGCGGTGGCCTTTTAATTGCAGTAGCTCCAAGTTTTAGGAAGGAATTTGAACAGATTGCAGATACGGCTAATACTATGGTTTACTTGGTTGGTAGATTTACAGAAATGCGTGGTAAGAAAATTGGTATTGTAAGGGAATAGTAAATGAGAAATACCCTTGGAATAAAACTTATCTTCGTCATACTGAGTATGGTTTCATTATTTGGTTGTGGCGAGGAAAAAGAATTGTTAACTGTTGGAAAAGTGGATATCACAAAATATGCTGGAACTTGGTTCGAAATCGCGCGTTTGCCAAATTCGTTTGAAAAAAGTTTGAATTGCGTTTCTGCAAAATATAGTCTCAGAAAAGATGGCAAAATAGATGTGGTAAATGCCGGTTTTAAGAAAGGCAATGTTCGCAAGGAAATAAAAGGACAGGCTTGGGTCCCAAATAAAGCGGAAAATGCAAAATTGAAAGTGCAATTTTTTTGGCCGTTCGCAGGCAATTATTGGATTTTGGCGTTGGATAGTATTTATATGTCTGCGCTTGTGGGCGATCCTTCACGAAAGTATTTGTGGATTTTGTCAAAGTCTAAACAGATGGAAAAAGTGCAGTATAAATCGTTTTTGCAAATTGCCGAAGAAAAAGGATTTGATGTTTCTAAGTTGATTTTGGTAGACCAAAGTTGTTCTAATTAATATAAAGAAATGAATAAAGAAAAAGTGCTTGTAATGGGTGCCAGCCCCAAAAAAGATAGATATTCTAATATGGCGGCCAATATGTTGTTGGATTATCACCATGAAATTTATTTGTTGGGCAATCATGCGGGAAAAATTGGAAATTTGGAAATAAAAAAGGAATTTCCTGGGGATTTAAAATTTGATACAGTAACCCTGTATTTAAATAAATTAAATCAAGCACCTTATATTGATAAAATATTAAAGTTAAAACCCACACGTGTAGTTTTTAATCCTGGAACAGAGAATCCGGAATTTGAGGCAATGCTAGAATCGCAGGGTATTGAGCCTATAGAAGCGTGCACTTTGGTTATGCTTAGAACAGGGCAGTGGTAATGTGCTTTTAGGCTATCTGCCAAGTGTGATTTTTGAAACTGTAAAAAAGTACTTTTAAGTTATTGAAATAAGTGATAAGTGAAACATTGAAATCGCTTCACCCTATATGCTATTGACCTATGGTTTATTTCCCTAAAGGTATGGATAGAATACATCAATACATTGATAGTTAGCGTTTTCAAAATTCTTAATTTGCATAACTAATAATAAAGCGTATGAATAGAAAACTACAAAAAAACACACAGCCACTTGCTTACTTGAAAAAGAATTTGTTATTATATGCAGTTCTTATATCATCTATGGGAGTAAAAGCTCAGATGTCTGGAACTTACAGCATTGACGCTGCAAATGCCGCATCTTCCTCCAATTTTCGAAGTTGGCAGTCGCTGTGGCAATCGCTGCAAGGTGTCTCACGCGCAGATGCTGGGCCAGCATTTACGGGTGGTGTAACTGGCGCAGTTACCGTAAATGTGCAAAGTAGTTTGACAGAAACGGTTGCGGTTCAGTTTCCGGTAATTACTGGAGTATCTTCTACAAACACCATTACAATCAATGGGAATTCTAATTTTGTAGCTTTCGCAGGTACTTCTGCAACCCCAGCTACTATATTGTTAAATGGTGCTGATTTTATCCGAATTTCTGCCTTAACTATTCGGAATACAGGTACAGTTACCAATGTTCAAGGAATTCGGTTTGCCAATGCTGCAGACAACAATAGTATTCAAAATTGTACGATTGAATTTAGCGCATTGGCCACTGGAAGCTCAACTGCTGGAGGCGCGTATGTTGCTTTTTCATCTGTTACTTCAATCACAGGTGTTACTTCTGGTGGAGGAACCAACGGTTTCTCTAACATTATTAGAAATAACCTTATGCGAACTACCAATTCAAATAGCCCAGGTCCGGCCTATGGTATTTTTGAGGTTCAGAATATTTCTACATATACCACAACCGCAAGCAATAATTCTTTTTTACAAAATACAATTCAAAACTTTTTCTTTTGGGGTATTAACACATACTATACCAACGGAACGGTTATCGCGGGCAATGATATTTCCAGAGCCAACGTAAGCGCTGGATTGCCAAGTATTACTTCTGGCGGAATCAACAGTTATTACAATTATGCAACTGGCAGAGTTATTAGAGCAGATAGCAATTACATTCATGATTTGCCTTTTGCGGGTTCAGTTGCAGCTTCTTCCAATGCATCCATGCATGGAATGTATGTTTGGTATTGGTTTGGAACCACAAGCAATCCATTTTCAATCAAAGCCAATCGGTTGTTAAATATCACCTCAGCAACATCGGGACAAGGAATTTATGAAGGATATAGTAACAATGGAAGGATTGAATTAAACTTCATTGAGAATATTCGAAACAACGCAAATTCAAACGTATTTTCGTTGTATTGTATTTTTGGGGTAAAAAAGGACGTTTTAAAAAATACAATTATCAATAACAGGCCTTTTGGCACCTATTATGGAATTTATTTATTTTCTGTAGGCGGAACTAAAAATAGAATATATGACAATATTATCAGGGATAATATTTCACAAGCTCCTACCACAAATCATATAGTGTATGGGTTATTTGCTGCCAATGGGAATATGGATGTTCAACGCAATTGGGTTTTGAATTTATCCCAAGTTTCTACCAGTGGATCTGTATTTGCGCTTCGGTCACAAACCAGTGGAGCCGATCATTTGTTTGCCAATAACATTGTTTCGAATTGCGGTGGTGCTACCAATACCTACGGTTTTTATCACAATACATCTACCAATACTTTGGTTTTTAGGCAAAATACAATCAATCTGACAACCACGGGCGGCGGCAATGCATTTCACAATACCTATGGAATATTTGGTTTTGGAAATGGGAAGACAATCATTGATGGGAATATCATAAACACAACCAATTCTTATGTTGTTTATCCAGTTTATTATGGTGGTTCTACCACCAATATGCCCGTTTTCAATCGCAATTTATATGGGGTAAGTAATTTTACGATTCAATATTGGTACAATCCACTTATGGGAACTAAAAACACATTCAAAGACTGGGCTGCTTCCGGTTTAGGTGATATGATGGGAGAAGCATTCGGTAGGCCCTTTTTTAAAAATGTATCTACTTTGGATTTTAGAACTGATAATTTTATAACTCAAAACAACGTCAATGAGGATACGGCTGTTGCGTCTGACATAACTACAAACGATCGCAATAAAATACAATGTGATAGAGGAGCAGTGCGCAATATAATGGATCTTCAAAACACCGCTGTAGCTTACAATGGCGGAACTACTCCATGCACAGGTTATTCAGAAAATCTAAGAATAACCATTAAAAACAATTTTTCCGATACGGCAAGGAATTTTGCTGTATCTGCGAGTATAAACGGCAAAAGAGAGATTCGCGAAATTGTAAATCAAATAATCTTACCTGGTCAAACAATAACTTATACGTTTAAATCTCCTATTTTATTTAAAAATTCCGGGAATTTAAGATTGGCTGTTTACATTGATATGCCTGACGACATAATTAGCAATGACAGTCAGGTTTATTTGGTAAAAGTAAGAAAATCGCCTGGGGGGGCGAAAATGAGTCCATTAACATCGGTAACAACGCGAACAATATATCAATCTAATAAACCCTTTGATGTAACGGTTGCCAATGAATCTGTTGCATACGAAATGACTTCTCCAATTGCTTATTCAAATGCAGATTACAATAGCAAATGGTCAGCTTCTGCATTTGTACAAACTGCGGGTGGTAATATTCGCCCTGTTTCGGAAGTAATATTAAATGCACCCGCATCGGGCAATAATTTGTCAGTAGTTTGGAAAACAAAGGACCTCAATTTGGAAGACAGTTCTGTGCTTGTGTGTGTGAAGTATAGCGACCTGCTCAACGGCTGCGACACGGTCATCAAAAGAAGGGTATTGGTAAATCCTTTGGTGGTTCCAGATTTTAAATTTCCAAGTAAAATTTGCGATGGTGAATTTACGCTATTGGAAAACATGAGCAAAGTGAAGAGTGGATTCATTGATTACAGATGGAGTTTTGGAACTGGAAAAGCGGAAGATACTAGCTTTGCGGCTGAACCCGTGTTTCAATTTCCTGGGAGTGGAAAATACACAGTTATTCTGGAGGCCAAAACCAATCCTTATGGTTTTAGTTCTTTTGACACTTCCATCGTAGAAATAAGCCCAGTTCCAACTGTAAACTTTTCTAAAGTGAATGCTTGTTCTGGACAAGACGTTGTTTTCAAGAACCTAACTACTCCGGTGAATTCTGCCATGCTTTGGGCTATGGGCGATGGAACTACTTCAACTCAAATGAACCCTAAAAAGAAATATTCCAAGCCAGGCAGTTACATTGTTACATTAAGTGCAACATTAAATGGTTGCGCAAGTGAAATTTCTCAGCGCGTTTACCAGTTCGAAAAACCCGTCGCAAAGTTTGATCAATTAAAGGGAAAATGCGACAATGAGGAATTCGAATTTAACAATACCAGTGAATACAAATCTGGAGAAATTGGATCTTACTGGAATTTTGGAGATGGAATAATTTCTACGATTGAATCACCAAAACATCAATTTTTGGGAAACGGAAACAAATTGGTTAAACTTTATGCGATTTCAGAGTTTGGATGCATCGACAGTTTTTCGAAAGTAGTTTTTGTAAAAGAATCTCCTAAGCCAAGTTTTACAAGCGGACAAAATTGTGCAAACACTGAGGTCGATTTTTTAAATTTAACTTTGGACGTCCCTAGTTCTGTTGCAAATTATGAATGGAGTTTTTCTGGAATAAGTCAATCCATTGAAAAATCACCGAAAGTTATTTGGAATAGTATCGGACCTAAAAATGTGAGCCTTAAAGTAATTCTAGACAATGGATGCGCTGCGTTGGTTGAAAAAGTGATAATGGTTGGCATTAAGCCGGTGGTTACTTTCAAGGCAAATAATGCATGTGCAGGTTCTCCTATTAATTTCCAAAATTTGACCAGCTTTCCTCAAGGAATTGTAAGTTATAGTTGGAATTTTGGCGACAATACGTTTTCAACCCAAAGCAATCCAATAAAAACATATTCAGACGCAATCGCCACTACTTATTTTGTTACCTTAAAAGCTTCAATTGATGGAGGTTGCTCCGATTCATTTATTACCTCTATTTCTGTGATTGAGAAACCCAAAACCTGCGATTTTATGGAAAATACCGATTATGCTTTTGGCTTTCGTGGTATGAAATTTAAACCTATGGATGATAAAGGAATTGTAGGAGCTCAAAAAGGCGTTATATACACCTGGGCAATTTCTGATAACGGTTCCATAAAAGGGGATTCCGCAATGGTGGATTTTAATTTTGACAAAGAATATAAAGTAACCATGAATGCAAAATTTGCCAATGGAGATTGCATGTGCTCAAAAACGAAAACTGTGGTGATGAACCGAGTTTCCATAAATGGATTAAACGCAGACAATATAAGCGTATATCCTAATCCATCCAACGGAAAGTTTGTGGTTAAGTTGAATGAAAAAATACAGATTGGAGCTACTGCAGAATTGTATTCTTTGGCGGGATTGAAAATGGCAACCTGGAACTTAAATCAGGGTGTGAATTCTTTGGAAGTGGATGCCATTTCGTCCGGCATGTACATCTTGAAAATTAAAAGAAATACAGGGGAAGTAACCGTTAAATTAAGCATTCAAAAATAAATAGACAAACAGAATAAAAAGAATATCAATTGACTCCAAGCTTAGCATAAAATATATGGTTTTTTCAAATGGAATGTGGTTTTTAATTCTAATTATTCAGTAGTTAGTTAGGTGGTTGTAAGAACTCCAAATTTAATTTTACCACCATGTTGTGCGTGCTTGGAACTATTTGATTTGTTAGTATTGAGATAGATTGATGGCGGTCTGCAAAATGCAGACCGCCAAAATCTCAATAAATGTATTTTTGTTAAATAAGAATGTGTTGATGTTGAAATAAAAAAAATAATCTTTTATGTTTATAATATTAGGGAATGGGGCAAAAAAAAACGCGTTCAAATTTTGAACGCGTTTTTTTGTGATAATTAAATCAACTGAACAATCCTTTGATGGTATCCATAATTCCACCACCACCTTGTTGTGGGTTATTAGATGTTTTTCCACCGCCAGTAAATTGGCTGATAATATCACTGATGCCGCCGCCTGCATTGCCGCCAGTAAATGAGGATATTATGCTGCTGATATCAAAACCACCAGATTGTTGGGCTTGACCTACATTTTTATTGAATAAGTTCATCACTGTTGGCATAATTTTGGCAACCAATCCGCTTGCAGCAGCAGAGTCTAACCCAAATTTTTGCATTAAATTTTCAACCAATCCTGCGTTCATAGGGCTTGCTGATAATGCGTCTGGATCAGATTGTTGCCCACTAAACATTTCTTGAACGGCTGAATAATCACCATTTTTTACCATATTGGTTAGTGAGTCTACAATACTGTTAGAAGCTTCGTTTGCTACTTCATCATGGTTTGCACCGGCTAAGTTTTCATCACCTTGCAACTGTTCGCTAAGGTTTGATTTGAATGTGTCTAATAATTGGTCGAACATGGCTGTTGAATTTTATTTATCAAATGTAATTTAAAACGATAACTTATAGGATTTCTATAATAAAATATTTGCAAGATTGGCCAATGCACTTCTTTCCCCTTTTTCAAGCGTTGTATGGGCATAAAGGGTTTGATTTTTCATTCTGTCAATCAAATAACTTAGGCCATTTGACTGGGCATCTAAATAAGGCGTATCGATTTGGTTGATGTCTCCAGTAAATACAATTTTGGTGCCTTCTCCAGCGCGGGTAATAATGGTTTTTATTTCCAATGGGGTTAAATTCTGTGCTTCATCTACAATAAACATAATATTGCTTAAACTTCTTCCTCTAATGTATGCCAATGGGGTTACCACCAATTTTTCATTCTCCACCATATCCTTTATTCGAATATTTTCTTTGGAGTTTTCAGCAAACTGACTTTGAATAAATTTTAGATTGTCCCATAAAGGTTCCATATAAGGATTGATCTTGGCTTTCATATCACCGGGCAAAAAACCGATGTCTTTGTTGTTCAGGGGTATTATAGGTCTTGCCAAATAAATTTGACGAAACTGGCTTTTGTTTTCCAATGCACAAGCCAATGCAATTAAGGTTTTTCCTGTTCCAGCCACTCCCTGAATTGTAACCAATTTGATATTTTCATTGAGCAAAGCGTGCATTGCAAATGCTTGTTCTGCATTCTTGGGTTTAATTCCATACGCTGACCGTTTTTCAACTTTTTCAAGAAAATGAGATTCCGGATTGTAATATGCAAGGGTTGAACTTTTATGGTTTTTTAAAATATAATAATGATTGGAAACGGGGTTGTCAATAATATTTTTTGCCAATAAAACGCCGTTTTCATGCAACAAATCAATAGGCTCGCTGCTGGGAAGTTCTGCAAGTGTGATGCCTTTGTACAAGCCATCCACATTTTTTATTTTACCCGTTTCATAGTCTTCTGCAGCAATATTTAAGGATCGCGCTTTTAATCTTAAATTTACATCTTTTGTTACCAAGATAATATTCCGATTGGGATATTGTTCTTGCATATGCATGGCTGCATTCAAAATTTTATGATCGGCCTTTTTTCCGTTGAATACAGATTCAGCATCCACTTTCGAGGTTTCATCCATGATTACAGAAAATTTCGAATGACTGCCATTTTCAAGTGAAATCCAATGGTTCAATGCTGTGCCTTCCGAGAGCTTATCGATAAACCGGATAAACTCCCGGGCTTCGAAATTTAAAGTGTCGTTTCCTTTCTTGAAATTGTCAAGTTCCTCCAATACAGTTATAGGTATGGCAACATCGTTGTCCTCAAAATTGAGAATTGCATTGTGGTCATAAAGAATTACTGATGTGTCTAAAACAAAAATTTTGGTTTGATTCTCTTTTAAATTGCGTTTTGCTGCCATAGTGAAAAGTGCGTGGGTCAAAGATGGAATGTTTAAATCAAATTATGGATTAAATCATTGTAATAATTGTTCACAGGTTATTCCACAATTGTTTTTTTAGACAGATATTGGCTATTTAATTAAACCATTTATGGTAGATTTTGTTTTGGGTGTTTGTAATCATTTTTGCGAAACGGCAAAAAAGCTGCCAAACCCTTTTTTGGTGATTTTTTGTTTTATTAATAATGCTTAACTCTTCCAGCTCGCCTCCCCCCGCCGCCGCCGCGG
>JBBQBB010000063.1:0-18859 GCA_038317095.1 Bacteroidia bacterium | reverse complement strand
ACTCTGGGAAGAGAGGATTAAAAATTCAAGTTCAATAACTTATTCCTAATCTCTGCAAAATGCTCCCACGGTATAAAATGATTGGCATTTTTTATCGAAACTACCTCCAGTGATTTGGCACCCACAAATTCTTTTTTAATAAAGGCAACATTGCTGTACGGAACCAACGGATCTTTGGTTCCATGCATAACCACTACATGCGTTTTTATTTTATTCAATGTCGGTTTCATGGCTTTTAAATCCTTTTTTAACCACCACAATTCATCATTCGATGGGCGAAACGCACCTGGTAGCAAATACCGAAGGGGAATAGTCTTAAACACTCCACGCCATTTCTCCGGTGTTTCTGCATCTGGATCAATTGAGCCTGACAAAATTACGATTGCCTTGTAAGCATTTGGTTTATCAATGGCCATTTTTACAATTAATGGTCCACCATAAGAGTGCCCTATCAAAAAAATGTCTTTGCCATTTTCTACTAGTTCCACAAACGCTTCAATTATCCTTGATTGTTCAGATAAATTTTTAGCTTTTCCGAAATTACTTTGTCCAAAACCAGGTCTGTCAATGGCAATCATTCGGTACTTTTTTAAGAGCAGACTGTCTCTAAGAAAATCTTTAAACGTTCCGCCCCAACTGCCCGGCGAACCATGTACAAAAAACAGTATTTGACTATCCTTATTCCCCGTTTCTACATAATGTATTTTAGTTCCTTCAATAAGAACAGTACTGTCTTTGAAAGCTATCTTATTGTTGTCAAAAAACAATTTAACTTCTTCGTGTTTCATCCGAAAACTTGCGCAGGATTGGCAAAGTAAAATGTAACCAACAATAAACAAACCTATCAATGATTTTATTTTGTTGTTTTTGATATAATTCAACATTTCTCTGCGCTTTTTTTATTTTCAAGGAATATAATCGCCATATCAAATGCAATATACTACAGAAATTCAAATTTAAACAATTTTGGAAAGGCAAATAATGTATCATGATTGTCACCTCTCCCTTTAAATTCAAAAAGTTGCAAAAAACCAGCAACTATCACAATCTCATACTAAACAGGTAGCTTAGCAAGGGCAGAATACTCCGTCGTATTTATTTTCGCCTTTAAATCATTCAACAAACTATACAATCCAAAAAAGGTACGGTTCATGTAGAGCAGGTGTTTAGAGCCACGGTTGCCATTCATTTTTCGCAGGCGTTTGTCTTGCGTTAACTCTTCACCCAAGGATGCTATGGAAGCAAAAAATTGCGGGTTCGAAAAGTCAAATTCAGTTTGGTGAAACGGTTTTGTAAATAAGCTCAATAATTTGTGAAATAGATCCACAAAATAATCAATATCTGCTTGTGCATCGTCTGTCCTAATAATTTCCAACTCATACATTTTTTCTAAAAAAAGCGCGGGGTTGTTTATCGAAATTGGATCTAACAAGGCAAAGTAGGGTGTGTAAAAATCAAGTGGAATTACCTTCACACAACCAAAGTCTATCGGAATAAGATTAGCATCGTTGTCTACTAAAAAATTACCTGGGTGTGGATCGGCATGCACCTGCCTTAATTCATGTATTTGAAACATATAAAAATTCCATAAAGCTTGTCCAATTTTATTGGCCAAAATTTTATCGGTATTATGGCTTGTAAATTCGGCCAAATGCTCGCCTTCCATCCAATCCATGGTTAATATTTTTTGCGAGGATAATGCTGGATAATATTGTGGAAATCGCAAACCCTTAATGTGGGCGCAAGCCTTCGAAATTTCAATGCTTTGTTTTAATTCCAACACATAGTCGGTTTCTTCCAACAGTTTGGTTTCAACTTCCTTAAAGTACCTATCAAAATCATTTCCTTTTAAATTAAATAGGCTAATAGCGAAAGGTTTCACCAAGGCTAAATCTGAACTTATACTCTCCGCAACACCCGGGTATTGGATTTTTACGGCAAGTTTTTTATGATCTTTTGTGGCAAGGTGAACCTGGCCTATGCTTGCTGCATTTGCTGCATCCGCTGAAAATTCATCGAATACATCTTCAGGGTATTTTCCCAAATATTTTTTAAATGTTTTTCTTACCAAAGGAGCCGATAATGCAGGTACAGAAAATTGCGCCAATGAAAATTTATCGACATAGGCTTGTGGCATCACACTCTTATCCATGCTCAGCATTTGCGCAACCTTTAAAGCACTGCCTTTTAATGTCTTTAATCCATCGTAAATATCCTCAGCATTGTTTTCATTCAATTTATCCTTGGTTAGCGAGGAGTTGACCAATTTTTCGCCGTAATATGCAACATAGTTAGCCCCTACCTTTAAGCCGGTTGTTAAAAGCTTTCCAGCACGTTCGATTTTCCCTGTAGGAATTTTATCTAATGTTTTCAATGCTTTGCGTTGTAAATCACTTGCTTTTCAATTCTTGGAAAAGAAATTTTCCAAAATCCACAATGTTTTCTAATGTTTTGGTTTGTAGCAAATCTACCATGGTATTCACAGATTTTTCTATGGCAATGTCTGTTTTTTCAAAACCGACGGATTTGTCTTCTAGCCAAAATTTTAACAAGAATAGGAATTGAATCCAAGCACCTTCGCTAAATACAGGTTTGGTAATTGTTTTAAACGCTTCGTTTGAATCATTTGCGGATACAATGCCTTTTACAAACTGTTTAAAGGTATCTTTAAACGCATTCAAGTCTTTTAAATTTTCCAATTGAGGTCTGTGCTGCTTTAACGAAAAAACACAATAACTTCTGTTCAAATTCAAAATCTCAAATACCGTAAAGTAAAGCGTAAGTAGTTTGTTTTTATCGGTATAGCCTTGGTAAGCTTGGTCTTTTTCTATGATTTGTATGGCGTTTTTCAAAAATTGGTTCCACACTTCGGCATTGATCATTTCCAAAGAATTAAACTGCGCATAAAACACAGATTCTTCTAAATCATGTTGTTTGCAAAACAAATAAACATTTTTAGGTGCTTCATTCGTTTCTAAACAATGATTCATGTAAATTTCTAGAATCGATGCTTGACTCACTTTGGCTTGGGTTTTGGTCGTTTTTTTTGTGGTTGCCATGGTCTTAAAATTTGCTTAAAATATTATCTTGGAATTCAATTGCAATTTAACTCTATTTTTTGGGTTTATACCCTTCATTTTAATAAAGCTTATCGAATATATTAGGGTTTCTGTCAATGTCAATAGCCATAACCCTTTAAAATAAAAGGTTATGTTGTAGAAATTGGTAAATTTTTTCTGTATACCAAAAAATGTTTCACACTGGATGCACAGAGACCAGAAAGAGATTCACACAGGCTTAATCTCTGTGTAGCTCCTGTATTTTTCTCAGTGTATATCTGCGTAATAAATAGAATAGCGAATAAATTATGTAGAGCCAAAATCTTTTTGTGTACCAAAAAACGAATTGCAATAAAATTCCAAGATGTGGGCATGGCGTTGAAGGGCTAAACAGGAACTGTCTTTTTTTAGGTTTTGGCCATAATGTATATGTATTTTGCATTACACCAATATCCACAACATAACCAATAAAAATAATCCACAGGCACATTTAACACATTTGACAATGCAATCAGCACCTGACTATCAGGTTTCATTTTGCCTTGTTCGTATTTGTGCAAGGCCTGACGAGAAACGACTTTTTCAAGTTTGGTTTCTAAGTCCTGCAAGGACATACCAGCCATCTTTCGGGCGGACACCAGTCTATTTCCAAACACATTTTCCATCTTGTTATTTATTTGGGTATTTCTACTTGTTGACAACAGTAGTGTAATTGTCTTAATTGTCAACCAAAAGGTTTAAAAACTTTTGAACATGCAATGCACCTAAATGCCAATCCACAAAAAAAAATGATCCGGTCTTGCTACATTTTTTCTCTAACTGACCAAGCCGGGTTAGAACGTTGATTTCCTAAACTTGAAGTGTAATACTAAGATTAAATTATTTTAAACACTTTTTTATTCGTCCAAAATTTGACCTGAGCCCAGCCTCTGGAATTGCGGGGTTTATGCTTGTAAATCTTCGAGTCGCAAAGAAATATCAAAATTTGACCCTTTTGCTAGTTGAATTTTTGCATGGTTTTAATTCGGCAATGTGATAAATAAAATTGGCGCAAAATCTAATCTTGACGGAACAATAAACCATAAAAAAAGCAAGTCTTTCGACCTGCTTTTTTTGTATTTTCAAATTTGGTTTTAAAACCAAACCAAGATATTATTTTACTTCTTCGAAGTCTACGTCTTCCACAGTGCTGTCAGCGCCAGTTTTAGCTTCTGCGCCACCCGCTGCATTTTCAGTTGGGTTTCCTTCTGCTTCTTTGGTTGCGTTGTACATGTCTTCGCTAGCGGCTTGCCATGCGGTATTCAATGCTTCAGATGCGGTTTCAATGGCAGCCAAATCTTTGCTTTCAATCGCTTTTTTCAAAGTTTCGCAAGCTTCTTCAATCACTGTTTTCTTTTCTGCCGGAATTTTGTCTCCGTATTCTTTCAACTGCTTTTCGGTGCTGAACAACATGGCGTCTGCTGCATTTAGTTTTTCAACTTCATCCCTGCGCTTTTGGTCCGAATCTGCGTTTTCAGCAGCTTCTTGTTTCATGCGTTCTATGTCTTCTTTGCTCAATCCGCTGCTGGCTTCTATGCGTATTTTTTGCTCTTTGCCGGTGGCTTTGTCTTTTGCATGCACGTTCAATATTCCGTTCGCATCTATGTCAAATGTAACCTCAATTTGAGGCACACCGCGCGGTGCTGGTGGAATACTGTCTAGAATAAAGCGACCTATGGTTTTGTTATCTGCAGCCATTGGACGTTCACCTTGTATAATGTGTATTTCTACCTGCGGCTGATTGTCTGATGCTGTGCTGTACGTTTCGGTCTTTTTGGTAGGGATAGTGGTGTTGCTTTCAATCATTTTGGTCATTACACCACCCATGGTTTCAATACCCAAACTTAAAGGTGTAACATCTAACAAAAGAATGTCTTTTACTTCACCCGTCAATACACCACCTTGAATGGCAGCGCCAATCGCCACAACTTCATCTGGGTTTACACCTTTGCTTGGTGCTTTTCCAAAGAAATCTTCCACCAATTTTTGAATGGCTGGGATACGTGTTGAACCACCCACCAAAATTACTTCGTCGATATTTGCCGCAGTAAGCCCTGCATCTTTCAATGCTTTTTTACAAGGATCTAGTGTGCGTTGGATAAGACTAGCAGCCAATTGCTCAAATTTTGCACGGGTCATTTTGCGCACCAAATGGCAAGGTACATTGTCTTTTACAGTGATGTACGGCAAGTTTATATCGGTTTCGCTGCTGCTTGAAAGTTCAATTTTTGCTTTTTCAGCCGCTTCTTTCAAACGTTGCAAAGCCATAGGATCTTTGCGCAAGTCCATATTTTGTTCACCCAAAAACTCCTCAGCCAACCAATCAATAATCACTTGGTCAAAATCGTCTCCACCCAAATGGGTATCTCCGTTGGTAGATTTTACTTCAAAAACACCGTCACCCAATTCAAGCACAGAAACGTCGAACGTTCCGCCACCCAAATCGTAAACTGCAATTTTCATGTCTTTGTGGGTTTTGTCTAAACCATAAGCCAGTGCCGCAGCGGTAGGCTCGTTGATAATACGTTCTACTATTAAACCCGCAATTTCGCCGGCTTCTTTGGTCGCTTGACGCTGGCTATCGTTAAAATAAGCTGGAACCGTAATTACCGCACGGGTAACTTCTTGGCCCAAATAATCTTCAGCAGTTTTTTTCATTTTCTGCAATACCATGGCGCTTATTTCTTGCGGGGTGTAATTGCGGTCGCCAATTTTTACACATGGCGTATCTCCGTCACCTTTTACCATTTCAAAAGTAACGCGTGAAATTTCTTTGGTCATTTTACCAAATTTTTCACCCATGAATCTTTTGATAGATTGAATGGTGTGGCGGGGATTGGTAATTGCCTGACGCTTAGCAGGATCACCTACTTTTCTTTCTCCATTTCCATTGTCCATAAAGGCCACAATAGATGGTGTTGTTCTTCTGCCTTCGCTGTTTGGTATCACTACAGGCTCATTTCCCTCCAGCACTGCAACGCAGCTGTTTGTTGTTCCTAAATCAATTCCTATGATTTTGCTCATATTTGTTTTATTCTTTCCCTTTGTTTGGCAATAGAAGTGCCAACCTGAAAATAGAAAAAGAATGCTGACGAATTGTCAGAAACAATTTGTAAATAGTACGTTAAGGAATAATATTCAGTTTTACCGTTTCTACATGGTTTGCAATCAAAATCACAGAAACTGGATCGATACGCACATTTTTTACTGCTTGTATGCATCGACTGCCAAAAATTCCATATCCGCCTGTGATATTGGTATATTCTGCCGTTTTTTGTATAATTCCAATCGAAGGTTGGTTCACAGAAATGTAGTCTATTATCGTTTGGCTGCCCCCATACCAAGTCATATCCACCTTTTTTAAGCGGTGGTTCAGTGTAATATCTGCCGCAATACTGCTGCTTAGAAATTGCAGAAAAGCTAACCTAGGAATCAATACCCTGGTTTCTACGCCTGCCTGCACTGGTTGGTTTGTTACCATGTTCCAGTGAATCACTTTAGAGATTTTGGTAAAAGTATCTGTTTTTAAAAATTCATCGTAGTACACGGTGAGTTTAATGTCGTAGGCAAAACTGTTGTTTTTGGGCACAAAGGTGATGTTGATGAACTCGGTTTGGCAACTGAATTTGCTATTGCTATTGCGCACTGGCGAAGAAATAACTGCCGGCCACACAATGTTGGTGCTTGCTGTAGCTTTGGTGCCAGTTTTTGGATTGTGCACTTGAATAGTGTAAGATTTTGATGAATCGATTTTTTTATTGGTTTTGTATAGCGGATTTTTATCGTTGGCAAAGATGCCTGGCTCTTTGGGTACGTAAAAAATCCGTTTCATAGTATCTACACCTGCCCAAGATGAAAGTGTAACTATCGCAGAATCAATTTGCAGGCTGTCCGCTATTTGCGCTACCTGAAGGGCACCTGTTTTTGGGTCTAAATAGGCTTTTTCCACCCTTACATACTGCACGGTGTCGTTGGTGTTCAATGCACCATAAATGATGAATATTTCTTTCCAATTGGCATTGATGTCAATGTCGTTTTTACAGGATTGCAGCGCAAGAAAGCAGAGTATAAATGCGAATACCGGAATTAAAATCTTTGATTTGAGGGTCATAAATGTTAAAAATTCGAAATTTTGGGCTAATTTTGCGTGTTCAAGGCCTGCCATGCCAAGGCGGGTGCAAATATGAAGAAAATTATCGGCCTTTTTCTGCTTTCCTCATTTTTTTACATGGGGCATACACAGCAAGTTACCAAAGAGTTTAACAGACAACTGGTAGACGATGATTTTACGCAACTTGCCGGTAAGTGGAACCAGCAATCTAGCGCCGACAATTTATTCATCGGCACAGACCGTGGTTTTCAAGTTTGGCGTAAAAATGCCAAAAGCGGGTTTGTGCTGCTCCAAGAAAAGCCAGATAAATATTCCGTATTTGAGGTGTCGGTTAACTTTTCCTTTGAAGATGGTTCCAAAAGCCAATCGGCAGGTATAGTGTTGCAAGCACAGGCGGATGGTACAGGCGCATTGATTGTAGAAATAAACCGAAAAAAACAGTACCGCATTCGCAGAACAGTAAACAACCGTTTGATTTCCATTACGGGAGATGGGGAAGGATGGGTTAAGGCTAAAAAGGCCATTTCAGGTGGGGAAAACCAAATTCTAGTGCGCACGTATGATAAAATTTATGACCTTTTTATCAATGGTTATTTTGTGAGATCGTTTACAGAAATAGAATATTCAGAAGGCAAAATTGGACTTTTCATCGGGCCTGAAAGTAAGGTTACCTATAATCACATTAACATTAAAACCGACGATGACCATGTAGCTCAAAAAGGAAATGGAACAGGACCTGTAGACGAGGAAAAAACATTGTCACAAATTATAGTAAAGCTAAAGGAATCTATCAACAAAAAGGACAAGCGTATTGCAGAGCTAGAAGCTGAATTGCGCATGGCCAATGGCAGAGGCACGCAAGATACCAGTTTGCTTAGGTTGAAAAATGAAGCAGAGACCAAGTGGTTACAAGGTGCCAGAGAAATTGCCGATTTGAAGTCTGAAAAGGAGAGTCTATTGGTAAGAATTCAAACTTTAGAAGAGTTTAAAAAAGCGGTAAAAGAAGGAGAAAACGGAGATATAATCATCAATTTGACCAACCTTTCTGCTACGCAAAAAGCACAAATTGCCGAATTGCAATCCTCCCTCAGAATTCAAGCCCAAGCTTTAGAACAGAGTAAACAAGAAAAGGCTGAACTTGAGAAACAACTCCGTGCAAGTAATTCAAGCGCAGACCAAATACAAAACGACAAGGTTGAATTGTTGCAGCGGTTGATAGAAAAAGACAGTGTAATCATTGGGTTGGAAGAAAAAATAAAATTGTTGGATGAAGCGTTCACGGCTTGCAGCCAAAATACCCCTAAATCCAAATCCTCTGGCGAAGGAAATAGTCCCAAAAAGAAAAAAAAGAAGAAAAAGGTAGATGAGTCTCCCCTTTTCGATGAATAATCTATAAAAAAGTGAGTACGCAACTTAAAGATTTTAAAAAAGTAACCACCCATACACTTCATGAAATGAAGCAAAGGGGCGAAAAAATAGCCATGCTAACTGCGTATGACTTTTCCATGGCGAAAATATTGGATGCCGCAGGTGTAGATGTTTTGCTGGTAGGCGATAGCGCAAGCAACGTTATGGCTGGGCACGAAACCACTTTGCCAATTACCTTAGACCAAATGATTTACCATGCCAGCAGCGTTGTTCGCGGTGTACAGCGTTCATTGGTGGTGGTAGATTTGCCTTTCGGCAGCTACCAAGGCAATAGCAAAGAAGCATTGGCGAGTTCTATACGCATTATGAAAGAGAGTGGAGCACATGCCATTAAAATGGAAGGTGGAGAGGAGATTTTAGAAAGTGTAAAGCGCATTCTCACTGCCGGAGTCCCTGTGATGGGACACTTAGGGTTAACCCCACAGAGCATCTATAAATTTGGAACCTATGCGGTACGTGCGACCGAGAATTTTGAAGCGGATAAACTACTATGTGACAGCAAATTGCTGGAAGATGCAGGTTGTTTTGCTTTGGTTCTAGAAAAAATACCCTCAGAACTAGCAAAAAAGGTGGCTGAGAACCTTTCCATTCCAGTGATTGGTATTGGTGCAGGTATGCATGTGGATGGGCAGGTGCTGGTAAGTCATGATATGCTGGGCATTAACAATGAATTTAATCCGCGATTTTTGCGCAAATATGCCGACATGTATGCATCTATAACCGATGCTACACAACGCTATATAACCGATGTAAAAAGCCGCAGTTTTCCAAGCGAAAAAGAGCAGTATTGATTGGGCGCGCACGAAGATTCAGTGGCCTTATTTTTTTGACTTATTTGGGTCGGATAGAATGAGGCCAAGCGAGGTGTTTTTGGTGATGTAAGCCCAAGCCCAGTTGATGAATATGATTAGTTTGTTTTTAACGCTTAGAATGAGCATAAGATGAACAAAAATCCAAACAAGCCAAGCTAAGTAGCCTTTGAAATGGATGAATGTTAAATCAACAACTGCCTTATTTCTGCCTATGGTTGCCATAGAGCCCAGATCCTTATACTCAAAGTTTTTGGTGGGTTTGTTTTGTAGCGAACGTTTTAAATTTTTTGCCAATAATTTTGCCTGATGGATGGCAACATTGGCTAATTGGGGATGGCCTTTTGGATAACGCGGTGTTTCCATATAGGCAATATCACCAATGGCAAATATATTTTCGTTTTCAAGCACCCTGTTTATGCGGTTTACTTTTAAGCGGTTGCTTGGGGTAATAGTTTCCGGTGCAAAACCTTCAATTGAATTTCCTGTAACACCTGCCGCCCAAATTACAGTTTTTGTTTTTAGGGTTTCACCTGTGTTGAGAGTAAGAATGTTGCCATCATAATTTTTTACAAAAGTTTCAGTATATAGTTTTACCCCCATTTTTTCTAAATAATTTCTAGAAGCAACTTGTGCATTTGAACTCATGCTGCCCAGAGTGTTTTTGGATCCTTCAATAAGCATAATGTTTAAATTTGAAAAATCAAATCCCCGGTAATCTTTTGGCAAAACATCTTTTTTTATTTCGGCGAGTGCACCTGATAACTCAACACCCGTGGGGCCAGCGCCTACAATTACAATGTTAAATAAGCTTTGCTTTTCTTCTTCATTCGCGGAAACGATATTTTCAAATGTTTGCAATATGTGATTTCGAATGGTGATGGCATCATAAGTGGATTTTAAGGTGAATGTGTTTTGCTTGATATTTTCATTGCCAAAAAAATTGGTAGTGCAACCCATAGCAATGATCAAATAATCGTATTCAAAATCTCCAATACTGGTAGCAATCGATTTTTTCTCTTTGTCAATTCTCAATACGGTTGCCAAACGAATTTGAACATTGATTTTATTTTTAAAAATATGGCGCAATGGGAATGAAATACTGGATGGTTCTAGTTGGGATGTAGCAACCTGGTAAAATAAAGGTTGAAATTGATGGTGATTTATTTTGTCTATCAACAAAACATTGAACCGTTTTTCATCTAATGTTTTGATAAATTGAATACCCGCAAAACCACCACCGATAACTACGATATTCTGTTTGTTCGCGTTTCTCATGATTTTTCCAATTCTGCAAACGTAATGAAAAATGTATACATCAGGGGTTATTTTATTGTAGTAATAAATTCAACAAAAGGCTCTCTCACTTTTTTGAGATTGACCAACCTATCTTTTTTTATATCTCTATATCCCAATGCTAAAATTGTTGTGCTTTTTAAACCTTGTTTTTTTAGTGCAAGCAATTCCTCTAGTGCTTGCAGGTTAAAATCCTCCATTGGAGTTGAGTCTACATGTTCTATCTCTGCAGTAATGGATGCATAATCCAATCCAATATATGACTGACGCGCAGCGTGCTGAAAATGCTGCTCGGGGTTTTGTTTTTCAAATAAAGCCAAGCGCTTTTTTCGATAGCCATCTGTCCATGAATCGGGCATATTTCTTTGTTTGTTCAAGTCAGAAAAATGATGATTGACCCTTTCAGCAGTATAACTATCCCAGGCTGAAAAAACCATTAAATGCGATGATTGCTCAATTACGGATTGAAGCGTGGCAATGGGTGGTATTTTTTCCTTCACTTTTTGATATCTCATCGGAATGGATGCCATAATTATTTACAAGTGCGCCTTTTAAATGATATTTTTCTGATAAAATTGCATAAATTATACTTCATTTGTAGAGGTTAGTATTTTCTTAAAAGCCGAAACATTTGTCTTTAACAAACGCATCGTGAAAGGGTTTTTATTCTTCATTATTTTGCTGAATAAACGCTATATTGTATTTAAAAATATCAACATAGCCATCCTTGTTTAGCCCATTCATGGCTTATGTCAGTGATGAATGGTTTTCATTTATTTTTGTAACTGCGAATGTAAAAACCGCGCCATTTTTTCATGGATTTCTATAATTTTGGCAATAAAATCACCGGTACTTGCATCCCTTAAGTCAATGACAAAGTGCTGGTTCTTTTCGCGCATTCTTTGAATAATGGATTCATGCTCGACTAACAATTCTTTTATAAAACCGGAAGCATCATTTTTTTCGCTTCTCATTTCCGTAAGTTGGGTATGTTTCAAAAATGATTTCAAATTTGACGGTATCCTATGACCAAAGGATCGAATACGTTCAACAATGCTATCAACAACTCCGTCCAATTGACCAAATTGCGTTTCGAAAAATTTGCGTTTTTCGTAAAATTCAACTCCATTGATGCTGCAATGTGCGTTTCGCGTTTTTGTGGACAAATCGTATTCATCGGCAAGGATAAGCATCAAATCATTGGCTGCCGCTTGCGTATTTTTATCTGTTATTCCTACTGCCGTTTTCATTGTTTTATTTGTAATTAGATCCGTATAGTTTTGAAGTTAATTTTGTCGAATTATTGCGCAGTATACCCTCCATCTATGGTATAGTAAGAGCCTGTTACAAAGGAGGATCGGTAGCAACTTAGCCACAATACCAATTCGGCTACTTCTTCAGATGTTCCTAACCTGCCAATGGGATGCATTGCCGCCAACGCCTGTATTGTAGCCTCATCCAGTGTTTTTGTGAGTAAGGGCGTATTAATGTATCCAGGCCCAATGGCATTTACCCTAATTTTTTGATCTGCATATTCCAATGCAGCCGTCTTTGTAAGTCCTATAACGCCATGTTTAGCTGCAACATAAGCGGATAGATATTTGGTTCCAACTATCCCCAGAATAGAGGCCATGTTCACAATGCTTCCGCCACCCGATTTTAACATGGCCGGAATTTGGAAATGCATACCGTAAAACACACCACTTAAATTAATGCCAATCACTTTGTCCCATCCATAAATTGGATAGTCTCCAACCGGCAAAGCAGGGCCGCCAATACCCGCGTTGTTCACTGCAATATGCAATGCACCAAATTTCACTATGGTTTGCTCCACAAGTATTTCATGGGCGCTGGGAATAGAAGTGTCTGTTCTAACAAATATGGCCTCACCATTTGTTGCTTTAATCTGCGTTATGGTTTCATTGGCTCCAACCTCATCTAAGTCTGCAACTACAACCTTTGCGCCCTCGCTTGCAAGCAATATTGCGCTTGCTCTCCCTATTCCAGATCCTCCACCGGTAACAATGGCTACTTTATTTTCTAAGTTTTTCATTTCAAATTTTGTTATGGGGTTGTTTTTTTTCAATATCAGGAATTAGATGTTTCGTTTTTTTTGCAATCCGTTTGACCGATTTCTCAATGCGTTTTTTCAATTTATTTGTCATATTCATTTTATTTGCGATAAGCACTTTGTTTACGGCTTCCAATAATGCAGCTTTGAGGGGTTTTCTTTCTTTCTTTTTCATGCTATTTTGTTGATTTTAATTAGGGGTTCTGAAATTATTTTCGTTGTAATTGAATTGGCGATGGCACATGCTTTTTCACTCATTTCTAATACACGCCTTGCTTTTGTTTCGTTTTGATCCGAGGGTATCACCAATTTGGGTTTAAGAACAATTTCTGTGACCATTAACTTTCCATCTACGTTTTCAATTTTACCTATTGCATTGCTGTCGAAACTGATGAATTTGAATTTAGAGTTATCCGCAACCAATAAAAATGTGGACATTAAGCAGGAATTCACTGCAGCAATATATAAATGTTCAGGGGTCCATTTTTCTTTCATTCCGTTTGGAAATTCAGCAGGTGTGGCAACTTCTATTTTAAAAGGTGTTGCGGGTGAACTTAATGTGCCTTTTGTAAGGGAATCCCATTTTAAATTCACCTCGTAAAAATGTGTATCTACCATAATTTATTTTTGTAAAAATGCTAAAAAATATTAACTTTCAGTGTCCGTTATCCATTGAATTTCGCAATTAAAACTTACTTCATTGCTCACCATAACCCCGCCATTGTCTAATAGTTTATTCCATTTTAGACCCCAATCTTTCCGGTTTATTTTTCCGCAAACCGTGTAACTCGCTTTTTGGTTTCCCCAGGCGTCTGTCATTTTTCCGCCAAAAAAAACATCCATTTTTATTTGCTTTATAATTCCTTTTATCATAAGATCTCCGGTTAAAATGTAGTGACCTTCTGTATTTTTGGCCTCATAGCTTGTGCCACTAAAGGTAATCTGTTTGTACTTTTCAACGTCAAAAAAATCGGCGCCCTTTAAATGACTATCGCGTGTTTTATCTCGGGTATTTATGGAGTTTGTATTTAACCAAAAATCAATTTCAAATGACATGTAATTTTTCCCTTCAGTGCATAGGGTCGCCCCAAATTCATTAAATCTACCTTTCAATATTTTAGTCATTGAATACGGAACTTTAAACGCAATTTCACTTAACAAAGGGTCAATTACCCATTGAGTGATTACATTTTCTTTATAAGGCCTTTCTTTAATTGTAGTTGTCATTGGGTTTTAGTTTAAATATTTTGTTGTTTATATTTTGATGCTATTTCACTTTGTTTGGTTTGCGTCCAAATTAGAACGGACATCTTGCAATAGGCTCGAATTGTAGTTTTCTTCGTCCTCACTCTGTATGTCTTCCAAAGGGTTATCCAATTCTGCGCCAGGTACTTCTAAATCCTTACCGAAGAAATCTGTATCGGAATTGAAGATGTGTTGTGTTTCAGCCAATTCATTGGCCGTTTTCATCTTTAGCTGAGCTTCTGGATTGGTGTCTTTTTCCTCGTTGCCTTGTTTGTCAACGTCTTCTGGCTTTGGGTAGGCCGAATATCCAGAAAAATCGATTTCTATTTGATGGATTGTTTTCATTTTTTGCTGTATGTTTTTAATACGCTACGTTGCACTTACTGTACAAAAGTGCCTAAAATACTTAATTAAAATATTACACAATGGATTATAAATATTACATCTTTCGCACATTTTTATGTAAGATAAATTAATTTACATTATGGGATTGTTTAAATAGCTTGTATTTTTGTTTCATTTTTTCTGTGGGTGGTTTTCCGCAAATATTATTCATCATTTCTTGTTGCGTTTTGTCAAATTGTGCTTTCATTTCTGGTCTCTCGTCCCTAAATATCTCTTGCATTTCTATTGTGGTGTTGGCCAATAATTGGGACGTATAGAAAATGGAAACAACCGCCATATCGCATTCCTTATTTTCGTTCATTAGATTGAGTTCAATTTTAAGGTCACTCAATTGCTTCTAATATGCATAAACAAGGTTTATAGCGGGTGAGGATAAGTAAAGTAAATTGTTCGAAATATCGCCATGATACTTTGCTATAGATTCATCAAACTTTTTTACAGCTTTGGCTATGTAATTTTCTTCTAATGAGGGCAATGAAAGCGAAATATGCAATTGCTACACATCAAATAGAATTTTAGAAAGAGAAGCAAATACAATTTTTTCTTGTTTTCTTAAGTTGATTTTGGATATGAATTTGTTTTCAAGTGCCTTCTCTATTTCTTTTTGTTTTCTATTGTGGTTGTTCGTTACCCATAAAATGCCAAGGGGCAGCATTACACCCGTTAAAAGTATGTTTAACAATCCTGGATTTTTTTCAAAAATTAGCCTTAAGGTATATAGGTTCATCGGTGTAAGTATAAAATTTTAATTTTATATTTTATGGCGGGCGTTTGAGTGAAGTATTTGTTTTAAAATTTAACTATGGGAAATTTAAAAGACAATGATTCTAATTTATTTGGAATGTCATGAATGGGCCGATTTATGCATGACAAAATAGAGTTGCGCGCGGGCCACCTTTTCATTGGTAGGGTTGCAATTTATAATGAATAAATAATGCGCCAATGCCGATATTTTATAATCCTCCATTATATATGCATCGTCATACCGATAAACCCTTTTAAAATTATGGCTAAGGGGTATTTTTAAAATCCGACATGCCTCAAAAGTTCTATTCAATGCTGTTTCTATTTCATCGGCATCTTCTATACTAAGTTTTTCCAGTGTATCATTTAAAAAGTAGGGTAGGCGAGGTTCAAAAAAGCGATGGCGGCTCTGGCGTTCTGCCAAAACGGTGTCCATGTGGTCAAGCAACTTTAGCATTTGTGGGGTTTTTTAGGTTAGATAATTCTTTAAATAATTCTGTTTCTTTGTCTGTTAGATGGATAGGTAACACTATAACTACCGTAGCGTATAGATCTCCAAACTCGTTTTCTTTTCCATATTTTGGCATTCCCATTCCTTTCAACCTTAGCACTTTTCTATTGGCCGTTTCAGCGGCAATATGCATCTTTATTCCTCCACGCAAAGTTTGTATCACCGTTTGCCCTCCTAGCATGGCAGTGTATAATTCCACAGGGATTTCGTAGTACAAGTCATTCTCTTTTCTGCGGTAAAGTGCATGGTTGGCAACATGCATTGTTATGTAAATATCCCCATTCGGTCCGCCATTTTGGCCATAAGCACCTTTTCCTTTTAACCTCAGTACTTGTCCGTTTTTTACACCAGGTTTTATTTTTATTTCTAGCTTCTGGGTCTCCAATTGAAGTTGTCTCGTTGCGCCTGAATAGGCTTCTTCGAGTGAAACAGTCAATTCTGCATTGAAATCTTGACCTTTGGTTGGCCTTTGTTGCCCTGGCCGACCTGCACCATGCCTATTTCCAAAAATATTTTCGAAAAAATCAGAGAAATTGTTGTCACCTGAAGGGTCTGTTTCTGCATACCTATAGTTTCCCCCATTGCTATTGTTTCCCCACTTCTGATTCGTGGGTCCTGTTGGCTGCGGATCATTCCATTGTTCACCTAGAGTATCATATTTATTTCTTTTCTCTATGTCACTTAGAACTTCGTTGGCTTCATTTACTTCCTTAAATTTTTCTTCAAAAGATTTGTTATTTTGATTTTTATCTGGGTGATATTTAATGGCCAATTTGCGATAGGCTTTTTTAATTTCCGCCGCTGTCGCAGTTTTTTCAATGCCTAAAATTCTATAATAATCTTTATAATCCATTTCAAAGAAATTCTATTTATATTCGTTAATTTATTTTGATAAACATCTATTTTATTTCCTCAATTTGAGCAGTTTAATTCAAAAGACACAATCCAATTCTCTCGCATACAAATTATGTAACATTGATATATTGTAATGTTCGATTTCATTGTGTCAACTTCATTTTTAGTAGGTCCAATTGTATGCAAAAACTCTATAAAATGCCATTGTTCTCATACCCTAGCACTGTTCTGTTGAATTCACATTTATACACAAAGATGCTTGCATTCATAAACATGCTTGTTACATAAATTTGGAAACAAGTTACATAAATCTTGTTTTTTTTGGTATTGTGTATGCTATTTGTCTTGTAATGTATATTTGAAATACCCCTTTCAGTCCGCATTTGTCTCTTCCTAACTGCGGAAAGTTGGGGCGAGTGATTGAAATGTGTATCTCAGAGGCCTAAATTTTGGCAATTGCCAATTTTCGCATAAAATCGGAATGTACAGTATGCCTATGCGAACAATTGGCATTTTTAAAAATGATAAAGTGTTTTTTTAATAAATAGAATTTGCGAAGCGGAAACATGTTTTTGTTATTTTAATTTTAAATAAATATGCCTAATATTATTTACTCCAGCATCTCTTTCATCTATGATAAACTTATCGATACTTTTTATCAAAGGCAAGAGCTTGGGGAAACCATAATTTCTTGGGTCAAAATCTGGTTTTTTCTTAAGAATAAAATTTCCAAGATTTGCCAAAAAGGTCCAACCACTTTCGTCTGCCAAATCATTCACACTTTCTATGATAAGTTTAATCGTTTCAGAATCTATTTTGCTCAGGGGTTCTGCGTTTTGCTTAGCTTTTGCAGTGGGCTTCGATGCCGTGTTTTCGAGTAAGGTGATTTTTAAAATTTCCAAATAAATAAATTTGTCGCATGCCGAAATAAAAGGTTTTGGTGTTTTCTTTTCTCCAAATCCAATAACGGTCATGCCAGCCTCTCTCAGTCTTGTGGCTAGTCGCGTAAAGTCACTGTCGCTGGATACAATACAAAAACCATTTACTTTTTCAGAATATAAAATATCCATGGCATCAATGATCAATGCACTGTCACTCGAGTTTTTGCCTGTGGTATAACTGTATTGTTGAATAGGTGTAATGGCATTTTCCAACAACACGTTTTTCCATCCAGAAAGGGTTGGTTTGGTCCAATCGGCATAAATGCGCTTTATGGTAGGTGTCCCGTTCTTTGAAATTTCTTCCAACATTTCTTTCACATTTGCGTAGGGCACATTGTCCGCATCAATCAGTACTGCAAGTTTTTCGTTTGTCATGTTGGTTTTATTGCGTTTAAGTGTTCTGTTGAAATTTTTCCCAAAGTTAATATTTTTGACAACAATGAGTACCAATATGCAAAGTTTCCAGTAAAATATCTTTGTTAGAACAACATACTGGCCTTTTGGGGAGAGTTTTTATATCGGTTTATTTCACTAGCGCTTGCTTGTTTTATTTCGTTTGCATAAACGCGCGAATGTCATTTGTCCAATCCTCTTTGTATTTCATCTTCAGTTGCATCAATTTTCTTTCGTAAAGACATGTCTTGAATGGAATTGAAAATATTTTCATTGTATACACTGTCCTTGTAAATATCCCGCAAATTCGAAAAACAATAGGCACTGTCAAAATGTTTTGGTTGGCTATAAATATTTTGAAGAATATCGGTTGTTTCAATACTGAGAGTGCCATTTTTGCTGAAATTCGCTTGGTGTATCGTTAGGCTAAAGCAAACGATGTTTTTTGCTTCCTGCAATCTATTTATTTCCAGTAACAATTTGCTATATCCATTTTGATTTTCTATCAAATTTATTTTTTCACCTGTAGAATCTGAGTATTTAATTCCTCTTTTGAAGTACTTTTCTGCCAATTTGTAGATGCCCTTTCTCTTGTATAAATTACCATATATTGCGGTTATACGACAACTTCCAAAAAAATCAGTTTTGTTGAGCACTTTCTCTGCCAGTTTCAAATAAAATAGAGCAGTGTCCGTTTTGTTAGAATATAAATTCAAATATGTTTCTGCAGAATTTAAATAAATACCCCTTAAGATTCAACTGCCTTTAATTTCCTTTTCTTCGATATATCTCTCTGCGATTTTGAGGTATTTATTAATAAGAGCATAATTTAGGTCTTATATGAAAAAAAGTTGCATATTTGTAAATGCAAAAGACAAGGGGTAGCAAAGAGGTTCAAGAATCGACACGATTGAAGGTATGCAGCTACCTAAAAAAGAAGTTAGGAACGCAA
>JBBQBB010000062.1:0-20149 GCA_038317095.1 Bacteroidia bacterium | reverse complement strand
TCAGATAATTACAGGTTATATTCCTTCGTTATTGCAAGTAACACCTAATTTTAATGGCGCCGGCACAGTAACCTTTACCTACGTGTTTAAGGACAGTGCAGGTTTTGATGACTTAAGCCCAGCAACCGTAGATGTACCATTTACAGCTTTAACAGTAAGCGGAAAATTATTTAATGATTTAGATGGAAACCGAAACAATGCCATTGACCACAGTGCAATAGGTGTCGTTAATTCATTGCCGGTATTTGCTTACTTTGTGGATGGTGGAGGAATTGTTATCAATAAACAAACCATAGATCCAAGTTTAGGCACCTATTCATTTAACAATGTCAATGGAAATACGAACTATTCTATTCGTTTATCTACTACTTCGGTAATTATAGGGGCAACTACCCCATCAAGTTTTGCCCTGCCAGGTTTGTGGGCCTCAACAGGTGAACAATTTGGAAATGGCAATGGTGCAAATGGAGGTGTGCCAGCGATTGAAACAGGCGCAGCCAACGGCCTAATTGCGGTTAACACAGTTATATCCAATGTTACCAATGTTAATTTTGGAATTGAATCGACGCCTTATGCAAATGACAAAACATACCAATTGCACCCAGATAGTTTGAACAATAAACTCACCGGCAATCTCACTTATCCCCATTTTGTAAAACTCAACGCAGCCAGTGGCAGTGCAGATGTAGATGTAAATACTTCATTTCCAGATATGCCAGGTGTAATTTCAGGGAACGACCTGGAAGAAGGCAACTACAAGGGTGTTACAGGCAACTTAATGGATACAACGGTATTTATAACATTGCCAGATCCTAATTATGCGTTATTGGCATATAAAACAGGCGGTACGGATGTGTTGCTAGTAGCAAATCCTACCATAGCCGATCCTTCTTTTGTATTTTGGAATCCGCAATTTAGCCGCTATCAAATTGCAACTTTAAATCCACAGAATTTGTTGCTTTACGTAAAACTTGTTTACCAAACCAGCATGAGTTTCCAATATGCATACAAAGATTCTGCGCGTTTGTTAGGACGCATTGGAACCTATACCATCAATAGCACTCCATTGCCCTTGGCTATTTCTGGCTTCGATTGTAAGTCTGTTAAAAACAACATTAGACTTAAATGGATCTTGTATGATGCAATGGATGTTGCCAGTGTTCAAATTTTAAGATCTACAAATGGGGTGAATTTTGTGCAGATTGGTTTAATGAACGATATCGATAGAACTGCGGCCCAAAAAGATTATAGCTATATAGATTTCAATCCATCGGAAGGCAATAATTTCTATAAAATTGCGGTTGTAACAAACAATGGCAGTAAAATTCACTCAGAAATTTGCAACCACAATGTCAATGTTCAGATTTCTGGTGTAACCCTGAATGTACTGCCAAACCCAACTTGGCGCAATATCTCTTTGGTTGTGGTAGCTGCAGACGTGCACGAGTTAAAAATAGAGCTACTCTCTAGTATAGGGCAAACCATCAATACCCAATATACAAATGCCCGTTCAGGATCAACTTTAATTCCTATGGAAACTGAAGGTTTGAATCCAGGTGTGTATAACATACGTGTAAGCTGGGATAGCAATGTTCGTGTATTGCGCTTTGTGAAACTTTAATTAGAAATGCATTTTTGAAAACCGCTGGCCATTCTGGCCAGCGGTTTTTTTATTCCAAAACAGGGATCAAATGCGCAGAATAAATTACACATTCTTTCATCCTGATAAATTCTACCTATTTTTGCCAAATAAAATAATATTCCAATTAACCTTCTTCGTCGAAAGAGTTTGCCATGGCACTTTTGCCCTGGTAGGTGAGGAATACAAACCAATAGCAAACAGCAATTATTATGGAATCCATCAGTGCATTTGAAATTATTAAAGTGGGTATAGGTCCTTCAAGTTCTCATACCATGGGTCCATGGATTGCTGCCAAACAGTTCTTAGAATATTTGCAAGCCATAGATAAATTGCAAAATGTGACAGAAATTACAACCTATTTATATGGCTCCTTGGCGAAAACGGGTCATGGACATGGTACCGATATCGCCATCATGATGGGATTGTCGAATGAAGACTATACAACCATAGATACAGACAAGATTCAGGAAAAAGTAGCTCTCATTAAAAGCTGGGATACTATTTACTCGCTGAACCAGCATAAATTGCATTTCAATTATGAAAAAAACATCATTTTTGAATACCAAACAAGTTTAGAACAGCATCCAAACGGGATGCGTTTTGTGGCCAAATTGGACGGCTATCCCGATATCGCCAAAGCTTATTTTTCAGTGGGAGGCGGATTTGTGGTGGGCGAGGATGAGAATTCACAAGCACAGGTTCCTTTGAAAAAAATCATTACTCCTTATCCTTGTCATAGTGCCCAAGAAATTATAAATTACTGCAAACAATTGGATGTCTCAATTTCAGATTTGGTTTTTATCAATGAATCTGCCTGGAGAAGCAAAGAGGAAATTCGGAATCATGCACTCTACATTTGGGATGAAATAAAAAATTGTATTTTTAGAGGCGTAAACAAAAGTGGCACTTTGCCAGGTGGACTCAATGTAAAACGCAGGGCGAACGAGATAAACAATAAGATTTTGGGAGACATGAGACTGGAGGATGTGGATGACTGGATTCTGAAAATAAAAAGTGGACCTCAGGATTTTGTGACCGTAAATAATTGGGTAAGCGTTTTTGCCCTAGCGGTAAATGAAGAAAATGCCAGTTTTGGTAGAATTATTACTGCCCCTACGAATGGCGCTTCCGGTGTAATTCCAGCGGTATTGATGTATGCATATTGTTTTTTGCCAAACTTCAACGAAGATGAAATTGTTCGTTTTATTATCACCGCAGGCGAAATTGGAACGCTGTATAAAAAAGGGGCTACCATATCTGCCGCAATGGGCGGATGCCAAGCGGAAATAGGTGTGTCTAGTTCAATGGCGGCTGGCGGACTGGCGGAAGCTTTAAAAGGTACCATAGACCAAGTTCTGCAAGCTGCGGAAATTGCAATGGAGCATCATCTAGGCATGACCTGCGACCCCATCGGAGGATTGGTACAAATACCCTGCATTGAAAGAAACTGTATGGGCGCTATCAAAGCCATCACCGCCACCAACCTAGCACTTGGATCCGATGAATCTACAGCAAGAATTAGTTTGGACGATGTTATTAATTCTATGTTAGAGACCGCAAAAGACATGAACCACAAATACAAAGAAACTTCGGAAGGCGGGTTGGCAAACATTTCGGTGGGCATTGCCGAATGCTAATTTGGCAGGGGAAGCAATTCATAACCCTGCCCACCCCTGAAGTGATGAAATCTTATAAGCCAAAACACCGCCCTTTTGGTGTTTATTTCCTATTCGTCGTAAGTTCTAAGAATCACATCCCTTGGGATTCATAAAAACACCAAACCTTTTCGGAATGTCTTATTTTGAGGGCAATGTGTGGCTAATGTGGAAATGCTTTTAGACCATTTTATCCGTCTCTCTCAATTTGGTTCTAAATTTGTTTTCTTTCAATAGAAGCAAAGCATGAAAAATTTATTCATCATACTTGCCTTGTTCTTTGCGGTGCAATCTGCAAATTCACAAGGAAATCCTATTACCAAGGTGGTTAACGGCAAAACCTATATTGTACATAAAGTAGTATCTGGTGAAACCTTGTATAAAATTGCCAAGAAATATGGTAGCACAGTGGCCGAAATTCAATCTGCCAATGCCGCCATCAAAGTTTTGCACCCAGGCGACCAGTTGCTCATTCCGCAAAAAAAAGCTGCAGGAACTACGCCAAGTCCTGTCGTTTCTAAGCCTGCCATAACCCCTACTCCAGAGACATGCTTATCCTATAAAGTGAAAAAAGGGGAAACACTCTCTAAAATAGCAAAAGACCACCAAACTACTGTTGAAGAATTAAAGAGGATTAACAATTTAGGCACTACAGGTTTAAAAATTGGACAAATACTTAAAATTCCAGTTAGAACAGCGCAAAAAGAGCCTATAAAACCCGCTGAAGTGAAACCTGTAGCCAACGATTCCGACCAGCAAAAACCAGAGCCCGTGGTGGAAGTAAAACCAGAGCCTATCAAACAGCCGCAAATAAAAGTGGACGATAAAACAACTCCGGAAATGCCAGTTTCTCCAAGGGTTACCATTTCTGAAACTGCCGTGGAAAAAGAAGAAATCACGTTGGCCAAGGTATTTGGCAATAAAATGGACCAAACCCGCACTTTTGTAATGCATCCTTATCTTCAAAAAGGGAGTATTGTGGTGGTTATTAACGAAGCCAGCGGACAAATGGCTTACTGCCGTGTGATAGAAAATATCGGAAATTCGGAATTGAATGGTTCTGGTTTGGCCATCACCCAAGCCGTTGCTGATAAAATAGGTTTATCTTCTGCAGGTGGAACTGTGAAAATAAAATACGCAGCACCGTAATTCGCGTACTTGTTTAGCACGGCTTTCTCCTATCGAAATTTGTTGACTTGGCAAAATGCAATTGCATTTTGTGCCGCCTTGTCTGTTACAGCCATTCATTATTCACCAGCGCTTGCATCTATTTCATTGGCCATGGCTGTTCTCCTTTCTATCATTGAAAGTGGGGTAGAAAAAACGAAATTCAGGGCTATTCCCAAATTTGTTTTTATCCTTTCGGTATTGCTAGTGTGGCAAATCCTTGCGGCCTTTTTAGTGACCACCGATTCAGGGCTCAATCAAAAAATATTTATTCGCTTGCCATTCTTTGCATTGCCGTTCTTATTTGTAATGCGCAACTGGAAATTTAACCTGCGTTTGGTTTGGCTTAGTTCTATATCCCTTTTCACCTTATGGCTTTCTGCAGCTAGTGTGGTTAATTATTTCAGACATTACCACTTTTTAAACCAAATGGTTCTAGAAAGCAAACCGCTTCCCGTATTTTCGCAAGTCTACCATATCGAGTTCAGTGTAATATTGGCAATTACATCTTTGTCTGGTTTTGTTTTTTTGCACCGCCATAGACAGGCATTTTCTCAGTTTGCAGGCTTGTTGCTGGCTACTGTAACCTTATTAAATATCTTTTGTTTGCATTTACTTACCGTTAGAACGGGTATTCTGTGTTTTTGGACAGGAGCTTTGGTTTACTCCGTTTTTGCAATAGGTTCGGGAAAAATGAAGCCCTTCGCCATCATTTTTGCACTTGCCATTGTTATTTCTGTTGGTAGTTTATCTACTTCGGTTACAAACCGGATTGTAAATTCAATGGAAGATTTAAAAACCGTTGCTGATGGGGGTGACTTAAACGACAAAAGCTTTGGGCAACGTTGGGAAGCTTGGCAAGCTTGTATCTATGTAATTAAACAAAATCCTATTGCGGGCGTGGGATTAAAAGGGGTAGAAAAGGCATTAAGCGAGGGTTACGAAGCAAACCATTCAACATTGGATTTAAACAAAAGGGTTTTGCCTCACAATCAATTTTTAGACATAGCCGTTCAAAGCGGGTTGCCCGCAGTCTTTTTGCTGTTTCTGTTTTTTGTTTGGGGTATTTTATTCGCTTGGCGCAAACGAAATGCGTTTTTGTTAGCCATTTTACCTGCCTTTGCCTTTGCCATGTTGTTTGAAAGTTTGCTTGAACGCCAATCTGGGGTTTTAATTTTTGTGGTCTTTTTTGCATATGCCTTGGCCAATGAAAGCCAACCTTCAAAAAGCCAAATCTCTTAAATATTGGCAATAATTGTAGATTACATCTATAGCAAATACATCTCGATAGAGCCAATTTTCGCCAGTTTTTCAAACCAGTTTGTGGGTTTTAATGCAACTTTTTCGTTTATTTGGACCAAATTCCGAGTTTAGGTTAAGGCAATGAACCAGCCCATCGAATCCTACTTTTTCTTTTTTTTTGAAACATACTTTTAAAAATAAAGATTTATTCATATCTTTGCACCCCCAAAAATTATGTCTCGCGTTTGTGATTTAACAGGAAAAAAAGCATTGAAAGGTAACAACGTTTCGCATTCTAACAAGAAAACGAAGCGCAGATTTTACCCAAATTTGCATACAAAACGGTTTTTTATACCAGAAACTGGTGAGTGGATTACATTGAAAGTAGCAGCTTCTACGATTAAAACCATCGATAGAAAAGGCATTTCAGTTTGTATTAACAATCTGTTTAAGAAAGGAAAGATTTAAACCATGGCAAAAAGAGGAAGCAGAGTACAAGTGATTTTGGAATGCACAGAACAAAAAAATTCTGGCGTACCAGGTATGAGTCGCTATATTAGTACCAAAAACAAAAAAAATACCGCAGAAAGATTGGAATTGAAAAAATTCAATCCTTACATGCGTAAAATGACTTTACATAAGGAGATTAAATAATGGCAAAAAAGGTTGTAGCAACACTGAAAAAAGAAGGAGGAATAGCCTACGTGAAAGCGATTAAGGCAATGAAATCTCCAAAAACGGGTGCTTATACGTTCCGCGAAGAAATTCTTCCAGAACCTGAAGTGAAAGATTACTTTAATAAAAAATAAGCCTTTCAATACTAACTTTACAGCCTCATTTCTAATGGGGCTTTTTTTTTATCCATGGCTATTTTTAATTTTTTCGGTAAGAAAAATCCCGCTACGTCACCAGAAAATGGCGCGGATAACAATCCATTACAAAAAACCAAAGAAAATTTTCTTACCCGAATTGGGCGGGCTTTTTTATCCAAAAAGCAAATTGATACCGAATTTTTAGATAATTTAGAAGAGATTTTAATTTCTGCGGATGTTGGTGTAGAAACTACGGTTAAAATTATTGAAAGACTCGAAAAGCGAGCCGCAAAGGACAGTTTTATTCAACAATCTGAGTTGATGGAAATGCTTGCAGCAGAGGTTGCAAGCTTGTTGCCCGAGATTAGCCAACCTGTAAGTAAAGATTTTTCCCTTTCCGATCAAACTTCTACACCTTATGTCGTTTTGGTAGTGGGGGTAAATGGCGTGGGTAAAACTACCACCATAGGGAAAATGGCTTGGAATTATGCCAATGCTGGTAAAACAGTGATTTTAGGAGCCGCAGATACATTCCGGGCTGCAGCTGTCGATCAGTTGCATATTTGGAAAGACCGCGCGGGTGTTGAAATTGTAAGCCATGGTATGAATGCCGATCCGGCGGCTGTGGCATTCGATGCTGTGAAAAAAGCAGTAGAAACCAATGCCGATGTGGTAATTATAGATACTGCTGGCAGATTGCACAACAAAGTAGGTTTGATGAATGAACTGGCAAAAATGCACAGAGTCATCCAAAAATTTAGACCCGAGGCGCCAAATGAAGTGTTGTTGGTTATTGATGCAACTACTGGCCAGAATGCATTTGAGCAAGCACGCGAGTTTACCTTTGCAACCAAAGTCAATGCCTTGGCAGTAACCAAATTAGATGGCACTGCTAGAGGTGGTGTGGTCATTGGAGTCAGCCACGAATTTGGTATCCCTGTTAAATACATTGGCTTGGGTGAACAAGCCACTGACCTTAAACTTTTTAATTCACAAGATTTTATAACTTCCATATTTCAGGAATGAAAACCCGTAGCCATAAAAATCCAAAAGTTAACGTAATTACCCTAGGTTGTTCTAAAAACCTGGTTGATAGCGAGGTCTTGATGGGTCAGTTAATTTCAAATGAATTTGATGTTGAACATGAATCTGTCAAAAATGATGCTGAAATTGTTATCATCAATACCTGTGGTTTTATAGAAAATGCCAAGCAAGAGAGCATAAACTCAATTTTAGAATATGCGGCTAAAAAAGCCAATGGTGAAATTGAAAAACTCATCGTTACTGGTTGCCTTTCTCACAGGTACAAAGATGAATTGAAAGAATCTATCGTTGAAGTAGATGAATGGTTTGGAACCTTAGAGTTGCCCGCGTTGCTTCGCAGTGTGGGTGCAGATTATAGGCATGAATTGCTGGGTGAAAGATTGCAAACAACCCCGAAACATTTTGCTTATGTTAAAATTTCTGAAGGTTGCAACCGTCCTTGTTCCTTTTGCGCCATCCCCCTTATGCGGGGCAAACACGTGAGTAAATCCATTGAGAATATTGTGGCAGAAATTGCGGGTTTGGTAAAAAATGGAACCAAAGAAGTGATGCTCATTGCCCAGGATAGCACCTATTACGGAATTGATTTATATGGAGATAGGAAACTGGGCGATTTGTTAAAAGCGGTGAGTGATATCCCAGGTTTGGAATGGATCCGTTTGCATTATGCATTCCCTTCTCAATTTCCAATGGATGTGCTAGAAATAATGGCGGAAAGAAAAAATATCTGTAAATATTTAGACATTCCCGTTCAACATGCTACCGACAATGTATTGAAAGCAATGCGCCGCGGAATTACCCGCAAAAGAACCGATGAACTCATACAAACCATACGCAGAAAAGTACCTGGAATTGCTCTCAGAACTACGGTTTTGGTTGGTCATCCCGGCGAAACCGAAGCTGATTTTTTAGAGCTTTTGGAATTTGTTAAAATGCATCGCTTTGATAGGTTGGGGGTTTTTACCTATTCCCATGAAGAAAATACACATGCTTTCTCCTTAGCAGACGATATTCCGCAAGAAGAGAAAGAAAGACGTGCTGAGGTATTAATGGAGGTGCAAATGAAAATTAGCGATGAAATTAATGCGGAAAGGGTAGGGCATACCTATCGCGTGCTTTTCGACAGACTCGAAGGAGATCATTTTGTTGGTCGAACTGAGTACGATAGCCCCGAAGTTGACAATGAAGTATGGGTTGAGGCGGCCTCTAACTATGTTCGATTGGGTGATTTTGCCAATATTAAAATTACTTCTCATACACCGTACGATTTACACGGAGAGCTGGCATGACCTATAAATTTGAACCCGTTTTTCCACTTCCCAAAGGCTTTTTTCCACCTTTTTACGACCAAATGTTTGATCCCAACTCAAAATTGGAATCCGTTTATAAAAATATTGGACCTAATGTAGACTGGGATTCAATCATCCATCAAAAAAAAAGTTTTTCCCAATCCAATCGCGATACGCTTGTAAATGTGCTACAACAGCAGTACCAAGACCTGGGAAACGCAATTGTCCATAAGAATATTGAATCTTTGGGTGACCCTAACACTTTTACAATCACTACGGGTCAGCAAATTCATGTATTTTTAGGACCCCTATATGTAGTTTACAAGGCAATTTCAACTATTTTATTAGCCAAAGAGCTCTCAGAAAAATACACGAATTATAAGTTTGTGCCCATATTTTGGATGGCCACAGAAGACCACGATAAAGCCGAGATAGACCACGTGAATTTGTGGGGTAAACCCATCACATGGGATACCAATCAAACCGGGCCAGTAGGCCGGTTTAATACCTATGAATTACAAAAATTGGTAGTGGAAATAAAAAAGGCTACGCAAAACAATGCAGCATATGGAGAAGTGATTTCATTATTTGAAACGGCCTATGGTAAATATCGAAATTTTGCCGATGCCACCCGATTTTTGTTGAATCATTTTTTTGGCGATTATGGCATGGTGGTTTTAGATGCAGACAATGCAGCTTTAAAAGCCCAGTTCGCAGATTCTATGCGTAAAGATTTGTTTCAAGGGGCCACAATGCCGGCCATGCAAAAAAACATGAAAATAATGGTGGATTTATCCATAGACCCCTCCATTCCTGCAAAAAATGTCAATTTTTTTTGGCTAGAAAACCACAAAAGAGAGAGAATTGATTGGATAGAAAATGGATTTAAATTGCAGAATTCTAATATTGCCATTTCCCCTGAGGAGATGGAATTTATCATAGAGAATGAACCGGAAAAATTAAGCCCGAATGTGGCTTTGCGCCCGCTTTACCAAGAAACCATTCTGCCCAATTTGGCATACATCGGTGGAGCCGGAGAAATTCGATATTGGATGCAGTTGGTTGAGGTTTTTTCCGCATTTGATATAGCAGTCCCTGCACTCATTCCTCGACATTCTTTTGTCATAACCGATGACAAGTTCGAAAAATGGTTTGACAAGTCTGGCCTATCCATTTCAGACCTTTGGTTGAGTGAACAGGAATTGAGTTTAAAGTTTAAAAAACAAATGGCAGAGAAAAACAGTATGGAGAAACAGTTGGAAAGTTTGAAGAATTTATTGGACAAAATTAATACCTCATTGTACTTGCAAAAAAGCAGTCAATTGAAGGAATTAAAAAGGCAAGGAGAAATGTTGTTTAAAGAACTCAATAAATCTCAAAATTCATATTTAGAGGCAGTGACTTCATCTCCAGAAATGAGAGAAAAGCTGGATAAAATGTTGAAAATGAAGAAATTTTACTTTGACATAAACAAACCCCAAGAAAGAACGTTAGATTTTATAGAATTTCTGCTGAAAGATTTGAATATTGTCAAAAAATTATTTTTATCCCCTACTTCTCACTTAACTAATTTATATATTGTAAGATAGTTGCAGTTAACAATAAGATAATCGCAAAAAAAAGTTAAAAAAGTTTGATTTACACACTTTCCTTATGTATTATTGCAGCTTAATTATGTCAAATTTCGCAATGAAAATGTTAAAGACAGCAGCATTAGTAACACTTAGCGTGTGCTCAGTCTCGGTATTTGCCCAACCTACTTATTCCCAAAAGAAGGGTCCAAACTACCATGAGAATGCCCAACCCAAATGGCCAGACGGAGTTAAGCCAGCAGATCGCGTGAAAGACAGCGGTCAGCATGCGGTTACATCGTTTTTTGTAGATCGTAGAGCCAAGAAATGGTCTGTCGGAGCTGGTTTAGGTACCACGTTCTTCTACGGAGATGCAGACAAAATTCAACCAGGATGGCATGCAAGAGCTTTTGCAAAATATTCTGTATCCCAAGTTTTTGGCGTGAAAGCTGAATGGAATATTGGTAAACTAGTAGGTGCTAGGGATTTTCAATATCCTACATTGTACAAAGATTATTTCAAATTCAAAAGCCGTTTCCAAGATTTCAGTGTTCAAGCTGTATTTACTTTAGGAAACATTAGCTTTTTGCGCCCATTGCGCAAAACCCAATTGAATTTTTTCATAGGTGGTGGTTGGGGATCCTTCCGCAGCGTAGCTAGATATAACGACCAACGCCTTTATGTGGGTGGTGATTATTACCTTACCCATTATCTAGGAAATGGAACACCTAACCCTAATTTGGGCAAAGATGTTACAGAAAGCTATGATGGACGTCATTGGATTGTTCCATTTGGATTTGGTGTGAAACACAACCTAGGCAGATATTTTGATATTGGTGCTGAATATCGCCAAACTTACCTAAGAAATGACAATATTGATGTATACAATACGCCAATATGGGCAAACCGTTGGTTTGATCAATATGGATTGTTGAATATATATGGAGCTTTCAAATTGGGTTCAAAAAGTGCGCAGCATTACGATTGGTTGAGCCCTGTTGAATCTATTTATGAAAAAGTTCAAGAATTGGATCGCCGTGTGGATACATTATATACGGATACAGATGGTGATGGTGTGAGTGATTTCTTTGACGTGGATGATAGTACCGATAAGGATTGCATGGTTTATGGAAACGGTAAAGCGGTAGATACAGATGGTGATGGCATTCCAGATTGCAAAGATAAAGAGCCAACATCTTCAAAAGATTGCGCCGTAGATGCTGATGGTAAAATGATTGATGCAGATAAAGATGGTGTTCCAGATTGTCGCGACTTAGAGCCGAATAGCCCAATTGGTGCTATGGTAGATGCCAACGGTCGTACCATTCAAAGCAATTGCTGTAATTGTGATGACATGAACTTCCCAGCATTGTTCTTTGATGCAAACAAATGCAATATTAAACCAGAATATCAAGTAGTTCTTTCTCTGATTGCGGATAAAATGAAGCAGTGCCCAGACAAGAAATTGACCATCTGCGGTGCATCTGGCAAAGAGAAAGAGAAAATGTATTCAGGTAAAAAAGGTGATGTTGTAGGTTCTTGTCGTGTAGAAAACATTGTGAACATTCTGGTTTCTCAATACGGAATGAGCAGAGACCGCATCGTAGTAGACAATACTTGCAAAAGCACAGATAAAAATAAAATTGATTTCAAATTTACAGGCGGAAAAACCAGCAGCGGTACAACAGTATCTCCTGGTCCACGTTCTAGCCGTTAATTTAAAAAAATATAAAAATAAAAAACCCGGAACAATCCGGGTTTTTTTGTTTTCTTTGAATTCTTACTTCCACGCCATTCCATGAAGAAAATATTTCAACATGCGGGGAGAGATATTCCTGCCTCATTCGTTGTATTCTTAGTTGCTGTTCCATTGTGTTTGGGTATTGCATTGGGTTCAAATGCGCCTGTAATTTCTGGTATCATAGCTGGTATTGTGGGTGGTATCGTTGTAGGTGCTATTAGTGGTTCTAACCTTAGTGTGGCTGGCCCCGCAGCAGGATTAATAACAACAGTTGCCCTCATTCTCGATAACTTAAAGGATCCAGTTACCAAACAACCCTTATTTGAAGCTTTCTTACTTGCGGTGGTACTTGCAGGAATTTTTCAAATCATACTTGGACTCATAAAAGCAGGTAAAGTAGCGGATTTTGTACCCATTTCTGTGCTGAAAGGCATGTTAGCAGCGATAGGAATCTTGCTGATATTTAAGCAATTTCCACATTTGGTTGGTTATGATGCCGATTTTGAAGGGGATGAATCGTTTTTTCAAAAAGACAATCACAATACATTTTCTGAAATTGGTCTGGCATTGATGAATACCACCCCTGTTGCCATTGTAATCGGTGTTTTAGGCCTTTGTTTGCAGTGGTTTTGGGATTCTGTATATTTCCCTTTTAAAAAGTACAAGAATTTAATGCCGGCTCCACTTGTGGTCGTATTATTGGCCTTGTTATTAAACGCAATTGCTTTGCCAATGGGGGTGGGAATAAAAGAGGAGCATATGGTGGCTTTGCCAATTCCGGATTCTATATTGCAAATGAAAGCGTTGTGGCATTTTCCAGATGTGAGATTTTTAAATCACCCTGGCGTTTGGATGGCCGCGGTTGAGATTGCCATAATCGCTAGCCTTGAGTCTTTATTAAGCGTGCAAGCCATCGATAAATTAGACCCATTAAAAAGGGTGACTCCATCCAATAGAGAACTTATAGCACAAGGTTTTGGAAATTCTGTTTCAGGCTTATTGGGTGGTTTGCCAGTAACCTCTGTGATTGTAAGAAGTTCTGCCAACTTGAACGCTGGCGCAGTCACCAAACTTAGTACCATCTCGCATGGAATAATTTTATTGGCGAGTTTGTTGTTTTTTCCCCATATTTTAAACCAAATTCCATTGTGCGCTTTGGCTTCTATTTTAATTTATACAGGTTTTAAACTGGCAAAGCCCGCATTGTTTAAAGAGCAATGGCAAAAAGGGAAAATGGTGTTTATCCCTTTTATTTTGACAGTGATATCCATATTGCTCACAGATTTATTGTTGGGAATCGCCATTGGATTGTTGTTGGGGGTTTATTTTGTAATTCGGTCCAATTACAAAGTTGCCATTCGTTCTGCAAACATGGATGAACAATTCCTCATTAAATTTAGCAGCCAGGTTACATTTTTAAACAAAACCCTGTTGCGCCAAAAATTGGCGGAAATTTCCAATGGTGCTAACGTAATTATTGATTTGAGTCCCTGTGATTTTATGGACAATGATATCCATGAAATGTTAGAAGATTATAAAGTGAAAGCCAAAATTAACAGTATCAAGTTGAATTTTAGGTATTTGAATGAAAAGCAAGAGAAAAAATTTAACCTATAACTATGGAAAGCCATATAAAATTATTACTCCAGAACAAAATATGGGCAGGGGCAAAACTAGAAAATGACCCTGAATATTTCCATGTACTAGCCCGCGACCAAAAACCGGAATTCTTGTGGATAGGGTGCGCGGATAGCAGGGTGCCTGCTGAAGAGGTTATTGGCGCCGAACCGGGTGAATTGTTTGTGCACCGCAATGTGGCCAATATGGTGGTGCATACAGATATAAACATGCTGAGTGTGCTGCAATATGCAGTTGAAGAACTGAAAGTGAAGCATATTATTGTTTGCGGCCACTATGGTTGTGGTGGTATTAAAGCGGCGTTGTCTAATCAGCATTTGGGCATTCTAAATAAATGGCTAAAGAACATCAAAGACGTTTACCGAATTCACAATGCTGAGCTAGATTTGCTTTCTACGCCTGAAGAAAGGGTAAACCGATTGGTTGAACTAAACATTGTAGAGCAAGTGATGAATTTGTCCAAAACTTCTATCATTCAAAAGGCTTGGAAGCATGAAAATAGACCCCATTTGCACGGTTGGGTTTATGGTTTGGGCGATGGATTGCTCAAGGAAATATCTTCTCTGCCGCCCAATAGCCCTATTGACCCGATATACCAATACGCAAATCTGTAACTTTTTTCCTTGGCTTTTTTTGTCTGCCCTTAAATAGATCAATGCGCTAATGAATGAGAAAGCCATGGCTAAATAGTAGTGCCTCATATAGTTGGCAATACCAACGATAATCAATCTTTTGTTAAATAAATAGGTGGTTTACTTAGCAAGAAATTTGCGTAGGCAGTTAAAAACCCGCAAATTAGTGCATATATATGGCTCAGGCGGTGCCATATATTTATAGAAATAAACCATCTGACAAACACCCAAACCAATTTTTCATGGCAGAGTAAAAATAATGACTTTATGAGGGTCGACTAAGTAAATGTACCCTTTTTTGAAGCGTTGATCTAAGCCTTCAAGTGCATCAGATTGTATTTCTGATTATGTTTGAGAATACAGTTTTTTAGGTGTATTAAAGAAAGAATAATCAGTATTTTAAACAGGTATAGATTGGTGTAAAAGCAAAATGGAAATTGTAAAATATTAAAATGGAACTTGTGTAATATTAAAATGGAGATTGTGTAATTAAAAGATATGATTTGTGTAATTTTAAAATAGTACTCGTATAATCACAAGATAGAATTTGTGTAATATTAAAATATACGTTGTGTAAATCTAAAATAGAGATTGTGTAATTATAAGATATTACTTATCTTTGCACCTATTGCCAATGGGTATTAAAAGAAACATAGCACAATCTATTTTATCGCTAAAGGACAAATATCCGGTATTGGCAGTTACTGGTCCGCGGCAATCAGGAAAAACTACAATGTTAAAGTCTGTTTTTCCCAATTACAGATACGTGAATTTAGAAAATCCAAGTGTCTTGGATTTTGCAAAAGCAGACCCGAATGGTTTTTTAGCTGAATATGATAACGCCTGTATTTTTGATGAAGTACAAAGGGCGCCAGAGTTGTTTTCTTACATTCAAGATGTTGTAGATAGAGAAAAAACTATGGGGCGGTATGTGCTTTCCGGATCTCAAAATTTCCATTTAATCAAAAGCATTACCCAAAGTTTGGCAGGCAGAGTGGCTTTATTCAAACTTTTTCCGTTGGATAATTTGGAAATGAAAAGAGCCGGCATTTTAGGTGATTCTTACGAAACTGCAATTTTAAAAGGTTGTTATCCCGCAATTTATGATAGAGAGATCCCCATAAAAACGTTTTTTAATAATTACATTCAAACCTATATAGAAAGAGATGTTTCTGAACTATTGCATATCAAAGATATTCGATTGTTTAGAAATTTTATAAGCCTCTGTGCCACAAGGGTAGGCAATCCGTTAAATTTGGCTTCCATAGCCCGCGATTGTGGTATTTCTGCGCCCACTGCAAGCGCATGGTTGGCATTGTTAGAAAGCAGTTATGTGGTGTTTTTGCTGCCAGCGTATTTCAACAATTTAAGCAAACGCATTACAAAAGCGCCAAAAATCTATTTTTATGATTCAGGATTGCTCTGTAGTTTTTTGAAAATTTCAAGCACAGAACAAATTAAAAATCACCCGCAAAAGGGCTTGTTGTTTGAAAATTATGCCATGGCTGAAATGGTGAAACAAAACGCACATTTAGACCTACAAAACGAAATGTACTATTGGCGCGACTCGCATGAAAACGAAGTCGATTTATTGATACCCACAGAAAAGGGATTGGATTACTTTGAAATTAAATGCACCCAAACCATAACTCAAAAATTATTTGCAGGGCTTTTTAAATTTAAAAACATTGCTGGTGACATAACGCATAAAGCGCATTTAATCCATGCTGGAAAAGAAGATTATGAGCAATTGGATGTTCAATTAATTCCTTGGAATAAAATATAGTTTGGGTCTGCTGAAAATTTTATTTGGACGGAACTTGGGACAAATTGCAATATTTCTATAGCTTCTGCATTTTACCTCACAATAGGACATATCTAAACAAATATGTTAAATAAAACAATTTTCATTGGTTTTTCTGCTCTACTTTTAATTTCTACCCTTGGTTGTAAAAAAAAGATAGAAAGAATTAAAGACACGCTTAAACAGGGAAATGTAACCGTAAACTCCCTGATTGCCCAAGAACTTGCACAATATGATGCTTTAATACACGTATAGTATTCAAATGGGCTTACAGCCAGCGGAGGCTCTTCTGCTCTGGGTGTTTTTAAAATAGATGGTACCTCTATACCTGCAAATACTGGCAACAGATACGATGTTGGTAATTTTCTTTATACAAATCCTAATACTTACGGCCTTGTTGGCGGTTTTTATAATAAGAAATTAAGAATATCTTACGTAGGTAATAGCAGCGATGGCTACAGCCCATTTGATACCATAGTTGCAAGTCGCCTTTAATAAATGTACCCTCAATTATTCCTGCATTGCAAAGGGTATTTACTATGAATCAGCCGATGGCAATAAATTGGATTGGTGCCAATTCGCCCGATAGTGTAATTGTAGAAATGAGTTGTTTGCAATTAAATACACCCAAGGGTGCTAACTGCAAAAGTGGTTTTACCTTTTTGGTAAATGACAATGGAAGTTATTCAATTCCTTGGAGTGTAATTGGTCAATTTAATCCAACATGCACGTTGTCAATAACTCTGCATAGATATAGTGCTAATGAATTTATCAATGGCGGAAAGCGCATCGTTGTTATTTTGCAAGCCATTCGGTGTTTTGAAGCTTACGACTTCCCCGGCATTCATTAAAACAAATGAAAGCTACTCAAATGGAGTGGGGTTAAGGGCTTAAGGGAATAACTGCTTGAGGAAATACCTCTATGCCTGCCAAATTACTAAAGACCCGATATACTAATACTCGAACTTTAATTTTTTTTCGTGGCCTTTTTATCTACCCTTAAATTTATCAATTCGATAAGGAATGAGAAAGCCATGGCAAAGTAAATATAGCCTTTGTTGAAGTGTTGATCTAGGCCTTCCGCAACAAGCGAAATTCCAATCATGGTTAAAAACGAAAGCGCCAGTATTTTTATGGATGGATTGTTGTTTACAAAATTGGCAATAGGGCCACTGGCGGCCATCATCACAAACATAGATAATACTACAGCGGCTATCATTACCCAAAGTTCATTGGCCATACCTATGGCCGTAATTACCGAATCTAAGGAAAAAACTATATTTAGCAGGGCCAATTGGAAATAAACGGCATTTCTACGAACCGATCCTGTTCTTTCCTTAATTTCCTCGGCATGCCCTTTCATTTTTAAATGGATTTCGTGCACGCTTTGGTATAGCAAAAACATGCCCCCTAAAATAAGCATAATGTCCTTGCCTGATATGCCCTTGTTTAAAACCGTAAACAAGGCCTCATCCTGTTTTCTTACCCAGTTTATACCCATTAGCATAATGATTCTTACCACCATACCAATGATAAGACCCACTCTGCGGGTGGCCCTTTGGTCTTTTTTTGGCATTTTACTTGCCAAAATAGAAATGAAAATAATATTGTCGATACCCAATACTATTTCTAGTATGGTAAGAATGCCCAGACTAATTAATGCCTCATTGGTGAATTGAATATCCATGTTTTTCTAAGTCTGCAAAAATAGTATCTATCATTTGTTCTAATTGCACAGGTTGAAATGTTGTTTGATTTTTGAACCAAGTTAATTGCCTTTTGGCATAATTGCGGGTATGTTGTTTTATTTTATTTATGCAATCTTGTAACGTGTATTTGCCATCAAAATAATCAAAAAATTCGCTATACCCCACTGTGCGCAAAGCCGTTAAATTACGATATTGCAAAAGTGCCCGAGCTTCAAATTCTAAGCCTTCTTCAATCATCCTATCCACACGGCTATTAATTTGACTATACAAAATTTCTCTGTCTGGGTTCAAATAATAACCAAATACCTGCCAAGGCAATTCCTTTTTCGTTTGGCTGAAATATTGATTCGGTGATTTTCCTGTGGTTAAAATTAGCTCCAATGCGCGTTTTACCCTTGCTGGGTTTTGTAATTCTGTATAATCTTCGGCATTGGGATCTTCTTTTAGTAGTAACTCCACCATACCCGGTAAACCCAATTGTACCTGCATGTTATTTACCTTTTCCCGGGTTTCTGCGCTAACTTTTGGAAGTGGGTCTAGTCCATTTATCAGGCTGTTTAAATACAAGCCCGTGCCGCCGCATACAACTGCAAATGGCGATTTTTGAAAAATTTGGTTTAGTATTTCTGTTGCCGTGCGTTCAAACTCACCTGCGCCAAAATGGGAATGGATAGAAATAGCTGAAACCAAATGGTGAGGCACTTGCGACAACTCTGAAACGGATGGTTTTGCCACCCCAATGTTCAATTCTTTAAATATTTGCCTGCTGTCTGCATTAACGATAGAAGTATGTAAGGCAACTGCAGTTTCTATGGCAACTTTGGTTTTTCCAGATGCAGTAGGACCGCCAATTACAATTAATGCAGGCTTTAACAATGGATTTATTCTTTTACTTCAGAAAAACCTGCACCCAAGTCTTCATCGGCGTTGCCAAATTCATCAAAGCCAAATTCATCCTTTTCCTCAGTTTCATCTTCGTCTTCTTCATCCACCGCAGCTACTAGCTCTTCTTCAGCACCATCCATCACATTTCTAGCGGTTTTTGCGGCCAATATTTTTGCGGCAAGGGCATCAAATTCGTTGTCGTCGAGCATTTTAAATTTGCTGTCTTCCCTTTGCCTAGGCGCTTTCCCTTCGACTCGGTAAACCAAAGGATACTCTTTTTTTGGTGCTTCATCATAAATACCTGCCAATTCGCACAAAAGAGACCAATTGGCGACAAAGTCAGTTATGTAAACAAATCGTTGGTGTGGGTCGTTTATATAATCCCTCAAACGGGCGTCTTTCATTAGCGAAGATGCGTTCAACGATTCTTCACCACCATCCATTTGCATGTCTTCAAGGGTAATTTCAAAGAGTTTGCGCCAGTGGTCGTCGCTGATAAAAAAACTACTAAACTCTTTCTTGTCAAAGCCAATGGCCTCTTGAATGGCGTTGTGAAAGTCCAAAAAGGTATGCGATGGTTTAATGTCAATCCAACGCGCTACATCTTCTATATCTTCAAACCAAACTTTAAAACGGTACACCATATTTGCGCGCAAAATTAGCATAAAACACAGCAAAAACTAAAGGATTTACACCACGGTTACACTTATCTGAAAATATGCCACAATTGAATGCCTTTTTTCATACCCAATTGGTTTATTTTTGTGCCCTTGAAATATTTTTTTACAGGCTTACTATTTCTATTTTGGAACAGTGGTTTTGGGCAAACTGGCGAAATTAAGGGATTTGTTTACGACGTTCAAACAGGCAATCGCTTGTCTGGGGTTTATATAGCCATCAATATAGATTCGCGCATAGTGGTTACGGATGCGGATGGCTTTTATAACTTGGCAAAATTGCCTCTGGGTAATGTTGAAATTACTTCTTGGGGCGATGGTTACGATTCGTCGACGACAAAAATGACGGTGACCCAAGATGCCATTTTGAAACACGATTTTTATTTAACGCCAATTTCTATGAAGGTAGTAGACATTACAGCCGCGAGAAAGCCGCCCGGCATTGGAGGTATTGAGGACATAAAAGCAGAAACCATAAAGAAGGTTCCAGCCATTGGTGCAGAACCCGATATCATTCAATATTTACAGCTTCTGCCAGGTGTCGTATTCAGTGGCGATCAGGGTGGCCAATTGTACATTAGAGGCGGGGCACCTATAATGAATAAGGTATTGCTAGACGGAATGACCATTTACAATCCGTT
>JBBQBB010000061.1:0-21635 GCA_038317095.1 Bacteroidia bacterium | reverse complement strand
AAGCAACAACTTTATCGAAGCAATGAGCAACACAATACCCAGCATTTTTTTGAGCATTTGGGGTTTAAACTTCCAAGCACCTATTATAGAACCTACAATACCTCCCAGAACGCATACCATTGCAAAAAGGGCTATTGAGTTATCCAATTGCGGCTGATGCTCTAAACTTCCAACTAAACCAGCAATGGAATTGATAAAAATAAAAGGAGCACTCAAAGCTGCCGTTTGCTTTTGACCTTCCCACTTGCCCAAAATAAGAATTGGAGACAGAAATACGCCACCGCCGATGCCCGTTAGTCCGCTAATGAAGCCCAAAGTGGCACCAATCGATACAGCCAAAATCCAAGGCATTTTTTTGGTTTGCACAACATTGTCACTTTTTTGAATCCAAAACCATAATGCAGGGACCAATAATAAAATGCCCAGTGCAATTTTAAACCATTCAGCACTTAATTGAATGGATCCACCGAGCAATGCCAGCGGCACAGAACCCAAAACAAAAGGTAGAAATTTCTTAAATTGAAAAAAACCAGCCTTGTGAAATTGAAAAAATGCAATCCCAGATACCAATATATTTAGAATCAAAGCATCTTGCCGAATGATGGCAATGGGATATGCAAAAATTGAAAACACGGCTATATATCCACTGGCCCCCCCATGACCTACCATGCTGTATAAAACCGCAATAAGGCAAAGACAAATGGCAATCTGATACACCATTAAATTGGAATTATTTTTACAGCAGAATCCTTTAAAAACAACTCCTCATTTTCTGCAAACTCTATCAAACAATTCGCTTTTGCAAAGGCATCCATTCGGTAAGATTCTTGCCCACCCAATATTTCAACACGTCCCTGTTCATAAAATCCCTTTACAAAATGGGTCATACCTGCTTTTTTAGAATACGCTTCATCCAACAAACTTATTTGGCCTTGAAATGGGGATAAATCTCCCAAGATTGCGCGAATAACAGGAGCCACATAAACGTGAAAAGAAGTAAGCACCGAAGCAGGATTCCCAGGCAATCCAAATACGGGTATTTTTCCCTTTTTACCCACGAACAATGGTTTGGCTGGCTTCTGTTTTACCTTGTAAAAAAGCTCAACCACTCCGTTTTCTTTCAGGGCTGGCAGCACAAAATCATAGTCGCCAACTGAAATTCCGCCCGTAATGATCAAAATATCTGACTCCAACAAAGCCGTTTCAATGGCATTTGAAATCAATTCCAATGCATCACCACAAATGGCAATTTTGGATTCAATGCCAATTACAGATAAAGCCGCTTGCAAGCCGAAGGAATTGCATTCAAAAACTTGTCCGGGTTGTATGGGAAATCCTGGCTGAACCACTTCTTTTCCAGTAACAATAATGGATATTTTAGGTTTGTTAAATACTTGCAATTCTGCAATGCCAACAGAAGCCAAGAAACCAATAGTGCCTGCATTGATAGGCGTGAATTTAGATAACACTACAGAACCGACCTTAGTTTGGCTCCCAGCTTTTCTAATATTTATTCCTTGACCAATATTTTCATCCAATATCCAAACTTGATCAGTCTTTCTCTCCGCTTTTTCTTGCATCACCACAGCATCTGCACCCTGTGGCACCATGGCCCCAGTGAAAATGCGCATGGCTTCTCCAACATTTAAATGCACAGAAACATTGTCGCCCGCAGCCGATTCCCCAATGATTTTAAATGGAGATTTTCTATCCCAATTTTGTAAAGAAATGGCATATCCATCCATGGCAGAATTGTCGAACCCTGGAACTTGATAATGGGCAATTACATTTTCTGAAATACACCTAGATATAGAAGCCATTAATGAAACTTTCTCAGTGCCCAAAGTACCAAACAACTTTTCCAATTCAATGCGTGCTTTCTCTACCGATACCATTTTATCCCCCTATTGAAATCATACTTCTATTTTGCAATTTATCTGCATCCAATTGCAAATAATTTTCATCAAATTGGCCTCCCAATTTTTCTTTTTTCAACCTTATACTTTCTTGAATTAAGGGTACAATATTTTCTTGCCTTCTGACTGCACCCAAAATATCAGTTTCACCTGCTGAAAACAAACAGTTTTTGAATTTTCCATCGGCCGTAAGCCTCATTCTATTGCAGTCGCCACAGAAAGGGTGAGACATGGTTCCGATAATGGCAAAACTCCCTTTTGCACCTTCAATAAAATATTTACTTGCCGTGGCATTTTTTTCTTTTAAAAGCGGAATAAATTTATATTTTTCGGCTATTTTACCCAAAATTTCATCTGTAGGAAAAACCTTATCACCATGCCAAGTATTGCCAGCGAATGGCATAAATTCTATGTATCTCACGTGTACCGGTTTTTCAAAACTCCATCTTGCAAAATCCACAATTTCGGCATCATTGATTCCACGCATTACCACAACATTTACTTTTACATGAAATCCTTCCTCTATCAATAATTCAATGTTGTCTTTTACTTTTTGAAAAAGATTTCTGCGCGTTAATAAATAGAATCTATCAGAATCTAGGGTATCCAAACTGATATTTAACGAACGAATGCCTGCAAATTTAAAAACATCTACAAATTCATCCACCCTAATGCCATTGGATGTGATGGTTAATTCCACAGGCAATTTTGAAAGTCTTTCTATAATATCAGCCGCTTCTTTTCGCACCAAAGGTTCACCACCTGTCAGCCGTATTTTCTTTACACCCAAGGAAACAAAAGTTTGGGCAATGCTAAGAATTTCATCTGTCGACATCAAATTTGCCCTTGAAGTGAAACTGATATCTTCCTCAGGCATACAGTAAAAACAACGCAAATTGCAGTTATCCGTAAGGGAAATGCGGAGATAGTCGTGAACACGATCGAAAGTATCGGTAAGCAAAGTCGGTGCAAACTTCGTGAAATAGGGGGAATAAATGCTATCCTTTATTGCGGGGGTTGAATTAATTCAAAATAAACTTACCTTTGCACCTTTCTAGCAGGAAGTTCAATTCTAAATATGGAAAGCGACAGTCGACAGACACCAAATTATGCTGAGGGTTTATTTCAAACGGCAAAACAAGGTACAAAAAGTACCTGCACTTTCAGAGCTTGAGAGCTTAGAAGATATCATATGGATTGACCTTCAAAATCCAAGTCCTGCTGAAATTAAAGATGTTGAAGCCCATTTTGAATTTAAGTTCCAAAGCAGACAAGAGCAATTGGAAATTGAAAGTTCTTCGAGGTACTTTGAAACCGACGATGAAATCATAGCCAATAGCAATTTTTTAAAATTCGATTCTAGCGGTGAAGGATTTATTGCCAGTGCCGTTTCGTTTATTCTGCAAGATGAAGTCATTTTCACCTACCGTGAATCTGATTTGGGTTCATTTGCCGAATGTGTTAAAAAAATAAAAGTTGGAGGCAAGTTTTTCCACTCAGGCAAGCAAATATTAACCACGCTGCTAGAAACAGACGTGGACAACGATGCAGATTTGCTTGAAAGCTTAGGAAGACAGGTAAGTGTGCTTTCTCGCGAAATGACCTTCAACCGCAATCCAGATGAAAAATTGATTTTTCAAATTTCTAGACTACAAGAATTAACCATGCTACTTCGTCAAAACGTAATTGACAAACAACGCGTGTTGTCTGCGATTTTAAAAAGCAAGGAATTTGAAGGCGAAGAATATGAAAGATTGCGCTTGGTTATTAAGGATATTAATTCTTTGGTAGACCATACCAATTTCAATTTTGAAAGGTTGGAATATTTGCAAAACACCTTCATGGGTTTGATCAATATCGAACAAAACAAAATCATTAAAATCTTTACCGTTGCTTCCGTAATTTTCATGCCTCCCACACTCATTGCAAGTGTTTATGGCATGAATTTCCACTTCATGCCTGAACTGTTATGGAAGTCGGGTTATTATTTAGCTTTGGGTCTAATGCTTGCCTCTAGTATGGTTACATTGTACTTTTTTAAACGCAGAAACTGGATTTAATTGTCATGCGATATGGGTTGTTTTTTGTTTTGTTATTTAGCTTAGAATCAGATATTCGCGCATTGTATGTTTCTGGTGTGGAAAACAGCAAAGATGCCGACAAGTTGGTAGCGACGTGTAAACCCAAAATCAACATCCCTTTTTACAGGGCGTATTATGCCAGTGGGCTTGGGTTTCAAGCCAAACACAGTTGGAACCCTGCCACCAAACTAAGCAAAGCAAAAGAAGCTGCAAACCAATTGAACTTGGCTGTAAATGCGGCAGTGAACGACTTTGAAGTGCGTTTCTTGCGTTTTAGTTATGAATACAAAGTGCCAGCCATTGTGGGAATTACAAAACATACCATTACGGATAAAAACTGGCTGCTTTTGCATTTGAACAAACAACATCCATTGTGGCCAAAAATCAAGTTGTTTTTAAATGATTGTGATTTGCTGTCTGCGGCGGAGAAAAAGGGGCTTTAATTGGCAACCCTATCACAGCGTGCCCTGTCCCAATACAGCGGCAATTCCAGGCAGCACTTTTCCTTCGAAATATTCCAGTAAAGCACCCCCACCTGTGGAAACATAGCTCACTCTATTTTCAAATCCGAATTTATGAACCGCTGCAGCACTGTCGCCACCTCCAATGAGACTAAATGCTCCGTTGGTTGTTGATTCTGCAACGGCCTCAGCAACCCCTTTGGTTCCATTTTCGAATTTTTCCATTTCAAAAACACCCATGGGACCATTCCACAATATGGTTTTTGAATTTAACAACACTTCCTTAAAGGCTGCTGTAGATTTGGGTCCAATATCCAATCCCATCCATCCATTTGGGATGTTGTTGCTGTCGCAAATTTGGGTATTTGCATCCGCAGAAAAGGCATCTGCACAAACACTGTCTTCAGGTAAAAACATTTTAACCCCTTTGGCTTCCGCTTTTTTCAAAATTTCCAAACAAGTTTCCAGTCTTTCGTTTTCACAAAGGGAATTGCCAATATTCCCACCCTGGGCCTTGTAAAATGTGTACGCCATTCCCCCGCCAATGATGATATTGTCTGCGGTATTTATCAAATTTTCTACAATCAATATTTTATCCGAAACTTTAGCACCACCCACAATGGCGGTCAAGGGTCTTTGTGGCGACTTCATTACCAGATCTGCATTGGCAACCTCTTTGGCCATTACATAACCAAATGCACGTTTTCCTGAAAAAAAGTCGGCTATAACAGCCGTGCTTGCATGCGCGCGGTGGGCAGTTCCAAAAGCATCGTTAACATAAAACGTACCCAAGGCAGCCAGTTTGCCAGCAAATGCCTTATCCCCCATTTCTTCCTCTTTGTAAAACCGAAGGTTTTCCAACAACAATATTTCACCAGCCTTCAAATTGGCAGCAAGTTTCACCGCTTCTTCACCAATACAATCTGCTGCGAACTTTACGTCTTTGCCTGTAAGTTTAGACAAATGAGAAAGTATGTGGCGCAAAGAATATTTATCTACCGGTCCATCTTTGGGGCGCCCCAAATGGCTCATCAATATTACCGAACCCCCGTCATTTAGAATTTTATTAAGGGTTGGAATGGCTGCTGTTATTCTGCTATCGTCAGTAATATTAAAATCAGCATCCAAGGGTACATTAAAATCTACCCTTATCAAAACTTTTTCGCCAGCAAATGAAAATTGATCAATGTTAACCATATAGTGCTGCAAAGTTAAGTATATATTGAGACATGGGGAAAATAGAAAAACGCATGCTTTATGGCACAGAAGTTGCTCATTAAGGGCAATGCTAAAAAGGATTACACCTTTATTACTCGCAATGGTATTTATATGCCAAGCATGTATTTTCAGTATTTCTGCTGCACCCACTGTAAAATTCGATAAACAGTTTGAACTTAGCAAATCCAAGAGTGTACCCCTGGGTAGTCACTTCGATTTTACCATTGAAGATGAAGAGTTGGATGAAGATGAGAGCCAAGCATTTACAGACTTATCTTTTTTAGGATATTTCCGTGCTGAACTCAAAATTTCACCAAATTTAAATTCATCCCTTTCGTTAAGTAGCGAAGCAATTTTGCGCACAATCTCGGCGAATCGGGATTTTATTTGCGTCTATATTCTTTAAAATTATTCTTAAAATTTGCGTATCCAAACTAATGGATAGGCAAACTTGCACGATTTGCCCGCTGCTATTGCAAATCTGTATTTAGCTATTTTCTTACGCAGCAATTTTCAAAAATTAAAACAATTAAACAGTTCCTACTCCGCATTGAAGGATACCTCTGTATCCGTTTGTATAGCTTGGCGTAGAAGTAATACAACACCTTATGGGGTAGGAACTTTTTAAATCTTAAATACCACAATGACAAAAAAAACAACACAGGATATTATAGCGTTTAATGAAGCGGAGGCACTGCAACATTTAAGACACTATTTGCCCGCCCAATCTCCACTAAAAGATTTCATTCACCACAATACATTGCATGCTTTTCAAGATCGAAAATTTCACGATGCTTTAAATGAAGCAAATTCAATATTCGGATACAAAACCTATTTGAGGTTGGATGAATATAGAAACTTGTATCAAAAAGGAACCATTACCAAAGTGCAACTCGAAAAAAGCATTCTAAAAAACAAAAGAAATTCTACCATAGAATCCTGGCAATACAAACTTTTAGAATCGAACATAGATACTACAGTCTCTCCGAGAATTGGTGCACTTAGAAATCTTTGGAAAGACCAATACCATATGAATATGGACAAAGCGGTACATCCCATACTTTTTAGATTGCTTAGCAGTTATTTAGACCAAGGCATAAGCATCAGACCCTTCCCAGTAGAACAAAAAGGATTGATTGGTTCGTTGCGCGAAATGGCAAAAACGAGTTATGCTAATTTGTTTAGAAATGAACGTGCCAAAAATCTATTGTTGCATACCCACTGTAAAACAGAACATTTGTTAAAAATCGTTATTGGTGATGAAAATTTATACGAACAATACATTTTTGATCAACAATTTGCACATCCTGGCTGGTCTGGTATGGCTAGCACCATTGAAAACGACCCAAAAACATTGTTGGATCCAAAAAAAATTACATTGCATGATTTAATTGCCTTGGAATTGTTATTAGAAATCGATGCCTTGGATAGCAAATTTGGCGTTGAAAATTGGAAGCCTATTGGAGAATCCCTTTCTGAAAAGCCCCAGCCATTGTTTTCCGATGTTCCAAGAAGCGAATTGCACGACATTTACACAATATGGCAAGATGCTTATGAGTGGAGTTATTATGATTCAATTCTTTGTGGAATTTTAGCAGCAACTTCCACGGTAAGCGAAACCCGCAATTCTACATTTGATGTATTTTTCTGTATTGATGATAGAGAGTGTTCCATTCGCAGGCATTTAGAAAAGGCAGATCCTTATTGCAATACATTTTCTACACCTGGCTTTTTTAATGTAGAATTCTACTTTCAGCCATCTGGAGGTAAATTTTTCACCAAAGTTTGCCCTGCACCATTGACTCCAAAATATTTAATCAAAGAAGAAAATGCTATAGACAAAAGAGATAAGGATGCACATTTTACAAAGTGGTCACATTCTTTGCTTTTTGGTTGGATGATATCCCAAACTTTGGGATTTTGGTCTGCATTTAAGCTGTTCATTAATATTTTCAGGCCTACTGTGGGTCCTGCAACATCCTATTCATTTAGGCATATGGATAAAAATGCAGATTTAACCATTGAAAACCACAATTTAAATGAAAAATCCCAAGGTTTACAAATCGGGTTTACTATTGATGAAATGACCGATCGTGTAGAAGGCCTTTTTAAAAGTACAGGATTTACAACAAAATTTTCTTCTCTGGTATATTTTGTAGGCCATGGAGCCAGTAGCATAAACAACACGCACTATGCTGGCTATGACTGTGGGGCATGTTCGGGAAGACCTGGCTCTGTGAATGCAAGGGTAATTTCATTTATGGCAAACCATCCGGTCGTGAGAAAAAACCTCCAATCGCGCGGAATTAATTTACCCGAAACAACACAATTTCTGGGAGCTTTGCACGACACCACCCGAGATGAAATAGAATTTTATGACGAAGCCAAATTAACACCAGAAAACAAAGAATTGCATGCTAGAAATGTGGTTAGTTTTCAAGAAGCTTTGCACGAAAATGCAAAAGAAAGATCGCGCAGGTTTGTATTGATGAATCACAACCAAAGCGCAGAATTGGTGCACAACAAAGTAAAACTTCGTTCCGTTTCCTTATTTGAACCTCGCCCTGAATTAAACCATGCAACGAATGCACTTTGCATCGTTGGACGCCGCGCGCTTACCCATCAATTGTTTTTAGACCGTCGGGCTTTCATGAATTCTTATGATTTCAACATAGACCCTACTGGTAAATATTTGTTAAACATTTTAAAAGCTGCAGCGCCCGTTTGCGGGGGAATAAATTTAGAATATTATTTCTCTCGCACAGACAATTACAAATTGGGTGCAGGAACAAAATTGCCGCACAATGTTATGGGTTTAATTGGGGTTGCCAATGGGGCTGATGGAGATTTAAGGCCTGGTCTGCCATTACAAATGATTGAAGTTCACGATCCAATTAGATTGATGGTGATGGTTGAACATTTCCCTGAAATCATTTTAAAAACGATTTTGGAATCAGCCCCTACTTATGAATGGTTTAAAAATGAATGGATTCATTTAATCGCCATTCATCCAGAAAACAAATCACTTTTCCTATTTAAAAATGGTGAATTTATACCCTATACACCGGTTAAAAACAAAATTAAAACGGTGGAAAATATGGATACTTATTTTATGCAACATGCCGAAAATTTACCAGTGGTATTAATGAAAGAACCTTATGAATATTGATATTAATCCCTACATACACATATTTATATTCATCCCTTTAATTGGGTTTTCACTGAGTTTTTTAATTCCATCCAAAAAGGAAATATTGCTTTCCAGAATTGCATTTCTTACCGCTGGAATTAATGTTCTTTGTCTTATTGTCTTCATTTCACTCTGGCTTTATCAAGGCGCAGCAAGCCTCGACATTAAGGATTTAATTTTATACCAAACCCACGGTTATGAATTTCAACTCGATTTTTATTTCGACAGAATTTCTGCAGTTTATTTATTTGTAGGTGCTGTTTTAACTTTTTTAATCACCGTTTACAGTCGGTATTATTTGCACAGAGAAAGCGGTTATAAAAGGTTCTTTAATACCATTCTTTTCTTTTACGTGGGATACAATATCACCATTCTTTCAGGCAATTTTGAAACCCTGTTTATCGGCTGGGAAATATTGGGGATTTCTTCATTTTTACTCATTGCTTTTTATAGAGATAGGTATTTGCCTGTAAGAAATGCCGTTAAAGTATTTTCCATTTACCGTATCGGAGATGTAGGTATCCTTTTGGCCATGTGGGCCAGTCATCACTTGTGGCACGAGAATATTACGTTTCTTAAATTAAACGACAATGTTTTGGTTCATCATTACCTAGAAAATCATTCGTGGGTTGGAACTTTTATAGCGTTGATGATAGTAATTGCTGCGGCGGCCAAATCAGCCCAACTGCCCTTTTCTTCTTGGCTCCCGCGCGCCATGGAAGGTCCTACCCCATCAAGCGCTATTTTTTATGGATCTTTATCTGTCCATTTTGGCGTATTTTTATTGTTGCGCACCTATCCTTTTTGGGAAAACCAACATGTTGTTCGCGTTTTAATTGCCGCCTTGGGCATAAGCTCAAGTATCGTGGCCACTTTAATTGCTAGGGTACAATCTTCGATAAAAACGCAAATTGCGTATTCTTCCATCGCCCAAATAGGACTCATTTTCATTGAAATTGCCTTGGGTTTCGAAAACTTAGCATTGGCACATTTTGCAGGCAATGCATTCTTAAGAACTTACCAACTTTTGGTATCTCCTTCTGTAGTGAGCTACATGATTAAAGAGCAATTCTACAATTTTACACCACGCAAACACTCCGCAGAAGATACCTTGCCAAAAAGATTGGAATACTCAACTTATTTTCTAAGTCTTAAGGAATTTAATATGGATACCCTTATCAACCGTTGGATATTTACACCACTCAAAACATTGGGACATCAGCTAGATTTTATTACTGTCCGAAATGTTTTCTATTATTTTATTCCAGCCTATTTGGTTGGTTTTTTCTTTCTTTTTCATGAAGACAATATTCCAGATACCATTGAACGCACCTTGCCCATTATATTTTCTTTTATTGGGTTGTTAATGGTGTTAAAGTCATTTTCTGAAAGAAAATCTCCTGCACTGGCTTGGCTGTTAATTATCATGAACCACTTTTGGATTGCTTTGGCAGTTTCCTTTAATGAACATTACAATTTAGGGCATTCTGCACTCTATTTAAGTGGAATCGCTTTCTTTGGTATCATTGGATATATCAGTTTAAGAATGCTCCAGAAAATTGAATTTAAGAATTTTGATATGAACCAATATTATGGGCATATTTATGAGCATCCAAGGTTCGCAACTTTCTTTTTCATCGCTTGTCTTGGCCTCATGGGATTCCCTATTTCCCCCACATTTATTGGCGAAGATTTATTATACACGCATATCCATGAAACGCAATTTTTACTGGCGTTTTTTAATGCGCTTGGATTTATCATAGGCGGCATTTCCATCATAAGGATGTATGCCCGTTTATTCCTAGGTCCACATGTGAAAACTTACCACGAAACACCCATTAAATCCACTTAAAAAACAAAACCAAATATGAAAAATCAAAATATTAAAATGCCAAAAGACGGCGTTGCCGGAATGAAAGAGAACCTCACTGCAGACGCACTTTCAGGCTTTCTCGTATTTCTTCTTGCTCTTCCTTTGAGTTTAGGTATAGCCAAAGCCAGTGATTTCCCACCCATTATGGGTTTAATCACCGCTATGATTGGAGGAATTGTTGTATCGTTTATTGCAGGGTCCAAATTAACCATAAAAGGGCCTGCTGCGGGATTAATTGTAATTGCAGCGGGCGCCGTTTCTGAATTGGGCGTAGGTGACCCTGTTCGTGGCTGGCATTTGGCGCTGGGAGCTATTGTTATTGCCGGTATTGTTCAAATTCTTTTTGGACTTGTAAAACTTGGATCGCTTGTAGATTTCTTCCCTTTAAGCGCCGTGCATGGCATGCTTGCTGCAATTGGGATTATTATAATCTCCAAACAATTTCACATTCTTTTTGGGGTTATTCCGGTAGATGGTATGGGCAAGTCTTTGTCGCACCCTTTAGAACTTCTTTCCGCTATCCCCAAAACACTCATTCATCCCAATACCAATGTAGCTATTTTGGGTGTCATTAGTTTATTAATTGTATTTTTATGGCCTAGAATAAAACAAAGTTTTTTACGCAAAATACCAGCGCCGGTTATGGTTTTATTGATTACCATTCCATTGGCAAAATATTTACCTCTTGGACCTAAACAACTCGTACATTTTGATAAAAACCTTGTTGACACCCTTGCTGTAAACGAAAGTTTTGACGGATTCCGTCAATATGGAACTTTTATTAAATTTGTAATCATGTTTGCTTTGGTAGGTAGTCTTGAATCCTTGCTGACAGTTAAAGCAATTGACATGCTAGATCCTTGGAAAAGGAAAAGTAACGCCAATAAAGATCTTATGGCCATTGGAATTGGAAACGTAGCGGCAGGTGTACTTGGTGGTTTGCCTATGATTTCGGAAGTAGCTCGAAGCAGTGCCAACGTTAGCAATGGCGCACGAACCCGATGGGCAAACATGTTTCATGGTATTTTTATTCTCATTTTCCTACTGTTAGATCTTCAATTCAGTGATCTAATTCCGAATGCAGCACTCGCAGCTATGTTAATTGGCGTTGGATTCAAACTTGCCAGTCCAAAAGAATTTGGGCGCATGGCCTCTATTGGCATAGAACAATTGATCATTTTCTTAACTACAATTGTTGTAACACTTAGTACCGATTTATTGATTGGTATTTCTGCAGGTATTGTGGTTAAACTTATCATCCAATTGTTATTTGGAGCCCAATTAAAAACCATGTTCAAAGCCAATACAGAAACGAGTGGACACAATTTAAAAATAAATGGTGCGGCTGTATTTTCTAATTGGTTGGGCATTCGCAAAAAAATCGCTGTATTCCCTTTGACCGAGCATGTTACCATTGATGTGCGAAATTGCAACCTGGTGGATCATACGGTTATTGATAATCTATTGCACCTAGAACAAGAATACGAGCACGCTGGCGGAAAACTGGATGTCATTGGTTTAGATGAATTCGAATCTGTTTCAAAAACTGGACACGTTTTAAGTGCAAGAAAAAAAGCAAAAGATTCTAGAATTAAAATTTAATTTTGTACTTATGAAAATAAAAATAATTCATGCAATTTTAGGGTTGATAATTCTTTTTCCAACATTCTTGGTTGGACAAAAATCGAATCCTGAATTAAAGTGGAATTTAAGCGAAGACGGCAGCAAATATTTTAAAGTAACTGCCTATGCGCAAGTTTGGATGAGATACACACAAGTAAATCCTGGATCTAAAATAAACGGTTATGGAGTGGGTAATATATATGATATAGGCATTCGCAGAATGCGCATGCAGGCTTATGGTCAAATTTCTGATCGCGTGTTTTTGTATACCCAATTTGGAACGAACAATTTTACTGGCAATTCAGCGCGTTTTGGAGGTGCCTATTTTCATGATGTTGTAGCTGAATACAAAGTCCACAGAGATTTAATTTCTATTGGATCTGGATTGACCGGATGGAGTGGCTTATCCCGCTATGCATCACCTGCAATAGGCAGTATTTTGACTTTGGATGTTCCCCTGTATCAACAAGCGACAAACAGCACAACCGATCAATTTCTACGGAAATTAAGCATTTATGCAAAAGGCAAAATATCGAAATTGGATTACAGAATTGCAGTTACCAATCCTATGAATGCATACAATGGAAGTCCGAATACGACTAAAATTGACACGGGCATGGCAACCTTTTCGCCACACCACCCGCACATGCAAACGCAAGGTTATTTCAAGTGGGAATTTTTCGACAAAGAAGCAAATGCCATTCCCTATTTGCCAGGTTGTTATTTGGGTGTCAAAAAAATATTCAATGTCGGCGCAGGATTTATCAATCAAGCGGCAACCATGCGCCAAAAAGGCGAAAACACTGCAGATACAAACCGGTATGTTGCCATGACTTTGTGGAATGCAGATGTATTTCTTGACCTTCCTTTGAACAAAGAAAAAGGGAATGCCGTTACATTTTATGGTGCTTATACAAACTACAATTTTGGTAAAAATTACTTGAGAATGAATGGGGTAATGAATCCCACATCCACTGCAATAGGCGGCAATGCATTTCCTATGATTGGAACGGGAAGCACCATGTATGCCCAGGCTGGTTATTTATTTGGCAAAAAAATACTTCCTGGAGATGCGCGTTTTCAATTGTTTGCGGCGGCTCAATATTCCAAATTTCAAGCTAAAAAAGACCCCATGTTGATGACTGAAATGGGTTTCAACTATTTCATTTCGGGATTGCACAACCACAAAATATCATTTATGTATCAGAACAGACCCATTTATACTGGCCAAACCATTTCTGACCACAAAGGCATGTTTGTTTTACAATTTCAAGCAGGGCTTTAATTGAATTTGGGTTAAAAAAATGGACATTAAAAAAAAATAGTTTGGATGCCAGCATAAAATATCCTTACCATTTCCAACACATTTATATGGACAAAACCATGCCATTGGCGACACTTTTCCTTGGCAATATCCAAAATAATATTTTTTTTTAGACAACGTTTCTCAAATACAATTGTCTTACATATGAGAACCTCATTGTTCTTTCATGGGTTAGTATTTTAAGAAAAAAGGCACTGAATTTGGTGCCTTTTTGTTTTATAACAATTGTGGTTATTCGCCTTATAATGTTTCCGTTTTTAGTCGTTATTTTAACAATTCTTACAGGTGCTTGTCACTCTATTTTTCCAAAAACAACAATACCCGTGGCTACTGAAAAAAGAAGACAGAGGCAAACCCATTTTTAAAGATTTATTGTTTTGTTATATATGAGAGATTACTTAGCCAAGTTGTAAGAGTTGAAATTTCAACAATAGCTTTGCTCCGCTTATCTCCCCAATTTAAACCCAACCACAAAACTAATTTCCGTTCTGCGGTATTGCACATCTAAACCTTGCGCAATATGCATTGGATTTGAAAGTACGGGTGCTATTCTGCCTTGTAAACCAAAAGTATAGTTCTCCTCTTTTCGGTAGATACCAAAGCCCAATGTAACCGGCATAGTAAACTTCGCGGGGACTTTGATTTCTTCCATTTTTTCAATGTCCTTTTTGTTTGGCATCATCCAATAACTTTTAAAGCGCCATTGTGGAGCAACGCCTACAAAACCACAAAGTTCAAAACTTTTGCCCAAAGGTACACAATAGCCTATTTGTATAGGGATGGCCAAACTTGGCACCAAATAAGAATGGTTTTGGGTGATTTGCCTTTGACTAGAATCTGGCAAAGTACTGTATCCATTTATTCTTCCAGAAGTATCATACGTGGGTTTGTCCATGAGCTTATAGGAATATTTAAAATTATTAGAAGCTTGTGCCAATTGGATTCCGCCTTGCAATCGAATGTTGGGTCTAATTTTACCTTGGATTCCGGCAGAAAACACAGAACCTGTCAAGGGTTGTATAGAAGATTTAGCAACCGAACTGTAATCCCTCAAAACATAATTTAAGTCTTGCTCTGCCATTTTTAAGAGTTGGTTTTCTTGAAACCATCCCAATCCTATGTAACCTTCGGGGTACCATTTGTATTTGGGTTTGTCTTTCTTATGATGGGGGACAAAAGCCGCGTCGTTTGCGGTAGAATCAATCTCTTTTGGGGTATTTTTGGCCACTTTTACCTCTTTAGAATCCGCAGTAGGTTTATCTTTCACTATGGGTGTTTCTACTGGTTTAACTTTTGGCTTTTCGATCACTTTTTCTCCACCATTTGCTGCAATTCTTATTGTAGAATCTTTTCTATTTGCTTCATTTGGCTTCGTCTCTATATTCTCAGTAATGGTAGGCTCTTGCGGCTTTTTTACTTCCTCACTTGGTTTATTGTTGTGTGTTTGTGTTGGCTGTGATTTAGCCACCGTTGTAAGTTCGGGATGGATAATATTTGCGTTTTCTGAAACTACAGGCACAGCGTTTGAATCCGCATTTGTTTTTGTTTGGGGTAAGTTTGGCTGGTTTGTATGGGCTTTGTTATTTTCAATCTTCGTTTTTTCGGTTTTGGCAACATCTGTTTTCTCAACATCGTCGAGTATATAACGTTGAAAAACCATGAATGCCACAATGGCGATTGCACATAAAAATGCTGCATTCATCCACCAAAATACCACGCGTTTTTTGCGTTTTTGTTCGTCGAGTATGCGACCCAACATCCCCTCTGGAAGCGGACTGCTATTGCCAGAAAACTTGCGTTTTAGCAAATCATCCAATTTGTTATTTTCATTTTGCATCACTCATTCCTTTCATTTTATTGCGCAACCATTTGCGCGCCTTAAACAACTGACTTTTACTTGTACTTTCTGTAATTCCCAAAATCCCTGCAACCTCGGCATGTGTTTTCCCTTCTACCGCATACATGTTCATCACCAACCGGAAACCCGGAGGCATTTGTTGCATGTATTCCATTATCGTATCCACACTTATTTTATCATCTTCATCATAGACTTCATCGGCTTCATATTCCAGTCTTGCATTTTCAATGTCTTCCCATTTTATTCTAAAAAAAGCTTTTCTAATTTGGTTGATGCAAAAATTAGCCATGACGCGGTAAGACCAAGTTTGCAGGGAAGATTGACCCCCAAATTTTTTCACTTGCTGCAGAATATGCATAAATCCCTCATGAAACAAATCTTCTGCATGCTCTTCGCTTTGGGCATACCTGCGGCAAACCGTAAACAAAACGGGACCCGAAGTTTCATAAAACTTGGTTATAGCCCTTTCATCGCCCTTAGCCAATGCCTCAGACAGGCTCAATTCTCGCCCTGTATCTCTCTCGTTTGCCAATAAAAATATCTCTACGGTGTGCAAGGTGTCAATGGTTTATAGGATTTAGAACCCACAAACAATCTAAAGTTGCCCCCTTCGCCGCAAAATAATACTAAAAAGCTTCATCTTTTATTGAAACCATTTATTTATTGCATTCTACCTATATTTGCAGTAATAATGGCAGACCGTTTTTCCCGTTTAAATAAGCAAAGAATTTTTGCTCTCATTTTGCCGTTAGCCCTTGTTTTCCTCATCCTATCTATGGGCTCTTTTCATCACCCAGCTTGTGGCAATGCCGAAACGGTAAAACTTATACTAAACCAAAAACAAGACACATCTTTTAGCACCCTTGAAGAATTTGAAATGAACGATTCTTTGGTTTTTTCGGATGTGGAAATATCAAAAAAATACAAATTGGTAAATTACGAACTGCGTTTGCTTGCCAGACCCAAACCCTTGTACCATACGGTCATTCGCAGCCATGAATTGCCCAAAAACGAAATTCGTAGGTACTACAACAATGCGGAAAGCACTATTACTGTGTTTCTATCCGACATTCGCTTGGAATCATTGAAAGACCACCATATTTTGCAAGCAAAAGCTCTAAAATTTAAAATTTTAAAAGCAAAAAGCAATTGATCTTGAGGTGCTATTTTAAATAATTTTACAAGGTTTTTAACAAGGTGGTCATCGACGTTTCGGCATGTAAAATGCTTGCCAGGTCTGATATTTTTACACGCTTTTGTTCCATAGAATCTCTATAACGGATGGTTACATCCTCGTTTGCTATTGAATCGTAATCTATGGTAATACAAATGGGCGTACCAATCGCATCCATGCGGCGGTATCTTTTCCCTATGGTGTCTTTATCCTCTATGTATAAGTTAAATTCAAACTTCAATTGGTCGTATATTTTCTGGGCTATTTCGGGCAACCCATCCTTACGCACCAAGGGTAAGATTGCGGCTTTCACAGGGGCCAAAGCGGGCGGAATACGCAACACAACCCGCGTTTCGTTTTCTACTTGTTCTTCAGCATAAGCTGCACACAAAACCACCAGAAACAAACGATCCAATCCCACGCTGGTTTCTACCACATAAGGCACATAACTTTCGTTACTTTCTGGGTCGAAATAGCGCAACTTTTTGCCACTAAATTCCTCATGCTGGGTTAAATCAAAATTGGTGCGGCTGTGTATGCCTTCTACTTCTTTAAAACCAAATGGAAAATCAAATTCTATATCTACCGCGGCATTGGCATAATGGGCCAATTTCACATGGTCGTGGTAACGGTATTTGGTATGATTAAATCCTAGCGACAGATGCCATTTTAAGCGCGCGGCTTTCCAGTAATTGTACCATTCCATTTCGGTACCCGGCTTGCAGAAAAACTGCATTTCCATTTGCTCAAATTCTTTCATGCGCATAATGAACTGGCGGGCCACAATTTCATTGCGAAATGCTTTGCCAGTTTGGGCTATGCCAAATGGTAGTTTTTGGCGGCTTGTTTTTTGAACGTTCAGGAAATTTACAAAAATGCCTTGGGCGGTTTCTGGGCGCAAATACAATGCATCTTCACTTTCTGTTGCACTCATTTGGGTGCTATACATCAGGTTAAACTGCCTTACATCTGTCCAATTTTTGCTGCCACTCACCGGGCAAACAATACCCAATTCTAAAATCAAATCCCGAATCATATCCAGGTTGCCAGTTTCTAATCCTGTTTTTAAAACTTGGTCTACATTGTCAATGGCCGATTGGTATTCAACAACCCGAGGGTTGGTGCTACGATACATGGCCTCATCAAATGTTTCGCCAAAGCGGACTTTCGCTTTTTCTACTTCTTTGTCTGCTTTTTGGCGAATTTTTTCTTGGTAATCTTCCAACAAAACATCTGCGCGGTATCGTTTTTTGCTGTCTTTGTTGTCAATCATTGGATCGCTAAAACCATCCACATGGCCACTGGCTTTCCAAATTTTTGGGTGCATAAAAATGGCAGAATCCAATCCCACAATGTTGTTATTCAATCGGGTCATAGCCTCCCACCAATATTTGCGAATGTTGTTGCGCAACTCTACCCCATTTTGTCCGTAATCATACACAGCAGCCAGTCCATCATATATTTCACTGCTAGGAAATACAAATCCATATTCTTTGCAATGGGCAATCACCTTCTTGAATAATTCTTCACTCATCTAGCCTGCAAAGATAAAGTCTAAACCTTTTCTTTGCGATAATAGGGGAATTTAGATCTCTGTTTGGGTGTTTGTTATCCTTATATTGGTCTCCTGGTTGGTCTTTTTTATGCTTGAATAATTTATATTTAGCCAAAAATGTTGTTCGCAAACTGAGACCAACCAGCGCCAAATTCCAGGTGGTCTCCGCAATAAATCTTTCATATTTCAACGGTTCCGTTGGCTAAGACCAATCGGGAGAAAAATAGGCTGACATAAAGTAAATCCATCTAGTTTTAACGACTCTAAAAGATTTCAGAAAAGGATCATCCGGTGTGGGTGAACGTCCTATTTTTGCAGCCATTTCCATTCCATTTTCATCGCTATATTGGGCAAAATAGTTGATAAAATCCTTGCACATTCGCGAACCCATTTACTTTGAGACGCATTCGCCGGGGCCGAATGTGTTAAAATATTGCGTGAGGTTGGATTCTGACCAGACCAATTCAAGACTTGCCTTATGCGATCCGAAAATTTGACTTTGCCTATAATAAAATCATTTAAAAATGAACTGTAAAAATCATTTAAAAATGAATCTTGCAAATTCGAATGTGGTTGTTTCATTAGGCTTAAAATCGAATCCGATTTTGCATCCAAATGGTATAAAACATTCTGCAAATGATAGAGAAGCGACTCTCTTGCAATTGTTTCAGTCTCATATCCATTAAATAATCGTAGCGCCATATTCAATTCCATAATACAATCGGGCAACCCTGCAAAATACTCGGTTTTTATTCTGTAATAAACATTGCGAATTTCACCTTGTATCTTTGGCGTTAATCCACCAACACTTTGTATTTTATTAAAGAAACTATCCGTTTGATTTAAAGCACCTTTTTTTAATAGAAACCAATTCAAATATTGAGTCCATTCAGATAAGAACCTATTCTCACCAAAAAAATCTATACAACCCAAACTATTCAAAAGAAAGTATTGTGCGGTTTTTGCTTCTTTCAAATCTAAAGAAGACATATTTTCAGCCATAATTAAGTACTTAAAATACCGAATTCTGTCGCAAGGATAGAGCAAAATGGGCTTGTTTATCTGATGCTAAGCCGCCGCTGGAAATCCCTTTTTTAAGCGATCAATCGCGTCTGCGGCATAGATGTCACCCGCCAATTCTAACAGTGAGATTCCTTTCCGCCTAAAACAATATCTGCTATAAATCGTGTCCGCCGAAATCTTTACCCATTCTTTGGCAGTAACAGTTGCCTTTTTTAACAGTTCGCGGGCGAGTTCTTGGGCACCTTGAGAATTCAACTGGAATCTGCCCTTTTTGCATGTAATAGGCAAACAAATAAGCCGCAGTGTTATGGTTAAATTCGCGGGTATAAATTAATGTTGAAAAATCTGCTCCTACTTCGAACACTTTTAAAACGGATGCTTCATAGTTTGCATTTAGCGCATCCAAGTAAGCCATAGGCTTTTTCCTAAACCTTTTTTTGGCCATCAATTTGTTGTGCAAATTATCCAATGCATCTCGCACTTGCTTTAATCCATCTGCATTGTTTTCAGACAAATAAAAAAACAAAGCTAGGGTATCAAATGCCTTACCCTGCCGAATATTATCGAATTGAACTTTCTCAAGATCCGAACTATAAAGAATATCATCCTGCCCAAATAAGCCAGCAATAAAACTGAAATTAAGAATGCATAATAACCAAATTTTATTCCACTTGCTCACTCCCGTTTTGTATAACTTAAGTTAACAAATATAGCAACATTAAAACTTATTCTTCCACATCATGCTCTCAACGGGCTTATCGGGTTGGTGGGAGTATTTGGCGTTTTTCTTTTGGTTGTATTTTACCAATATTTCGCCGTCGCAAGGAAAGTAAATTAGTTGACCAATGGGCATGCTATGGTAAATTTTTACCGGTTGCTTTACAGAAATTTCTAGCGTCCAATTGCCACAAAAACCCACATCTCCTTTGCCTGCAGTGGCGTGAATGTCGATACCCAATCTGCCTGTAGATGATTTGCCTTCCAAAAAAGGAACGTGAGCATGCGTTTCCGTGTATTCCTGGGTTACACCTAAATAAAATACGTGAGGATACAGCACAAATCCTTCGTCGGGAATCTCAAAACACTCAATCAAATTGTGTTCTTTGGCATCCAAAATATGGTTTTTATACGTGGCAAGGGTTTTCCCCAAATGCACATCGTAACTATTACTGCCTAGACAATCGCGGTCATACGGCGTAATTTTGATGGTCCCCTTTTCAATTTCTTCGAGTATGCGGGAGTCGGAAAGAATCATGGTGGGCAAAAATAATTGATGAAGCTCGTTTCTACTATGAAAGTGGGGTATTTGTGGAGAAAAAACAAGGCTCCTGAATGCCTACCTTTGCTGCATGGCTGTATCAATTGGCAATTGGAATGAATTGGAAATGCTAAAATCGACCGATTTTGGAATTTATTTAGATGGCGAAGAATTAGGAGAAGTCCTTATGCCACTCAAATATGTACCTGAAACAGCCGCGGTTGGCGAAAAAGTACGTTGCTTTATTTATTACGATACAGCCGACCGACCCATTGCAACTACAGAAAACGCATTGGCCGCTGTGGGTTCTTGTGCTTTCTTGGAATGCGTTGCCACCAGCAAATTTGGGGCATTCCTAAACTGGGGCTTAACCAAAGACTTGATGGTTCCGTTTCGTGAACAGAAGGATGAAATGGTGGAAGGCCAATTTTATTTGGTTTGGCTCTACATAGACAATATAAGCAGCCGCATCGTTGGCAGCTCTAAAATAGACAAATTCCTCAACGATACAGAACCCGCCTACACCGGCCGTCAACAAGTTGATTTGGTCATTTTATCCGAATCCGAATTGGGATATACTGCAGTAATTGACAATGCGCATGCAGGATTGTTATATAAAAACGAGGTATTTCAAAAACTTCATGTCGGTGATAAAATCATTGGGTTTGTAAAAGAGGTGCGCGAAGATGGCAAAGTAGATTTGGCACTTAAACTTCCAGGTTACGACAATTTAATTGGCGACGATAAAATTGTATTGGAAATAATAAAAAGCCACGGGGGACAAATGAATGTGAACGACAAATCCGATCCAGAAAAAATTTACGAATTGTTTAAAATGAGCAAAAAGAATTGGAAAAAAGTAATTGGAAATTTATACAGAAAAAGAAAAATTCAGTTTACTGAAACTGGGCTTTATGTAATTACGGAGGGGGATTGAGAAACTAGGGTTAAGGGTTAAGGAAAAAACACATGGGTGATATTTAAGATTATAAATATTTAATAGCTTGGCAAAAGCCATAGAATTGTTTATTTCCATTTTCAATAAAACCAAATATTTTCCCAAGGAAAAAATTTATGGAAT
>JBBQBB010000060.1:0-21687 GCA_038317095.1 Bacteroidia bacterium | reverse complement strand
CAGGTTTTTAACTTTTACAGATGGCAAACCATCTGAGTGGGAAAATGAGCCCATGGCAAATATGGCTGCGGCTCCGGCTATGAAAAGAAACTTTTTCATTGTTATGCAAATGTATATTCAAATGCTGTGCCAAAGGTAAATATTTCTTAAACGGATGAAATATTTAGTATCCATTGCGATTTTCTATTAAATTCGAAAACTTTATGAAGGTAAATTCATGGGTTGTATTGGCCTGCACTTGTGCGCTTGTGGGGTGTGATTTGTTTAAAAAAAACCCCCTAAAGAAACCAAGTCCGATTCCCGAAAGTCGCTTGTTTTTTAAAGAGGCTTCTGCCAATGCCTTGAACAAAGCATTGGCTTTGGATTATCAGGTTTTGTCGAATGGTAGCACCTATGATATGAGTATTTTCCCACTTTCAGAAACACCTTATGCATGTGATTATTTGTTATCTGGCAATCAAGGGTTTTTAAAAGTCTTGGATTCAGCGAGCCAGTTTTCTAGAAGTTACCAAAATTACTTTGGCAAAGATTCGCAGATTTTATCTACACAATCCTCCATTTGGTTGTCTAAAATTAACTACCAAGAATTACAAATGCAGGGCTGGACCACCATGCAAATGAATGCAAAAGAGAAGTTGGATACTTTTCGTGTTATTGGAAATCCTAGTTTTATTAAAGTAGGCGGTGACGATTCAGATATCAACTTACAAGCAATAAATGTTGAAAGTGCAATTTACAAAAACAAGTTGCAGTTCTACCCCAATATAAATTACCCATTGATATTGACCCAAGATTTTAAACTTTTGGGTGTAAAATTAACCAATGTTCAGAACAAAGAATCCAATTATGCCGATTTTGTGCCAGGGTCTAAATGCATTCTTCGGTATTTGCTTACAGAATATGGAACAAATACATACAAGTTCACTGCTACCAATGTTTTTTGGTCGGATACTTTGCAGTGTTTTCATATCGACGGTAGTTACGAGGGGAGTTATACTTACGATTTTGAATACGACATTTATTTCAGAGACAAAGCACTTTCTGCTCCAAATTTTGTGGTCCCCGTGTTTTCTGCAAATGGGGGTAAATTGACAGAAAACAAGGATCATTTTTTCTTTTTTCGAAAAGCCGAATTCGATGCAATGGAAAAAAACGGACAAGGTTATTTGAGCATTCCTCATTTTGCCCCATCTTTGGAAGATGGAGACACAACAGGTTTTACAGAACAAGAAAAACGGCGCACAGACCAAAATTTCAAAGAAAGCTACCACACCCAATTTGGATTGATGCGAACTGGAAGACTAATCCATACTGGGTATTATTTCAACGATGACAATACAGGCAATGAAGTTGTTTTGCCTTCATTGAGCCTGCGCAATCGCCAAAAGGAAATGGAAGTTCAGGTTTTAAATCGGGGGAAATGGCCTTTGTTGTTGTATTTTAATGACAACCGTCAATGGGAGATTACCCTTGAATATGCGGGTTATTGATTTTAAATTAATAGTGTAAAAATGAATTTAAATAGAGTAAGAGTTGGGATTTTAATTTTATTGGGTTTGTGTGCTATCCAAGTTTCGGCACAAGTTTCTTTGAAAGTTTCTCCCGCATACCAATCTGCAGGCTATGAGTTAATGTTAGGCGCTGGCGTGGATTCGGATCACACTTCTAAAGCAATTGCTGATTTTCAACTAGATGGCGAATCTGTTTGGCATAATACACAAATTCCTGATTACAATTTTCAACAAAATCCAGTGTATTTTAGAGGTGCTATTTTTAATTTGCAAAAAGGCAAATTGTATCATATAAAAATAACGTGGACAGATTCTTTTCCAATTATAGTTCAAAAGATTTTGACGGATACTTTTCGGTTGAAAATGGAACCGGCATTGGTGCAAAATAGCACCCTAAAATATGTAAGCCCCAATGGTAATGGCAGCTTGTATTCTGCGGCCAATCCGGGTGACTTTAAAACTTTAATGCAGTCTGGTTTGGTTGATTGTGGTACCACAGTAATTCTAAAAGGGGGTACCTATCACACAGGCGAGATTCAGGTTAATTTCAATCAAAATTGCACGCAAAAAACCCCTATTCAAATTGTTGCAGCGGATGGTGAAACGGTTATTATGGATGGTGGAGATACTACAAAATATATTTGGCAAAAGGTACCAGGGGATACGCAGATATATTACGCAACCATCAATGCCAATTTGGAATTCAATCAGTTGTGTTTGATGAACGGTGAACGGCTTTACCCATATGCATTTCGGGTGCCCGATGCAATCTTTACAACCTACCCATGTTTAACAAAGTTGGATTACGGATTGAGTGGGTTTTATCGCATTGGAAACCAAACGTATATTAAAACTTTGGACCATAAAAATCCAAACAATACAACAGTTGCTTTTTCTAAATATTTTTATTTTATGATTGTAAATGGAAATAATAAAAATAGCCAAATTGTGTTGAAGGGCATTCAATTTAAAAATTATGCAAAGGGCAAATGCGACAAAGACATCTTTGGCAATCCATCGGCCTGTTATCCTGGATTTGGGCTGCAGTTCAATTCGGTGAACAATGTAACCGTATCTAATTGTAGTTTTGATTATTGCAATTTTGCATTGAGTTTTAATTTGAAAAGCAGTAATAATTTAATTACAGATTGCAAGTTTAAGGATGGAATGGCATTGTGGTCGCACGGTGCATTTAAGCAAACGCGCGATCAGAGTATAGTAAATTATGGAAGTTATGGAAGGTATTTAGAGTTTGCGGCTATTATGCTCAATTCGGGTGATTCTGTTTGTGCTTCTAATGCAATTCAAAACTGCACTGTGGCTGGTTTTATTGGGGGGTTGTTGGGTCAAATATCGGGTTCTATTGGAATTCTGAAGGAAACAGAAATTGCAAATAACAAAGTATCATGGTGTTATAACGGCATTAACGCAGACGGTAATACGAACAATACAAGGTTTATTCAAAATGAAATTTCTCACTGTCAGGTTGGGGTTTCAGCTATAGGTGCCTCTGGTGGGCCGGTTCATATGGTGCGAAATGTAATTCGCGATATCAATGATAAAGTAAACCACAACAATGATATCTTTTTTATGGATTGTAACAATAAATTGTCCAATAAAATTTGGGGTACTGGTCTAAAATTAAATGCCGGTGCGAGAACCAACAATCCACCTGCCTTTTATTTTTACCACAATACATTTCATGCAAAAGATTCATTCGGGTTTCCCATGTATTTGTGGGCATCAACTTGGAAGAAACTCACGTTTGCAAATAATATATTTTATTCAGAAGGCACATCATCTTTGTTTTTAGATGGAATCAAGGACGATACGAATTTTGCATATAATTCAAATTCAGATCATTATTACAACTCCAAAAACAACCTCGCCATTATTCAGCCAGTAAATGGACAATTGCCTTGTTTGTCATATTCAGATCCAGTTACATTTGGCACAGCTATTAAAACTGTAACTAGCGGTAAGGATGTTTATTTGAAAAATAGTATTGTTGGCAATCCATCTTTTGTAAACGCAAATGCAGGTAATTTCCAATTGCAAAGTGGAAGTCCGGATATTGACAAGGGGGTTTTATTGGCAAATATAAACGACAATTTTTTGGGTTCTGGTCCGGATGTGGGCGCTTTTGAATTCGGTGCTGCATTTATAAATCAGAAAGGTAAGCGTGAAAACAAAATTGAATTGTACCCAAATCCTGCAAATGGTATAGTGGGAGTAAATTCTGTGTTGCCCATTTTGGAACTTCAAATATTCGATATTTCGGGTAAACTGCTTGCGGTAAAAACTGCTGTAGGGAAGCAGGTAAATTTACCAAGCAGAGCCTCAGGAATGTTGATTTTGCGCATACGCACTGCCGATGGGATTTCCTCGCATAAATTGATGGTTGAGGCCAACAATTGACAGTTGAAGTTGCTGTAAGTGTCATTTTTTGAAGCCAATAACCATGTTATACTTCGGTAATTCGCGCAATAATTCACAGTAAATTCCTTAATTTCGCAGCAAAATGGAAAAACCAGGACTTCCATCAGGTACCAGAGATTTTGGCCCTGAAATTATGGTGCGACGCAAGTATGTGATGGGTTCAATTGAAAGGGTTTTTGCCTTGTATGGGTTTCGCCCGCTTGAAACACCCGCATTGGAAAATTTAAGAACTTTACAAGGGAAATATGGCGATGAAGGCGATCAACTTTTGTTTAAAGTACTCAATAATGGTGACTTTTTAAGCAAAGCGGATGAAAATGCATTGGCTAAGAAAGACAGCAAAAAATTGGTTTCTAGTATTGCAGATCGTGGATTGCGTTATGATTTAACTGTACCTTTGGCACGTTTTGTAGTGATGAATCGCGATAAGATTGTCTTTCCTTTTCGACGCTATCAAATGCAACCTGTTTGGCGTGCAGATAGACCTCAAAAAGGCAGATACAGAGAGTTTTGGCAATGTGATGCCGATGTTGTTGGCAGCTATTCTATATTGAATGAAGTAGATTTAATTAAAATTTATGACGATGTTTTTTCTAATTTAAATTTACCCGTTGTTATCCGAATCAATCACCGCGGTATTTTTGATGCTTTTGCAGAATTTGTGGGTGGCGGGGCGAATATGAATACCCTAATGCAGCTAATAGATAAGGCAGATAAAATAGGTTTAGAAGGTGTTCGCAAAGAAATTGAGGAAAAAAACATACCCAATGGTGTTGATTTTTGGGATGCTATTTGCAAAGCAAAAAAACCGGAAAACAATGCCACTATTTTAAATGAATTGCAAACCATAGTTGGCGCAGATAGTGATAAGTTGAACACTGTAATTGGGGAATTAAATACCATGTTTTCGCTGGTTAAAACCAAAAACCAATTGCAACTCGATTTGAGTTTGGCCCGCGGTCTTAGTTATTACACAGGTTGTATTTTTGAAGTGGTCCCAGAAAACGGAGCATTGCCAGAAGGCTTTAATATTGGCAGTATCGGCGGTGGTGGTCGCTACAACGAACTTACTTCCGTATTTGGATTGAAGGATGTTCCTGGTGTGGGCATTTCTTTTGGTTTGGATCGTATTTGCGATATTTTGGAAGCGACGAACCTTTACCCTGATTTGGCAACTTCCGATGTGAGGGTTTTAATTTGTCCTATGGACGAAGATTCGCTATCCATGTCATTTGAATTGGTAAATTTGCTGCGAGATGGGGATATTGCTTCAGAGGTTTATCCCGGTCCTGCAAAATTGAAAAAGCAATTGGATTATGCAAATGCGAGAAAAATTGCTTTTGCCGCCATTATTGGTGAAAGCGAAAGAATCAATGGCGAAATTGCTTTAAAGGATTTACAAACTGGCGAACAAATAAATTATAAACTTACAGACATACCCAATCATTTACACAAATGGCAATTTTAAAAAAAACATATACCATTACTGAAGTCATTGACCTTTGGCGTTCAAAAGAAAAACTTGAAATACCATTAGACATATTGGAGGGTATCCAAGCATCTTGTCGCTTTCTATATGATTATTTGGCCAACCAAGACAAGCCAGTTTATGGAGTGAACACGGGCTTTGGTGCAATGCAAAATGTGGCTATAGCAGAACATGAATTGCATGAATTACAGAAAAATTTATTGATAACCCATGCGGCTGGTACTGGAAATATTTTACCAATAGAAAGTGTTCGCTTGATGATGTTTTTGAAAATTATCAATATTTCAAAAGGCTATTCATCGGTGAGTGAATTGGTTCTCAATCATTTGTTGTTTTTTTATAATCAAGGAATTACACCAGAAGTGCACGAGCAAGGATCTTTAGGTGCCAGTGGAGATTTAGCGCCGTTGGCTGAAATGTGTTTGCCCTTGATAGGGTTGGGTCGCGTTTATCATGCCGATACTGGATGGTTAGAAACCATTGAAGCGGGAATTAAGTTTGGCTTTGTGCCCTTGGTTTTGGGACCCAAAGAGGCTTTGGCATTGATCAATGGAACCCAATTTATGTTAATGCATGCAGTGCAGGTGGCAGAAGGCATTGCAAAAATAAAAACGAGAATTACACAAATATCAAGCATTAGTTTGGATGTGTTTTTATGCAGAAAAGATCCTTTTCACGAAGCCTTGCACAGGGTGCGTCCTCATGCCGGTCAAATTGAAGTTGCCGCTGAAATTAGTGCCTTATTGGCAGACAGTCATATGCAAACTTTATCTAGGCCTGCGGTGCAAGATCCATACAGTTTTAGGTGTATTCCGCAAGTACATGGTGCATCTTTAGATGCATTTAAACATTGCATTGGAGTTTGGGAAACTGAATTAAACAGCGTTACGGACAATCCCATTGCTTTTATGGAGGAAGATTTGATTTTAAGTGGAGGCAATTTTCATGGACAACCCTTGGCCTTGACTTTAGATTACGCAGCCATGGCCTTGGCAGAGTTGGGCAGCATTAGTGAAAGAAGAACCTATTTGTTGGTTAGTGGTCAGCGCGGCTTACCCCCTTTTTTGGCTTCAAAGCCAGGCACCGATAGTGGATATATGATTGCGCAATATACCGCCGCCAGCATAGTTTCAAAAAACAAACAATTATGCACGCCTGCAAGTGTAGATAGCATTGTGAGCAGCAATGGACAAGAAGACCATGTAAGTATGGGTGCCAATGCTGCCGTAAAAGCTTTGCAGGTTTTGGAAAACGTAAAAACCATTTTGTCTATCGAGTTTTTATGCGGCACCCAAGCGTTCAATTTGCGCGATTCTCACATTGCACCTTCCATTGAAGCCTTGTTTGACCACATGCAACTTGTGACTGATGAACACATGTACGAGCCTATGAATCGCCTCATTGCCCGGTCTCGCGAGTTGATGTTTGAAAATCAATAATTAATTTGGAATTTAATTCTTTTTTATTCGTTTAATTTATATTGACCAAATATATTTTATATAGCTTTTTCCTATTTTGGGTGCAATACGCATCAGGGCAAGCCCTAAAAATTGTATCGGAAAGTCACACTGGCGACAGTAGTTATTATTCCATAGTCAAGATAACAGACAATGAGTATTGGATTGGCGGTGAGTATGGCGTTCTTAAAAAAATAGACACCAATAGGACACTTTCTGATGTAAATTATCCAAATGCAGGCAATTCGATTTTGAAAATAAAAAAATTTGGCAATTTTGTGTATTTGGCTTGTGAAAAAGGCGTTTTTTATAAATACAATTTAATTACCAAAATATTTGAAAAAAAGTATTTTAAGCGGTTCAAAAACAAATCATTTTACGACTTTGTTGTTTTGCCAAATGGAAAGATTGTAGTCTGCGGTGGGAGTACAAAAGTGGCGACAGGTAATAAATCTGTTCCACATGGTTTTGTTGCGGAAACGGATACTTCTCTTGCGGAATTGAATACAGTGAAAAACTTTCCATTTTCTTTTGTTTGGTCAGTTTGTGGCGGATCAAAGAATGAAATTTATTCGGCGGTGTATCGTCCAAATGTTACGCGAATTGGAATTCATTCTGATATAAAAAAATGGAGAAAATTAAAAAAAATAAATGGATTAATTTATGAATTGCAATACTTTGATACGTTGAATTATTGCGGTTTTACATCCTATAAACTGAAAAGTGGAACTTTTGGAGATTTACAAATGTCTATCCAAAAGAATACTGTTGAGGGAATTTGGAGTATGGATAAAGATAAAGGTAATTTTATATTGCTTACCCATTCTGGAAACATGGTCTTTTGGTTTGTTGAAGACAATTTCAGTATGACAATTCCTATATCAGAAAGGAAATACCCCATTTACGATATTGAAATGGTTCGGCCCGGCTATTATTTGATGGTGGGGCATGGAAAAGGCATTTGGACTTTTAATTTTTGGTGAGGAATCGCATTTTATTTGTCTTTTTTCATGCATTCTTTGATATATTTTAAAATGTCTTCTCTGCCCGTTTTGTCTTCGCTACTGCTAACAAAAATGGGGGGCAATTCTACCCAAACTTCAAAAAGTTTGTCGGTATAAATTTTTAAGGTTTCTTCCAAATTGTTTTTGCCCACTTTATCGGCCTTGGTGCCAATAATGGAAAAAGGAATAGAACTTTCTCCACACCAATTGATGAATTCCAAATCGATGGTTTGGGGTGGTATCCGCAAATCGATCAATACAAATAGGCAAATTAAATTTTCCCTTTGTTCGAGGTAGTGTTTGATCATGTTCGAAAACAAGAAACGCTTTTCTTTGCTCACTTTGGCGTAACCATAACCTGGAAGGTCGCAAATTTGCCACTTTCCATCAATATCAAATATATTTAAGGTTTGTGTTTTACCAGGTGTGGAACTTATTTTAGCCAAACCTTTGTGGTTGCAAAGCATATTGATGAGGGAAGATTTTCCTACATTGCTTCGTCCAATAAACGCAAATTCGGGTAAGGCATTGAAGCCCATAGCATCTTCGCGTTCCCAGCTCCCTCTAAATGTTGATTTTTGTATGTCCATAAACGTATTCTATCAAAGTCAAGTCAATGATTTTGGCTATATTTGCAACTCTATTATTTTGAGCCTGCAAATTAAACCAGATCCAGCTTCTGAAGCATCAAAAAAACAACAAGTTGAGCAAATGTTTGATAATATTTCTCACCGTTATGATTTTTTAAATCACTTGTTGTCATTGGGAATCGACCGTGGGTGGAGGAAAAAGGTGCGAAAATACATTGGAAATTATGGGCATAAGTACATTTTAGATGTTGCTACAGGTACTGCAGATTTGGCCATTGAACTCTGCAAATTGGGGGATGTAAGTATCATCGGTGTAGATATTAGCAACGGAATGCTTGCCAATGGAAAAGTGAAACTTGTGAAAATGGGCTTGGACAAGAAGGTCATTCTGCTACAGGCCGATTCAGAGAATTTACCTTATGCAGACAATGAATTTGATGCAATTACCGTTGCTTTTGGAGTAAGAAATTTTGAAGATTTAAAAAAAGGAATGGTAGAAATGCGACGGGTATTGAAAGTAGGGGGGCATTTGGCCGTATTAGAGTTTAGCAAACCCAAAAGCGCCATTGTAAGCGCTTTATATTGGTTCTATTTTAAAAGAGTAGTGCCCACCATTGGTAAATTATTTTCAAAAGATGCCAGAGCCTACACCTATTTGCCTGTGAGTGTATCTGCATTTCCTGAAGGTGCTGGTTTTGTGAAAATTGCAGAAGAGTGCGGGTATAAAAATGTGCGCGTCCAACCCTTAACCTTTGGAATAAGTAGTATTTATTTGTGCGAAAAATAATTATTTGCATACTAATAGGTGCTTTTATTTTGCCCATTGCAGGGCAGAAAATAGACCCAACACGAGATTTTCGAAAGCATTATTTCTGGGGCATTGCTTTTTGTGCAACGCAGGCCAAAATGCGCATGGAATTGGATAAAACTTTTTATGAACCCGCACATATTGATTCTTTGGTTGGAATTATGCCTCAAAGTTCAGCAGGTGGAGGATTTGGTGGCACGTTTGCCTACAAATTTGGAAAGGATCGCAAGTTTGAATTGAAAACGCAAACCATGTTGCAATTGCACCAGCGCAATTTGCAGTATTATTGGAAAAATTCCATTGGACCCAATATTAAAATAGAGACCATTTCTTTTGATGTGCCTGTGGATTTAAAATATTACAGCGATATGCCAAAAAATACAAGATTTTATGTTTTGGCTGGTCTAAGATGGAGTCATGATTTTCAAAGCAACCAGGATGTAACCATAGGGGCCAGTAAACCACTCGTAGCATTTAAAAAAGATACTTATTATTATGAAATGGGGCTGGGCTGGGAGTTTCGCTTGGATTTTGTGGATGTATGCATAGAATTGCGCATGACCAATGGCATCAACAATGCTTTGGTTCGCATACCTGACAGTTATTATTCAAGCTCCATCCATTCGATTTTACCTAGACTTTTTGGAATTTCTTTAATGGCACAAAATTGAAATTTTCCATTTCACATAAAGACCCCAAAAGCAACGCAAGGGCCGGTAAATTTGAAACCGACCACGGCACTGTAAATACGCCTATTTTTATGCCTGTGGGCACTGCGGCAACGGTAAAAGCCATTCACCGTGATTTTCTTTTGGAGGACATCAATGCGGAAATTATTTTAGGGAATACCTATCATTTGTATTTGCGTCCGGGCAATGAGATTATGCAAAAAGCGGGTGGCTTGCATGCTTTTTCAAACTGGCCAAGACCGATTTTAACTGATAGTGGTGGATATCAAGTATACTCACTTACAGCGGCGCGGAAAATGAAAGAAGAAGGTGTTACGTTTAAAAGCCATATTGACGGATCTAAACATTTATTTACACCGGAAAATGTAATTGAAACGCAACGAATTATTGGTGGAGATTTGGTGATGGCTTTTGACGAATGTACCCCATATCCTTGCGATCATGCGTATGCTAAGAAAAGCTTAGGGCTGACGCACCGATGGTTGGATCGCTGTTTTGTAAAGTGGAACGAAACTTCACCTTTGTATGGCTACAATCAATCGTTATTGCCCATAGTACAAGGCAGTGTGTATAGCGATTTGAGGAAAGAAAGCGCAGAATATGTGTGCAGGTTTCATGCGGATGCCAATGCCATTGGCGGACTCAGTGTAGGAGAACCGGCTGAAGAAATGTATAAAATGACGGAGGAAGTTACTGCCATTTTGCCCGCAGACAAACCCAGATACCTGATGGGAGTGGGAACGCCTGCAAATTTACTCGAATGTATTGCGCGCGGAATTGACATGTTCGATTGCGTTATGCCTACACGAAATGGAAGAAATGGTTCCATTTTCACGGCAAATGGAATGATTAACATTCGCAATAAACAATGGGCAGACAATTTTTCTCCCCTAGATGAAACCTTGACTCCAGAGTATTCAAAAGCCTATGTAAGACATTTGTTTGTTGCGGGTGAAATGCTTGGTCCTATTGTTGCGAGTTTGCAAAATTTGCGATTTTATATGTGGCTCATTCGACAGGCTAGACAGAAAATAATGGATGGCGAATTTGCCGTTTGGAAAGATGAAATGGTTAAAAAAGTGAGCCAGAAATTGCAATGATAAAAATAATTGATAAATACATTGCAAAGCGCTTGCTGGTAACCTTTTTTGTTACAATACTGCTGTTTGTAATCATCATTGTTGTATTTGATGTAGCCGAAAAATTGGATGATTTTTTTGAGCACCATGCCCCAGTAAAAGGAATTATTTTTACGTACTATGCCAATTTTATTCCCAATTTAATAAACACATTTAGTCCCATTTTTATTTTTATAGCTGTATTGTATTTAACTTCTCGCATGGCTAGCAGCAGCGAATTTGTTTCCATGTTGGCTGGCGGTATGTCTTTGCGCCGAATTTTAATGCCCTATATGGCCGTTTCAGCTATGCTGGCTTTGGGAAGTTATTTTTTGAATGCCTGGATTATACCGCGAAGTGATAAAAAACGGGTAAAATTCGAAAATATGTATTTGCGTGATTATTGGAGCCAGGCCAAGGGTACAATATACCGGCAAATAAAGCCCGGCGTTATTATGTACATGGAGTATTTTAACAACAACGACAGCACGGGAATTGGAGTAAATGTGGAAAGTTACAATGGTACAAAACTGCAAAGCAATATGTTTGGTAGGTTTTTAAAATGGAATAAAAAGGAAAATAAATGGCGATTGGAAATGGTGATGATTCGGGAATTTTTACCCGATGGAAATCAGAAAATAGTTAGAAAGCCTTTTTTGGATACCATGCTGCAATTTGATCCTAGGGATTTTTTCTTTCGAATAGAAGATGTTCAAAGTCTCAACCAAACAGAATTGCGCAGTTTTATTGCAAAAGAGGAAGTTCGCGGCTCTGAAAATATTAGTTTTTTAAAAACAGAATTGTACCGGCGCTATGCAAGTCCTTTTAGTACATTTATTTTGGTCATAATTGGTGTTTGTGTGGCTGGCAGAAAAACCCGTGGAGGACTCGGTTTTTCACTCGCAATAGGCATATTTGTCATTATATTCTTTTTGTTTTTTAGCAAATACTTTATGTCCATGGGCCAAACTGGTGTTATCTCGCCTTGGATTTCGGTATGGTTGTTGAATGTATTGTTCATTCCCGTCGCTTGGATTTTTTATAGATTTGCACAAAAATGAAGAACTTAAAGCCATGTTTTCATTCTATTCTATTTGCCTTCACAATGATTTTATTTGTTGTGTTTTTAAACCAATGCAAAAACAAAACAGAATCGTTTGTATCGACTGGACCAGCATATTTTGACTATAAACCCGGCGATTTGCGCGAATACGACCTAGATTCATCTGCCTATGTATGGACAAGCGGGCAATTGGCAAAATTTCATTTTTTGGTGAAAGAAAAAGTGATTGATACTTTTACGGATTTATCAGGAAATATTGCTTTACGGGTAGAACAGTATATTTCCCGAGATACTGGGTTGACCTATTCGTTTTACAAACTAAATTCTATTTATTTAGATGCTTTTGGCAGTCAACGGGTGGAAGAAAACCAACGTTACGTAAAGATGGTTTTTCCCATTTCGGGCAAACGAAGATGGGATGGAAACATTTACAACAATTTGGGTTATCACGAATATAGTTATACGGGAATTGATATTGGGTTTTCCAATAATTATTTGGCAAGTACAAATTGTGTAGAAGTGACGCAACAAGACGATAGCACTTTGATTTCGCGCGATAAACAGGTTGAAATTTATACCAAAGTGAAATCTTTGGTTTACAAATATGATAAATCCATAGAATACAATCCAAGTGGACAGCCACAGGGTCATATTGTAATTTGGAATTTGCGAAGAATACAAAAAAAATAGGGGATTCGTTTACTTTAAACGAGGTAGGCGTATTTAAAGACAACCAACATGAAAAAAGCAACTGCGAGTTTCCTATTATTTACAATATTTATTTGTTTGTCTTCAACAAAATTATCGGCAGGCGCAAATGAAACAACCTATAAATTTTGGGTAGAATTAAAAGACAAGACGGGCACACCATATTCAATTTTAAAGCCCTGGGATTTTTTAAGTGAAAGATCATTGGCCCGAAGAAGAAAAAACGGATTCAGTATTTGCATACAAGATTTACCTGTTTCGCCGGTTTATGTAAATAGTGTAAAAGAAATGGGACTAAAGGTTTTGCTCACCTCGCGTTGGATGAATGCCATTTTGGTTCAAACCAAAGACTCTTTGTTAGCCGCAACGCTTTCTAAAACCAATTATGTGAAAAAAGTTACGTTAATGGGTTATTGGAGCCGATCTAGAAGCGCAGCGGGTTTTGACCCAGAAACTACCGGTCAATTTGAATCAATGGATTACTTTGGAACAGGGCATATCGATGCAAAGAACCAAGCGAATCCTGAAGAATACAACGATGGTTATGGAATGGGCTGGGACCAAGTGAAAATGTTAAATACACAGGTGTTGCACAAACGTGGCTTTAGAGGCAAAGGCGTTTGGATTGCGGTTTTGGATGCCGGCTTTTATCAAGCCAATGTGCTCGGCGCTTTCGACTCATTGCGCGCCAACAATCAAATAATAGGATCCGCAGATTTTGTAGATAGAGATGGCAATGTTTACAACGACGACGACCACGGAACGCATGTGCTGGGTTGCATGGCTGCTAATGTACCTGGTATTATGGTGGGCACCGCGCCAGATGCATCTTATTTATTGTTAAGAACAGAGGATGCACGTTCAGAATTTCCATCAGAAGAGGCTCAATGGCTTGCTGGTGCTGAATATGCAGACTCCATGGGTGTGGATCTAATTAGCTCTTCCTTAGGTTATACAGAATTTGATAAGTCGGAGTTTGGCCATACTTACGCAGAATTAAATGGGCACACTGCATTGATAACCCTTGCCGCAAATATGGCTTATGAAAGAGGCATTATCATGGTCAACTCAGCTGGAAATGAGGGGGATGGTGAATGGGGTAAAATAGGTGCACCAGCCGATGCAGTGGGTGTGATTGCCGTGGCCGCAGTAGATAAGGATGGCATAAGGGCAGGCTTTTCTAGTATGGGTCCAACTTACGACAAGCGGATGAAACCAGATTTGGCCGCCATGGGAAAGAAAGCCATTATTGCTGGCACCAGTGGATATTTTTATGGCTCCAATGGAACTTCATATTCTGCACCTATTCTTGCCGGTTCAATCGCTTCGTTTTTTCAAATGTTTTCGACAAAGACTGCCTCAGAAATTCGAAGTTTGGTATGTATGAGTGCGAAAAATTATTTACAACCCGATTCCTTTTTGGGCTTTGGTATTCCAGATTTTGAACTGGCTATAAAACTGTCTGAAAACACACAGATTGGTGGTACCAGTTCTAACCCATTTTACACTTGGCCCACATTAGATACACTTCATACGGATTTCGAATTAAAAACCAATGTCAATCCGGTGAAAAAATATTATTATGAATTAAAAAGCGATGGATACAGTGCCGTTTCTTCGGGTGTAATTTCAAAACAGGAATCTTTGGTTTATATCACCAGATTGCGTTTTAAGAAAAAAGGTTGGTACAGAATTCGCATTACCGATGATATTAAAATATGGGAAAGAAAGATTTATTTTGAACCCAAGAAAGATTAGAAAATGAAAAAAATAGGAATATTGTTCGCCTTGATGGTGTTTTTGGGTCAAGCCCAGGCGCAAGTTTATTATAAAAGTGGAACCTTTAAGGTTATTGATGCAGTTAAAACTACTTTCCATCCCGGAGTGCAAGGTTCTCCAACCACTACCGCGGTAGCTTTTAAAATGGTAGTTAAGTCTTGCGGTAAACTTAGCTTTGATAGTTTTTGGATGGATGGATTTGCAGACAAAGTGGAGGTAAGATACAGCCACAAAGAAACCTGGGATGGCAAACCAATGCAAGGAGATACGCTACTGGTTGTTTGCAGTTATTTTGTGCTTCCCGAAAGAGAAAATTTTCCAAACCAACCTGAATTTACAGGCAGCAACGTTGGCAAAACTCCAGTATCGCACAAAGGAGGTTTATTGTTTCGTTATAACATAAAAGGCAAAAATTACTATTATAGCATTGTAAACATTAAAAAAGGGGAATCGGTTTACGCCCCTTAATCAATCAATTTGCAACACCAATCCTTTGAGGTAACTGCCTTCTGGGTGAAACAAATTCACTGGATGATCAGGTCCCTGGCCAAGGCGGTATAATATACGTGCATTTCTGCCGCACTCTATGCCTGCAGCGGTAATGGTATTGGTGAACAAATCGGTGTCTATAACCTGGCTACAAGAAAATGTGAACAACAATCCACCTGGCTTTACAGCTTGCATGCCCAAAGCATTTAATCTTTTATAACCCATAACAGCGGCGTGTTTCTTTTTTAGATTTTTGGCAAAAGCAGGTGGGTCTAAAATCACGATATCCCACTGGTCTTTTTGCTCTTTCAAATATTCCAAAACATCTGCAGTAATACTATGGTGTTTGTTTTCGTCTAACTGGTTTAAGATAACATTTTCATTGGCCAAATCCACTGCTTTTTGCGAAACATCTATGCTTGCAACTTCTGAAGCCCCAGCTTTTAAAGCATAAACCGAAAATCCACCTGAGTAGCTGAAGCAATTCATCACAGATTTGTCTTTGCTAAATTTTCCAACCAATTCACGGTTAAACCGCTGGTCTAAAAAGAAACCCGTTTTCTGCCCTTCCGCCCAGTTCACTTTAAAGGAAATGCCATTTTCTTTTGCAACGGTTTCTAATTCATTGCCAAATAGCAGCACATCTTCAACAGTTTTGTCGTGCAAGGTTGCTTTGCTTTTGCTATAAATTGTCGTTGGTTTCCAAGGCAAAGTTTCCAGTATTGCTTCTTTAATAAGTTCCAAGTTCCTGTAAATTCCGTAGTCGTGCGCTTGCAAAACCACACAAGTGCCATAAACATCCGCAATTAAGCCTGGAATGCTGTCTCCCTCCCCATGTACCAACCGGTATGCATTGGTATTTGCTTCTGGATAGAAATCTAATAAGTTTCTGGTATGCAAGCAATTGTGGATTTTTTCTTTCCAAAATGCCAAATCGGGCGAAACAGATTTTCTGCTGAGAATTCTAACTGCAATGGAACCGGTTCCCCAAAAACCTGCAGCAATAAATTGGTTTTTATGGTCAAACACTTCGAGCCAATCTCCAGCTTCCATTTCATCGTGTTTGGCTATTGCCCCGCTAAAAATCCAAGGGTGACCTCTGCGAATGGAAACCTCTTTCCCAGGCTTTAAAATGGCTGATTTCATTGTAGCTGCAAAGGTGCAATAAATTGGCCAGATTTGTTGGCTATGGTGGTATATTTGAAACCGCGATGAAACTTGCGGAACTAATAGATTTTTTTGAAACCGTTGCACCCTCTGCGTTGCAAGAAGATTACGACAACAGTGGGTTAATTGTAGGAAATAAAAATACAGAAGTTCAAAAAGCTTTGCTTTGTTTGGACAGCACGGAAGAAATGGTAGATGAAGCCATTCGTGAGGATTGTGACGTCATCATTGCCCATCATCCCATTGTTTTTAGAGGGTTAAAACGATTCAATGGAAACAACTATGTAGAACGAACAGTAATCAAAGCCATCCAAAACAACATTGCCATTTATGCCTGCCACACCAATTTAGACAATGTACTCAAAAATGGGGTCAATGCAAAAATTGCAGAAAAGATGGGTTTGAAAAATTGCAGCATATTGTCTCCAAAAAAAGGCCAGTTGCTAAAACTTGCTGTGTATGTGCCAGATGCGCATGCAGAGGCAGTGAGAAACGCGCTTTTTGCGGCAGGTGCAGGTAAAATTGGAGAGTATGATGAATGTAGTTTTAACCTTCAAGGAGAAGGAACCTTTAGGGGTTCTGAAAGCGCAAATCCGTATGTTGGCGAAAAGGGGATAAGGCATACAGAGCATGAAACCAAGGTAGAGATGGTTTTGCCAGAATATGCATTAAACCAAACCTTACAAGCCATGTTTTTGGCCCATCCCTATGAAGAAGTAGCCTATGATACACATCGTTTGATGAACCCAAGTTTAGATATCGGAAGTGGCTTGATAGGGGAGTTGCACAAAAAGCACACACCAGACGAATTTTTGGCGCTGGTAAAGCAAAATATGGGGGCAAAAGTGATTCGATTTACAGAAACCAAACATGATTTTATCGAAAAAGTGGCAGTTTGTGGTGGTTCGGGTAGTTTTTTAATAGGCAATGCAATGGCCGCTGGTGCTCAAGCGTATCTCACGGCAGACGTGAAGTATCACGAGTTTTTTGATGCTGAAAAAACCATGATGATATGCGATATGGGCCATTATGAAAGCGAAAAATATACAATTGATTTGTTTGGCTCGCTTTTATCAGATAAATTCCCTAATTTTGCAACCATTTTTTCAAGTACCCAAACCAATCCAATTAACTACTATTACTAAGAAAAACAATGGACGTATCGATAGAAAAGAAACTACAGGATCTTTGGAGACTGCAGCAAATTGACTCAAAATTAGACAATATCCGTGCTTTGATGGGAGAACTTCCTATGGAGGTTTCAGATTTAGAGGACAGCATTGTAGGGATTGAAACCCGCGTGGATCACATTAAGGAAGAGATATCCGAACTTGAAGTTGAAATCACAAACAAAAGAACTGCCGTAAAGGATTTCAATAAAAACATTGAAAAATACGATGACCAGTTAGGCAACATCAAAAACAGCCGTGAGTATGATGCCATTACCAAAGAAAAGGAAATTGCCGGTCTTGAGATTTTAGGCGCTGAAAAGAAAATGCGCGAGTTTGGCAAAATGCTAGAATCCAAGCAAGAGGTTTTGGCCAAAACACAAGAAGACTTAGACAGCCGCAAAAAGGATTTGGATTACAAGCGCAACGAGTTGACCGAAATTGAGAAAGAGAACGAAGAAGAAATTACCCGCATTACCAAAGAAAGTGAAAAAGCAATGTCAAGCTTGGAGCCTCGTTTGGCACGTGCCTATAGCCGCATTCGCAGCAACATGCGCAACAGCGTTTCTGTAGCACCAATTATTCGTGGCGCTTGCGGAGGTTGTTTCTCCAAAATCCCACCCCAAAGACACAGCGATATACGTGCCCACTTCCGCATCATTGACTGCGAGCATTGTGGTCGTATTTTGGTGGATCAAACGGTTACAGGTATTGAAGGACAGCTTGAATCCAAAGAGCCAAAAACCACACGTCGTAAAATGCGCTTGACCACGAAAGACGAAGCGTAAATTAAAATATTTTATTTAGAGAAAAGGTTGTCCATTCGGCAACCTTTTTTTATGGCAATATTTGCACTTCAGCTTCCGGATCCAACACAAACCGCAAATCAGGCATTAGGCTTAAGATTTTGTCGCGGGGTACTTTGGTGACGTTTAAAAAATAGATGTGTTTGCCAGCATCCAATGTTTGGCCGCCAAACCATTGCATTTCCATAGCTACTTCACCGGTATTGCTGCGAATAAATCTGCGAACGGGCATCAAGCAATACCAACCGTGGCTATAACCTTGGTCGTCGGTAGATGCCGCAACTCTTTTTATAGGACCTGCCACAATTCTGTCAACTTCCCCAGTTTCTTCTTGGAAAAAACGATTGAGGGAAGCCATGAATTTCTTTTCTCCTCCGTATTTTGTCAATACTGCTGGAGGTGTGAATTTTACATAAGCGGCAGCATTTTTTTGTTTGAGAACCCTGCACATTTCATTGGCTGCGTATTGAAATGCTACGCCCAAACGCAAACTGTCTTTGCCATATTCATCCAACTTGGCCGTGTCCTTGAGAGATGGCGGCATAATGCTATCTGCCGTCATAGGGTTGTTTCTCTCCGCAAAGAATTTTGCTGAATCTACTTTCAACACAATCGCTGAATCCTGGGGGTTGACTTTGGTTTGGTTGCATCCATTTTTACAAGAAACCAAAAAGAAACACAAAATAAGTAAAGGGCCGAATTTCATGGGTAGATATAACGGTGTAATAGTAGGCATTTTTGTTGCAAAGCTAATTCATTATGTAGCTGAATGCATATAATCCTATTTTGCTTTAAACAGGTTAGGCAATTCAAGAAAAATAGAACACACTTCCAGCAGCAGAGTGCAAATAGTATAGGCTAAGCGACAGTATCCCATAAAGTGTGTGAAATACTTTTTTGACGACAGTATCCCATTAAGTGTGTAAAATACTTTTTTATGGTTTCATTTTAAGGTCTTCAAATATAATGTTAAATTGATTTAGGATTATTCCCCAATTTGTGATGGGCATAGTCCATTTTTTTGTAGCCTCTTTAATAGCAAGAAATACTGATTTAAGAACAACATCTTCACCTTGCTTCACACTTTTTTTCAAGACAATTATTTTTTTGCCATCAATATCTGCTTTCATACCATCAAAGCCACCAGGAACATCTAACTCAATTACTTTGTAGCCTTTGTCCTCCAACATTTCAACTACATCGGGAATCGGGTCGTAACCAAGTTCCCAAACTTCTCTCAATTTCATTGCAGCATTTTCAGCATCGTCAGCGTTGTCAATTACTTTATCGTAAGTAAAGTATTCTGTCTTTTCGATTGGGTCAATCAAATTTTCTAACTCGAAGTGGCGTTCACAAATTTCTTTTGCTTTTTCTTCCACCGACACTTGTTTGGTTTTTGAAATCTTTGAAGAATACTTTCGGTAGCTGATGTTTTTAAGTTCTACATGGACATTTGGAATTGAATAAAAAGGTTATGTTGTAGAAATTGGTAAATTTTTTCTGTATACCAAAAAATGTTTCACACTGGATGCACAGAGACCAGAAAGAGATTCACACAGGCTTAATCTCTGTGTAGCTCCTGTATTTTTCTCAGTGTATATCTGTGTAATAAATAGAATAGCGAATAAATTATGCAGAGCCAAAATCTTTTTGTGTACCAAAAAACGAATTGCAATAAAATTCCAAGATGTGGGCATGGCGTTTAAGGGCTAAACAGGAACTGTCTTTTTTTAGGTTTTGGCCATAATGTATATGTATTTTGCATTACACCAATATCCACAACATAACCAACTCAAACAATTAAAGCGATGGCAGGAATCACACCCACAGCAATATCTTTTCATTTAGTGGGTAATAAATTGCCTGGATATGCTTTGACATCGCAGTTTCTCCGTGGTTTTAAAGCAACAATTCCTGCAGACGATAGATAATTGCTTTATCCACATTTCTGAACCAAAAACTTCAGTTCTATACATTTTCGTTTAATTCATCGCCTTTTTTCAAAACCTTGGGAGAAGGCACCTTGTGAGACATAAGTCCAACCATCATAATTAAAGATGTTAAAACAATCACTTGAATAATAAGCGATTTGTTTACCAAATCCGTCATTTGGCTTGCAGGAATGGTCAGAAAAAGCAAAATTGTAATTAAACCTCTTGGGGCAATAAAAAGAAGCGGCTTAAGCATCAGTTTAAACGATTCTAGTACTATAAAACGCAGCGTAAAAATTCCGACACAAATGCCGATAGCCCAAAATATAGTTTCCGTATTTAACAATTCTTTGGTCTCGATTAAATAACCAAATAGAAGAAAAAACAAAGCCCTGATTAAAAAAGCAATTTCCGTGGTAAGTTCTTTAAACTTATGAACTTCTCTTTTAAGCACATTGGGTCTCAATTTTTGAATAAATTCATTGGCTTTAAGTTCGTCTAGGTTGGCTAGAAAAATACCGAAAAGCAGAATAAAAATTAAACCCGGTAAATGGTATATTTTTGAAATGGAGAATATCATCACAATCATTAAAATGATAGGAATAAATTTTACAGGGTGCTTTATTTTCCCCATCAAAAACGCAAGGCCTAGGGTCGCTATAAAGGTTATGATTAGAATAATGACCAATTCCAATATAAAATGGCCGAAACTTTGACTGCCTATATTGTCATTCAAAGTAATAAAATTAAAAAATATTACCCCAAAAATATCTGATAAGCTACTTTCATAGGTCACAAACTCTTTGTCATTTGAGCCTAGGTTTTGAGCACTGGGAATGGCAATAGCGCTGCTAATAACTGCAAAAGGGATGGCATTTGCGAGACCTACTTTGAAAGGAATATTGCCAAAAATTTGAAATGCAAATGCCAGTCCGAAACTCAAAAGCAACATGGGTATAATGGCAATAAGGGCGGTTTTGCCAATAAATGGCAATTTTGATCGATTCAGATCCAATTCCAATGAACCTTCAAGTACTATAAGAATTAGCCCAACGGTACCCAGAATCGGAAGTATAGGTGTTAAATCTGGCAAAAATATTTGAAAAGCGCTTGTACTTTGTTTAACAGCCCAACCTACCGTTAATAACAATATAACAGAAGGAATTTTTGTTTTGGACGAAGTTATATCAAACACATAAGCAAGAATTAGTAAAAAGCAAATGGTTATTATAATTGAAATTGTCATTATTGATATTTTTTTTTAATTATTTTTGTGTATCCCATACCAGAACTATAGCGCATTTATCCAATGGCTATCGGACCAAAATTTCGCCTTGCAATCCACACCTAAATTTTCCATCCATACTTAGTATTAAGATTCTGCTGTGTATAATGGGGTGGTTTTGTTGATTTTTGTTATTTGTCGGCATATATATAACCCCTTTTTGGTATTTGGGATAAAAATTCTGT
>JBBQBB010000059.1:0-21745 GCA_038317095.1 Bacteroidia bacterium | reverse complement strand
GGCTTCGGCTGCCATTTGCAATTTTTCGTCTTTGTCCACCTCTCCGCTATGGCAGGCGTCTATCAACATCAGTTTTTGGCGCGCCGGTATGCTGTCCAGTAAGTTTTCCAAGGCTTCATAAGGCAAGCCGCCATTTTCTGGATGTTCAAAATCTACATTGCTGGTACCCAAATAATAATCGTATTCCTTGCTCAGCAATCCATGGCCGGAATAGGCTACAATTACCTTGTCATTTACGTTTGTTTTAAATAATTTTTGTTTTAATGCTGCAATACTTTTTTCTGTCACTTTTTCATTAAATAATGTATCTATTTCAAGAGTGTCGCCATATCTTTCGCGCATTTTTTTGGCCAATTGCCGAACGTCCTTAACGCTGTAAAGCAAGTTATAAGTCGGATTGCTAAATTTTTCTACGCCAAAACCCATAAAATATACTTTCTTTTTTTCTCGGATTTGTGGTGTATATTTGATAAATAAAGGAACTCGATAACTCTCCGTACCATTTGAATTTAAAAAGGAAGTTTCAATGTGATTAAAACCTTCTAAAAGCAATAGCTTAACAGTAGTATCAAATGTATTCGAAAACCTGTTTCTTAATGATATTCCGCTGGTTCCACAGATTGGAACATCATTAATCCAAATATTGAATCTTTCTAGATGGTAAATGGAATCCACTGCAGCAATTTTAAGCGTAATATATTTTGATTTTTGCTCAAACTGAATATCACCTCGATTCAAAAAGTCGGCTTTTGGTGTACTGATAGAATGATTATAACCAACAGTATCAAAACCCAATTTTTTTATACGCTTTTGATATGCTTTTTTGTACGAGGTAATCAATGCTGTATCCGTATTTTCTAATTCTTGAAGAACTTTATCTGGACGATTGAATTTAACATCGAGTTGGTCAAAAGTGACAAACTTAAGTTCATTTGTGACATAATATAAAGATGAAGCAGAAAATGAAGTTCCCCTAAAAAAGCCACCAGATACAATGCACAAATAATCACCGTAACCAAATTCATACAAATTACCCAATATTTTGCCAGACTCAGTATTCCATAGCTTATATGTAAAATCAGATCCTGAAATAGCCGCTAAATTACTTTGATTTTTAAAGCTAATATTTAATACTCTGGTATGGATTGAATTCTTCTTTTTTAACAAAACATTTCCCTTAAATAATTCATAAAATGCAATTTCTCCATTTTTTTTACTTACAATAAATCTATCTTTTGAAGGATTAAAATAAATTTTGTCAAAGTTTAAAAAGTCAGCATATCGTGAGGTTGATTCTTCAAATATTTTTACACCCTTTTTCCAGTCCCATACCTGCAGCTGCCAGTTTGTTATTAGCACCACGAAGTTAGTATCAGCGCAAAATTGGGCATCTTCTAGCAAACCAATTAATGGTATATCGAAAACTTTTTGGGTTAAACTTGAATTCCACACAACGCAGCGGTGCGTATTGCCAGTTGATCCCATCAAAATGTGATTCCCATCTTCAGAAATATCAATACACCGTATTTGATTGGATTTTTCATCATCGATGCATGTATATATGCATTTTCCTGTACCAATATCCCACAATTTAGCTTTGCAACCTTCCGCAGAAACTTGAGAGAACCCGCTTGAAATTATTGTGTTCTTTTTGCGATTGTACTTCAGATTTAACAAATGTGACTGATGTTCTAATGTCTGTAATAACTTGCCAGTTTCAACATCCCATATCCAGGTCTTAAAATCGTAAGAATTTGCAATAATTTGTTTTCCATCCTCGCTGAAAAATGAAAAACTGAAAATTTGATTTCCTGCTGCTTCCAATGTGTAAATCTTCTTGCATGTTTTAAAGTCCCATAAACTTAAATATTTGCTATATGCTGTGGTTAAAATATACTTCCCTTTTGGGTCAAAAACTGCTGAATATATATAGTACAGTGTGTCACTTAAGGTCTTAAATATCTGGCCACTTTTTGCATCCCATAGGTTAGCAAAACCTGTTCCTCCTGATGTCAAAAGCGTCTTGCCATCTGGGTGCAAAATACCGTTTCCTGTCTGTTTTATTCGACCGCTATAATCAGACCTTAACTTTCCCGTTTTTGAATCCCAGGAAAAAACTGAACCCCCTATTAATCCTGCAATTACACTTTTACCTGTAGGACTGAAAACCGAAGTTGATATATTATTTATTGAATTTTCAAGTGTTGCAGTTTTCATGCCCGTTGTGGCATTATAAATAAATAGCGTGTTTTTACCCGTTTCGCCTGCAATATTTATAAGTATTTCATCATCTACTGGGCTAAAAGAAACCTTTTCTGCCCAGTGTGAAAAGTCAGTTATATCAGCTACTAATCCGCCTGTTGTAGTACTCCAAATTTTTACAGTATTGTCATGCGATGAAGTTGCAACAAGAGTCCCATCAGGGTTAAAAACTGCATTTCTTATTAAGTCTTTGTGACCTATAAACTGCAATAAAGGTTTACCTGAAATTGAACTCCACAATATTGCGGTACTATCGTCAGCGCAAGTAATAATTAAGTCTCCTTTTTTGCTGTAGTGTGCGCTTTCAAGTCTCTTTGTGTGACCCTCAAGAGTCATTATTTTTTTGCCTGTAAATGCATTCCACACAAGGGCTGTTTTCCCAGAACAATTCAGAATAAATTCACCATTCGGACTAAACTCGATTGTCTCTGTATTCTCTGAATACCTAAGATCCCGAATTGTTTTGATACGACAAATTTGGGTATGTGTGGAAATATCCCAAACCGCAATTGCATGCGAAGAATACAAAAGAACTAATGTGCCTTGAGGATTAAAAATAGCTTTAATTATTGGGGCATAATGTTTAAAAGTATGTAAAATATTTCCTGTATTTAATTGAACAATAAAAGCAAAACTATCTTCCGATCCGGTAAGAAAAACATCGCCTAATTTGCTGAATTCAACAGAATTAACTGGCGCATGATGACTATCAAAATTAAACAATGTAAGACCCCAAAATATGTCTGTCAATTTAACAGTATTGTCTGAGGACGCAGTGACCATATATTTTAAATCTTTTGATATGTCAATTGCATTGATTTTGCCCGTATGCCCCACCGGCAATACCAACCTCGGTGCCTGCCCACTTAGTCCACCCAAAAAGGCAAACCCAAAAATCAAAAGAAATACCCTGCCTTTCATTTACAATTTATAATTTACCATTATCTCACGATCTCAAACATCACCTGCTGCACTGCCCCATCTGTGCCAGAAGTTTTTCTTAAATTTTCACCGCTGCGTGTGGCCTGGTACGAACGCTTTACTACTTTTTCCAACAACAAATTTAAATTTCCTTTGCTGCCTGCGCCGCGGGTGTTTGCCAAATATTCTAAATCCATTGCACTTTTAGAAACAAATACTTTGAATATTTCATTGCCATAAGGTGGGCCTATGGTTATAATTACATTAGAAAATGTTTTCGTTTGCCCTGCCAGGATTAATAAAGTTTCTGGGTATATCTCCTGCTTTTTGTTTGGCAAAACTGCATTTATAATGCCATCTGGCTGCAAATCTAAAACATTTACATATACATTTTTATTGCCCGGATTTTTAATGGAAAGCACAAATTTATCGCCATTTTTAAAAGACATATTTCCGTTTTTATTTTTAGAGTTTACCGCCGTAAAATCGGGTTTGCCATTTGCCAACGGAACCAAGGTTAACTCTACCCTTAAGTTGCTATCTGCCATTTTCATTTCTTGCAGAAACCTATATTGGGAATAGTTTTGCAAGGCTGCCGCCAGGTTTTTATGCAATTGCTTGTGGTCTATCAATGAGAAAGTATACCCACTGTTCGCCATAACCAAAGTGTCCAAAAAGGGTCCTTTTTTTAACAACAATTCTGGCGTACCTTCAAACAATATTAAGTTTTGTTTTTTAAGAGAATCGCGAATTGTTTTTAATTCTGCATCTGAATAGCCTTTAAATCCAGTTTTGGCATTGGCCATAAATGGTTTTATAATTAAGGGTTTTAAATTGTAAACCGGTTCCAATAAAAATGCCCATCCCAAAGCCGCATTGGTGATTTTCCCTTTTTTAAGTTTTATAAATGATTTGTAATATTGCGAACTCGTTACAATTCCAGTATCCATGGCGACGCCCTTTTCTGCGGCAGAAGTGCCAATGGGATAAATACCTACCACCGCACCAATGTCTAGGCCGGCGAATAAGCCTGCATTTAATTCTACCACATCTTTATTGATTTTGTTGATGGTAAAAAATGTTTTTTGTTGCACATATCCATTGCTAAATAACATGCGGTCTTGTCCGTTTCCTTCAAGCACGGGATGTTGGTTATGTACCTTTACATTTAGCACACTTTGGATTTTGGAAAACAAAGTTCGGTAAGAAGTGCCAGGCTCCAATTCTTCCATGGCTTTGCTCACCGCATAAGTGAGTGAACCCATGCCCTGGCCATTTTCATCGGTAAGTTCATAATCAAATTCCTCTGCCCTGGCGGCGGAGAAAACCATATACGTAGCAAGGTTGTCTGCGTTTTTGGTTTTGGCTTCTTTAAATACACCGGCGGTGTCTTTGCCTTGAAATTTGCTTTTGCTAAAACCTGGTGAAACCAACGCTGGTTTCCCTCCGCGAATTTTGGTTACGCCGCGGGTTCCACTGCCCGAATGGCATGCGTCCATAAAAACCACCAAATCGCCTTTTGCCCCCAACTTTATTCTTAGTTTTTCTACATAGGCGCCAAAAACATCGTCTCTTAAATAGCCTAATGTATCTGTTTTAAAATTGCCATTGGGTTTGGGTGCAACTGCATCCCACGACACAATGGCTTCATCCAATCCGTCAGGTTCATCGCCATTGTCATCTTCTATTTGCTCACCGTGCGATGAAATATGAATGACCACTATATCGCCTGGCTTTGAAACTGCTATTAATTGATTTAAAGCATTTTCAATGTTTTTTCTCTTGGCCATACTGTCCTTTAATATGGCAATATTTGTATCCAAAAATTCTTGGTGATTCAGCATTTTTTGGATATAGGGAATGTCGTTTAAACTCGAAAGTGTGGACCACCCGCCGCTTGCAGGATAGTTGCCAATGGCGATAACCAGGGCCCTTTTTACGGGTACCTCTGCTTTGCTTTTTCCATGTAATGTTGCAAATAAAGAAAGGCATATAAATGCCAGTACACATGTTTTTAATCCCATAATATTTCTCATTTTTTATTCAAAAATTTAATGGCTTGGTTGGAACCTTCTTTGATAATTTGGCCGGCATTTTCACCCAAAATGGTTTTGATATATTTCTCTTTCCCGGTTTCTTTTACATCCACTTCTATGCGATAGTTTCCTTGGCTAAATATTCTGCGCAACGCCTTTTCTTCCCCTTGTCTTTCTGTGGCAAAACCACAAGACCTGGGCACAATAAAACTATATCCATTTAGTCTGTCTCCCGCCAAAGAATCATAATAACTTTTGGCATTGTCCGCTTTCGGATTTAAGGGCATATCCCTTAAGTTCAAGTTAAATTTTCCAATTTGTAAATTGTTATAAATAATGCCCGCTTCTGTAACATACGAAGTGTAAAATCGCAATTCTATGTCCATATTCATTTTGTCATTTAAATTCTTATCTCCCCAACTCCATGGTGCGAACCAGCGGGTGTCCGAAGCTTTGGCTTTCGAATAGTTTAATTTTAATTCTTTAACACGGAGGTGAAAAACAGAACCGTTTAGTATTTCATAAGGATTTGAATTGTCCAATTCAAAAGCGGCGTAAAAGGCGATGGTGTCTTTTTTCTTCACTTTAATTTTTCTAGATACTTCAATGCCTTTAAACTGAATACCAGAAGGATCGAAATGCCCATCTTCTGAAAGCCGGTTGTAGAAATACAATTCCGATGCACTTTGGCCATAGGATGCGGTAAATTGTGATTTGTCTATTTCAATTAATTTGTTGATTCCTAAAATTGCCAAAGACGCCAATTGACCAATGGCCAATCCCCTTTGACCCGTATCCGACGAATTAAAATTTGGAATATTTTGATACCGAAGTTTATTCAACTGCAAGTATTTTGCGTCTTCAACAACTTTTATCGCCACTTTTTCTCCCTTTTTTTTATGCGAATATTTAGAACTTATACAGGCAGAAAGCAATATCAATAAGGTTGCACAGTGGTAAAATTTCGTTTTATTGTTCATAGACAGTGTTTTCACTTTTTCAAATATATATACGATTCATAGCAAATAAGTGAATATTGTGAATTCATTCAATCCATGGCAATGAACCATTTGTTTTTTCAATGCTATGTTTCAGTTATGTTATTGTTTGTTTTTAATTACCCTTATGTTATATATTCTATGTGGCCATTTATTTAGCTTTTAAACGCAATACTTTCGCAGCCATGTTGGTTCAAACAATTGTAAAATGGATAAAACCCAAAGGTGCAATTTTCTTGAGAAACTTCCATGAGGGGAGCCTTACAATAAATTTAATGGCCCAGTTGTTGGTAGATATGTGCAAAACCACCCAGCACGACATCCGACAGAGCAAAGCTGCCAGTATTCAGGAATTAGAACTGGTAAACGACGAACTTACCCATACCGTTTTCAATGATTTATGTAGAATTTATCTTACGCCTATAGCGCGCGAAGATATTTATGAGTTGGCCGGCCAAATGGATGATGTAGCTGATTTGATCTTTGCCGCATCACGCAGTATTTTACCTATAAAAATGGAAAATTTACGCATTCATGAACTTCACTTGAGCCAATGTTTGTTACGAATGACTGAAATAATTGTTAAGATGACTGAAGCACTGCAAAAAGGAGATTTTGACAATGCTTTAAAGGAAATAGACAAAATTAGGATGCTTGAAAGGGAGGCAGATGACTTATACGATCAGGGTATGAAATACTTATACGACAATGAGCCACATTTCAAAGATTTTATCCGATCCAGAGAAGTGCTAATGAGTCTTGAAAAAACGGCTGATGCTTGCGGTGAAGTAGCCAATTCTATTGACAATATAATTTGGAAACGAATTGCTTAGCATGGAATTGAAAATCTGCTTGTTACGTAAGTCTTATAGCTATATTAATTTTATGTTAATTCTATTTTAACTACATTATCTTATCATTAGTAAAGTTAATTTTGCGGCGCTAAAAAACCAATACTATGGCACTAAACAACATATTAAGTATATTCCTGCCTAAAGACAGGGTATTCTTTGGCCTCTTCGAGCAGGTAGCAGGAAATGTTACCACAATGGGAAAATTGTTACAGGAATTCGTTTACGAACCCGAAGAAGACAAGCGCCTAACGCTAAGCAAGCAAATTGAAGACTACGAGCACCAAAATGACGAACTCACGCATCAAATTTTTGTGGAATTGGGCAAGAACTTCATCACACCATTTGACCGAGAAGACATTCATTACTTAGCTACCGCCTTGGACGACGTTGCAGATTACATTTACGCGAGCAGTAAAAAAATCCAATTTCACGGTGTGAATCCGAATGACCAAGGGATTCAGAAAATGGCGGAGGTAATTAACCAAAGTGCAACTGAGGTGGGTAAAGCAGTGATGCAATTGCGTGAGTTAAAGCACCCTGAAAAAATTACAGAATCCTTGGTAAAAATCAACAGTATGGAAAACCATGCGGATGATATTTTTGATATGAGCATTAAAAAATTGTTCGAAACTGAAAACGACTTTAAAGAATTAATCCGTCGTCGTGAAGTTTATACCGTTATGGAAGTGGCTACAGACAAATGCGAAGATGTAGCCAACGTAATTGAAACCATCATTGTAAAATACGCTTAAGGGCACACTGTTATGATGACCATAACTTTTTTAATTATCATAATTGCGGTTGCTCTGGTCTTTGACCTGATTAACGGCTTTCATGATGCAGCAAACTCGATTGCTACGGTTGTTAGTACCAAGGTTTTAACTCCATTTCAAGCCGTGATTTGGGCCGCTTTTTTTAATGTTGTTGCATTTTGGATTTTCGACCTAAACGTAGCAGATACGGTTTCAAAAACCATCATAGATCCAGGTGCCATTAACCTCACTGTGGTGCTTGCAGGTTTAATAGCTGCCATTTTTTGGAATCTATTGACTTGGTGGCTGGGAATTCCTTCATCTTCTTCCCACACATTAATTGGTGGTTTTGCAGGTGCAGCAGTTGCACATGCTGGCACATTTAAAGTATTAGACAACGACGTAATTTTAAAAACCGCTGGATTCATTGTATTGGCTCCACTTATAGGAATGCTAATTTCCTATATCATATCAATTATCATTATCAATTTAAGTAAAAAGGCAAATCCGTATAAGGCAGATCGCTGGTTTAAGCGCCTTCAGTTGGTTTCTTCTGCTGCCTTTTCCATAGGGCATGGTGGTGCAGATTCTCAAAAAGTAATGGGAATTATTGCCGCTGCTATGATGGTTTTTATCAGTTACAACCAAAAAATTGATAAAGATTTTAAACCTGCCGGTTGGATGAATGTGGAGAAAAAAGACCAGGGCAAGTTGAAAATAAAATCTGCAGAAGTGGAAATTGAAAAAGCAGAATATGCAGTTTTTGATTCAGCCACGAAAAAAGAGATTAAACTAGACTTAGAAAAAGTTACTGGCTTAATTACAGATGGTAAAATAGAAATTAAAAATTCCAAAGGTGAAATCATCAAAGAAAAAATTGACATCAAATCTGGCAATCTTACCCATATTGAAGCTACAGGACACTACAGTCATTTGGACAATATTGGCAAATCCAAATACAACGACAGTTTAATTATTCACCAAGCGAATGCGCGTATAACGCGCGGCAAATTAAAATTTGCCTCAGAAATTGGCAGCATTAGCCTCATTAACCAAAAAAACGAGACTGTAAATGGCAAGGAAAAAATTGAAGGGGGTAGTTTTCAAATTAAAGCAGGAATAGGCATTTTGAAGCCCAAAAAGAAACTTTTCATTCCAGATTGGATTGCCTTTGCGTGTTATGCAGCTATTGGCCTAGGCACCATGATGGGTGGATGGAAAATTGTGAAAACCATGGGCACTAAAATTACCAAAGTTACCCCTCTGGAGGGTGTTGCGGCGGAAACAGCAGGTGCTATTACACTTTTTGGTGTTTCCCAAGGCTTGGGTATTCCTGTGAGCACTACCCATACAATAACCGGTGCTATTATAGGCGTGGGTATGACTAAGCGGCTTAGTGCTGTTCGCTGGGGCGTTACCGTAAGTCTTCTTTGGGCTTGGGTATTAACCATTCCAGTTAGTGCACTTATTGCTGCATTTTCTTACTGGATTTTGAGATTTATACTTTAACGAAATAAAAATAATTATCTATAAAAAAAGACCGAAATATTCGGTCTTTTTTTATAGACTATACACAACAAAAGTTTACCCATCTAATACCTTAAATTTATCACAAACAATCTTTTCTAGCGTCCGAATAGAAGAAATAGCTCCTCTCTTCAAAATCAATTCTTAAAAGCGCATTTCTAAAGCGCAAAAGGCTTCTTTACAAACAATGCGCCTTGTATATCTCCTTTTATCCAATATTTATTCAGCAACTTTTAAAATAGTTGATTGCTCATACATACCATTTGCAGAAATAAGAACAAAATACAATCCGTCTTTTAATGATTGAACACTAATCGATTCGGAGCTTAGCACATTCTGCCGGTTCATAACTATTTGACCCAATTGGTTGGTCACGGTAACCTGAAAAAAACGTATTGCAGGGTCTGTGCTATTGATTTTAAAATCCCCTTTTACTGGATTTGGAAATACAGTAAAAATGTTCTTTGCAGGATTTGATATACTTGTCGTATTGGATTTTAAAAACCAAAGTTTCGCTGTAGTGTCTGTTGCAAAATTATTGTATATATTTTGGCCAATTTTCTGTTCGCCCAATGCGGATAAATGCAAACCGTCTCCACCCACATCCGTGTTACAATCTAGCGAAAAGCCGTCCTTTCTCGTTTGGTTTCCGTTTGTCCAATTGTAACTTCCATACAGCGGTAAAGGAATTTTAACCCCAGAACCTTTATATGAAAAGCCACTCGCGCCCTGTGCAGCACTATCTATGAGCCATTTTATAGCCCATCCATTAAAATAATCTCGAGGAGCAAGTAGCCCACTGCCCACACCACTGCCACTAGGAGGTGCCCAACCACTATAAGCCCTAGCAGAAAGATAACAGAGTTTGAGGTTAGGAAATTTAAGTTTAAGCGTTTGCAACAAAACTTTTAAATCTCCTACAAGGGCGGTAGGGGCTGATGGAAAGCCAGTATCCTTGTTTCCAGTATTGTCCGTCTCAATCCACACAACCTGCACCTGCTTTGCGCTAAGTTTCATAGAATCAAGCATTTTAAAGGCACTTATCCAGTAATTGTCGTTTGAAACATTCATTTTTTGAACCCCTTGCCCCCCTATGCAAGTATTTAGCATGCGAATGCGCGGATTTACTTTGGAATTAACCGCCGCAATGCTGGTAAAAGCTTCAAACTCAGTTCGCGGATTAGAGGCGCCCACACCTGCCAAAATAATGGTACCATTTGCAGATGGATTGCCTGTCGTATCCAATGGAACAATATTCATAGCCATTGCCATTGCGTCTGTTAGGTAATTTCCCTGGGGTGCATTCTTTCCGTTTGAATATAAACCACCCGAAAAACCATTAAACTTGTTCGTACCCAGATCCGGCAATGGGGTCCATCCCCGAGAAGGTAAATTACAATCCTTTTGAGCCAGCAGACTTGAAATAGGGAAAAGGATAAAAGCCATGAAAATATTCCTGTTCATCATATCCATTTGTCGGTTTTAAACATAAAAGGTTGCACGGAGAAATATTTTACCCTTTCAGCACACTGCGGCTAATTACAACGCGTTGTACCTCGCTGGTGCCCTCATAAATTTGGGTAATCTTTGCATCACGCATCAAGCGTTCTACATGGTATTCTTTTACATAACCGTATCCGCCGTGCACTTGAATGGCCTCAACTGTGGTTTTCATTGCTACTTCTGAACTAAAAAGTTTGGCCATGCTGCTTGCAAGTTCGTAATCTAAATGCTGGTCCTTTAACCACGCAGCCTTTAAACAAAGCAACCTTGCCGCTTCAATTTCTGTAGCCATATCTGCCAATTTAAAGGCAATGGCTTGGTGGTTCATAATTTCTGTACCAAAAGCTTTGCGTTCTTTTGAATATTTCAAAGCCAGTTCGTATGCGCCCGAGGCAATGCCCAATGCCTGAGATGCAATGCCTATGCGGCCACCTCCCAATGTTTTCATCGCGAATTTAAATCCAAATCCGTCTTCGCCAATGCGGTTTTCCTTCGGCACAACAACATCTTGAAACATAATAGAATGTGTATCGCTGCCGCGAATTCCCAGTTTGTCTTCTTTTTTACCTACCACTACGCCTGGCGAATTTTTTTCTACAATAAGCGCGTTTATTCCTTTGTGTCCTTTTGAAACATCCGTTTGCGCCATAACCATATATACACTGGCACTGTTTCCATTGGTTATCCAGTTTTTAGTTCCATTCAACAAATAATGGTCGCCTTTGTCTTCGGCAGTTGTGCGTTGGCTCGTGGCATCACTGCCAGCCTCAGGCTCACTCAGTAGAAAAGCCCCAATGATTTCACCTTTAGCTAGGGGAACCAAGTATTTTTGTTTTTGTTCTTCGTTGCCAAAAGTTTCTAAACCCCAGCATACCAAGCTGTTATTTACACTCATCACAACGCTACAACTGGCGTCAATTTTGGATATTTCTTCCATAGCAAGCACATAGCTAACCGTGTCCATGCCGCTTCCGCCGTATTTTGGATCGACCATCATACCTAAGAAACCCAACTCACCCAGTTTTTTTATCTGTTCAGTTGGAAATTTCTGGTGCTCATCGCGTTCAATAACCCCTGGCAATAATTCTGTTTGGGCAAAATCGCGTGCTGCTTGTTGCACAGCCAATTGTTCTTCTGTAAAATCGAATTGCATAGTAAAGAGGAGCAAAAATAGTGTTTTCGACATGCCTTTGTTGCTAAACTCGCGAATTTGAGCAATTTTGTTGGATTTTATACACCATTTAAGTTCAACGGAAGTTTCTCTATGCAACCCCTTCAACTTAATGGCAATGTTGAGATATTTTCAATGGTGCAAAATTTCCATTCATTTTAAATATACCCGCGGCTTATCTTTGCAACCCCTTATGGGAGACATTACATTTAAATTCGAAGAAAAAAACAAATCGCCCCTTACTGTTGAAATATTTGAGGGTGAAAGCATATTGGATGTTGCATTGGATAACGACATTCACCTAAACCACAACTGCGGCGGTGTTTGTGGTTGCAGCACTTGCCATGTGTATGTAGAAACTGGTGAAGATTTGTTCCCAGAAATGAACGACCGCGAAGAAGATTATGTAGACAGGGCTCGCAACCCAAAGTTCAACAGCAGGCTAGCCTGTCAATGCAAATTGCAAGAAGACGGCAACTTGGTTGTAACCATTCCAGACCAAGGCGGAATCATCGGACATTAATTTATTCCAATTAGCCAATCCCATTTACCATAGATAGTTATAAATATAAAACATGTACGAACCGCCAATACACTGGAAAGACCACGAAGACATAGCCATGAAACTTTACGAAAAATTTGGGGATGACTTTGGTGAATCTAAAATTTACCGCATTCGGTTTACTGAATTGTTAGAATGGATTCTAGAATTGCCTGGATTTGAAGGCAAACGGGAAGAAAGCAACGAGGGGCACTTGGAAATGATTCAGGCCCAATGGGTGTATGAATGGAGAGACAATCAGTAATTGATTTTACCCTACTGTTTACACACTTTTCAACACTATTATGGTTACTCATTTTTTGTTTTTGAAATTATTAAATTTTTCAAAATTTCGCATGCTCAGTTTACTTACCTTTGCACCCTATTTTAGCGTTCTATGCTTACGAGGCGATTGGTGAGAATAAAAACACTGCAGGCTTTATACGCCTGGCAGCAGGCGGATTTAAAAAGTCCGGAAAAGGGAGCTGCAACCCTTAAAAATAGTTTGCAACAAACCCACGATGTTTACCTTTTTTTATTGGAATTTCCATGGCATTTTAGCGAATACCTAGAAAGCGAAAAAGAAGCCGAAAAGGCAAAATATTATCCCAATAAAGAATTTATTAGAACCTTCGGTATCTTGGCTCATACGCCATTTGCACATGACTTATGGAGCCGTGTATCCTTGCGCAAAAGGAGACACTTTGATGTTTCCTGGAACGCATTGGCAGAAAGTTTTAATGAAATATTTAAACTGTTGCATGCAGAAACTTTTGTTGTGGATTATATGGTGTTTGAGGAACCGTCCATTGAGCAACAACGCGAATTTTTAGAAGAACTTTACAACTGGATTATCTTGGCGTGTGAACCTTTTCACGATGCCATGGAAAGCGCCTATGCAGGCTGGAATGACGACGAAGAATTGTTATTGAAAGAGGTGCTAAAAACCATAAATTCGGCCAAAGCAGATGTAATACATCTATCTTCGCAAGACGATACTGAGGGGGAAGAAATTCAATTTGCATTAAAATTGTTTGAAACCGTAGCCGTAAATACCGAGGTATATGAAAAACAAATTTCAGACATAACGGATAATTGGGACCCATCGCGCATTGCCATTCTAGATTTAATTTCAATAAAAATGGCCCTTGCAGAGTTTTTATGTTTTCCGCAAATTCCCTTAAAAGTAACCATAAACGAGTATTTAGATGTGATTAAAGACTACAGCACACCCAGTAGTTCACGTTTTTTAAACGGTATTTTAGACAAAATGAGAAAGAAACTTGAGCTATCTGGCGATATAAGAAAAGCAGGAAGAGGTTTGAGAGACAAATAAATTGTTAAATTTGCACCATGAAATACCAAGGCGTATTAGTACTTTTTACCGTTGTAGGCATCTTTGCATGCAATAGCACCGCAAATAGAAAGGCAGGCACTTCCGATATTGAAAACAATGGAGCTACACCTGAAAACCCTACTGGGAATAAAAAAGGTGCGCCAGGCACACCGCAGTTTGAACAAACCGTGCACGACTTTGGAAGAATTAACGATGGGGAAGAAGTACAGCACAATTTTAAATTTAAAAATACAGGTAAAGGCGATCTTACCGTAAATACCGTGCAAGCTTCTTGCGGTTGTACAACTCCAGAATGGACCAAAGAAGTAATTCCTCCAGGCGGCGAAGGGCATGTAATGGCTACATTTAATTCTAGTGGCAAAGGCGGGCCTGATGGGCCCCGCGTAGAAAAAAGCATAACCGTTACGTTTGTAAATTCTACCATAGAACAAATTGAATTAAGATTTGTTTCTAACATTTGGTCCAAAGAAACTGAAAACAAATAATGAACAACATAATTTTACAAGCAGCTGCTACAGGCGGCGGATTCGGACCCATTCCATTGATTTTGGTAATGGTGGTTTTTTTCTTTTTTATGATATGGCCACAAATGCGCAAGCAGAAAAAAGCCAAAGCTTACTTGGCTGAAATTAAAAAAGGCGATATGGTAGTTACCACAGGTGGCATTCATGGTAAAATTGTTACCCTTGCCGATACCCATTTGGTATTGGAAATTGAAGAAGGCCGCATAAAGGTAGAAAAAGGCGCAATCAGCATGGAAATGACCATGGCGGCTTACAAACCAAAGGTTGAAATAGCCGAAGTTAAATAAATAACCCATTGCCATGCTTCGTATAGGAATTACCGGAGGCATTGGCAGCGGAAAAAGCACTGTATGCCGGGTTTTTGAAGAACTCGGCATTTCTGTTTTTTATGCAGATGCAGAAACCAATAGAATGTATGCAAATAATTCTGATTTAAAAACCAAAATTATTGCTGCATTTGGTTTAGAATCTTATATTAATGACGCATACAATCGTGCCTATATTTCCAATATTGTATTCAACGATAAAGAAAAATTACTCCAATTAAATGCCATTGTGCATCCCTTTGTTTTTGACCTGTATGAAGATTGGTGCAAAGCCCACAATACCGAAAAATACACCTTAAAAGAAGCCGCTATTTTGTTTGAAAGTGGCAGTTACAAACATGTAAATTTGGTGATAGGTGTAATTGCACCCGAGGCAGTGCGAATAACACGCACCATGCAGCGCGACGGCATTTCTAGGGATGAAGTATTGGCCCGTATTCAAAAACAAATACCCACCCAAGAATTAATAAAACGTTGCGATTACATCTTAGAAAACGACGGAGAAAAAAGTGTGGTGGAGCAGGTTTTAAAATTGCATTCGCTATTTTTAAAAATCGGTAATAAATAGTTATTTTTCTTATTGTTTTATGAGTTCAAAGGTGCCGATAAAAATATAATCGTATGGGTCTGCAGACGTAGGAATTTTCTGGGTATAATATTCAATATATTCACCTTTAAAACCATTTTGGGTTTTCACGCCCTTAAATTTTTTAATCTTTATAGAGTCTGCAAAACGATTAAAATTACTTCCAAAGTCTACAGAATCTGTTTTTATAAAAAAATTTGAAACATAGTTACTATCTTGACATTTTTCCCGGTTGTCTGCGCAAACATTATAGTAATTAACACCTATTCTTTTTATTGTCGAAGTTATCTGATTTAAATTTTCAGGTTGATTAAAATACATATAAAATCCTCTATATACATAGGAATCTTACCCATTTATATGTTCCAGAATAATCTGTTTCCTTCATTTTTTCTCTTTTACAAGATGATTGTAACAATAGTATCGTAAGCACTACAGAAAGCGATGTTTTTAAGAGGACTTTCATTTGGTATTAAATGTATTTAAAATGCAAATTGTAGCGCCCACGGGTATTTCAAAGCCATCTTTTAGCAAAATATCACCCGTTGCGCGAAGTGTAGCGTTTTTGCCTGTACTTAGCGATACGTTGCCACCAGGGCCGCCTAATGTAATGGTTTTAAAAATGGTTTTCGCATGGTTGTCTAAATTGTAATTGACGTTTACCAAATCTATAGTGCTTGCCAATTTAGGCCTAAAATAATGTACATAATCTATTTCATATACAAACGGAAAGGAAACGGTACTATCCGGCTCACTGGTCGTATCATTATAGCCAGGTTGGGTGTTTATGCCCATTTCAAAATCCATATCATTGACAAAAAAGGCAATTTATTGTTTTGCGCTACATAAAACTTATGTGCGTTATCCCATTTTAATTCTTGCGGAAATTGGGCAAACTGTGCTTGCTTATCATCAATATAATAGGCTACATACTTGCGTGTAACTTCTACCCCATATTTATGCCAAGCACTACCAGTTGTTGTTCTAATGTCGTTTGTTTTTTCCCAATAATTGTCAGCGTATGTTAAATTTTCATCACGGTTAAAGGAAACAGAAGGTGAATTAAAAGCCATCGTTTGACCTCTATACCAAGTCTTTGCCTTCCAAATAAAATTATGTGTAAAAACATTAGAATGGCCAGCATGTTCAAAATAATCAATTTCATTCCATTCACAATTTGCGCATTGGGTTTTATCAAATCCCCAAAAACCAGTAGAAATGCCGTCTACATTGCCGTCGGGTTGCCTGTAAATCATTTCTATATAGTATGGTTTACTTACTTCTTGTTTGGCTATAATATCTGTTATTGTAAATGGGTAATAAACAACTACACTGTCGTTTGTGGTTGTGTCCAAATCGTTTAGAGTATCATAATAAACTTTTCTAAAACCAGCCCCTGGCTCACGAATTGCTTAAGGGTTAAAATGCCATTTTTAATCGTCATATTGTGCGTATCATTGGTTTGAAATGCATTTAATGTTCTAGCAGATTCCTTGTATTTTTTCCATTGAAAAGCATCATCCCGGTCACCTTGGCGTATATTGTAATTGCTAAAACCAGCACCTGTGTTGTTAAAATAGGATAGTTGTTGTGCCGCAGTTTTGGTTCCATCCATGTTATAATTGAATTCAGCATTTATAAACGCATGTTTCGTCCAAGTACTATCATCCAGTGGTGTTTGGCTATATATTTTGGCTATGCTTATCAAAACAACAACCAAAGTTAAAATTAATTTTTTCATAAAGCAAGGGGTTATTGTCATTGTACAATCATCATTTGTTTTGTATCCATAAGTTTGCCTTGGCATACCAGCGCATAATTATAGGTAACTGCTGCAAGTGTAGCAGCTACAATGCTAATGTTTTTTGCGTTTTTTTCTATTTGTCTCTTGTGGTGAACGAAGACAAATTTATCCCAAACACAATTGGCTTTCGAAACTGAAATGGGATTAAGACAAATACAACGTATAGAAAATGGTGAAAATAATACAGGCATTTATCACCTATATTTAATTTCAAAAGTACTTGAAATTTCTATCCATGATTTGTTTACATTTGACCAAATCATGGATTATTAATCCAATTTATTTCCCGCTAAATTCTGGTTTTCTTTTGTTCAAAAAAGCATCGGTGCCTTCTTTAAAATCTTCGGTTTCGAAGGCATAACCAAATTCATAAATTTCGCGTTGCATTCCATTTACATTTGGGCGGTGAAAATCGTTTACACAATTGATTACTTTTTTAATTGCAACCGGGCTTTTTGTAGCCACTTTGTTTAAAATTTCCCGGCATTTTGGCAACAATTCTTCCAGTGTGACCACGTGGTTTACCAAGCCATAAGCTAAAGCTTCTTGTGCACCAATGGCTTCGCCCGTCAATAACATTTCTAGGGCTTTGCCCTTGCCTGCCAATTGCACCAAACGTTGGGTGCCACCGTATCCTGGAGGTACACCCAAATTTACCTCAGGTTGACCAAATTTTGCATTCTCGGATGCTACGCGCAAATGGCAAGCCATGGCCAATTCACAACCACCACCCAATGCAAAGCCATTTACTGCAGCAATTACTACTTTGTTGCCAGCTTCAATGGTGTTCATTACTTCGTGCCCATCAGCACTCATTTTGGTGGCTTCATCTTCATTAAAGTGTGCAAATTCGCTAATATCTGCACCCGCTGCGAAAGCTTTGGGGCCTATACCTGTAATAATAATACCGTGTATTTTACGATCCGTTTGTACAGCCTCCACAGCATCTTTTATTTCTTGCAAAGTACTTATGGTAAGTGCATTTAATTTGGGTTCGCGGTTAATGGTAATGGTTAAAATACCTTCTTCGGTTTCGGTGAGAATGTTCTCGTATATTTTTGCAGTTGTCATTGATTAAAATTGTCTATTTTCTTTTACCCAATCCTGAATGTATTGGGTGATTACTTTCATTTCAGTACCTGGTGGAAACAGGCGTGCTACGCCCATTGCATTCAACTTTTCGGCATCGCCATCTGGAATAATTCCTCCACCGGTGAGCAACACATCGTTCATGCCCTTTTCTTTCATCAACGCTAAAATTCGTGGAAAGACAGTATTATGGGCGCCAGATAAAATACTTACACCTATGGCATCCACATCTTCTTGCAGCGCAGCTTGCACTACCATTTCAGGTGTTTGGCGTAACCCTGTGTAAATTACCTCCATGCCAGCGTCGCGCATGGCAGATGCTATCACTTTGGCTCCCCTATCGTGCCCATCTAAGCCCACTTTGGCAACCAATACCCTAATTGGCCTATTTGTTCCTGTGGTTTCCATTTCGGTTTGCAAATGTCGTTATTTTTTATCACTCTTCATGGCTTTTTCCATAAAGTTGCAAAAGGGAGTGGCCGCTTGGTGCACTTGCAATAAATATTCTACAAGTCCGCTGCTATTCACCTTTTTTTCCGAAAATATATGCTTTATATAAAATTGTTTGTTGTATAAAATGGGTTGTATTTCTGCCGCCATTTTTAGACTAGAATCCACTCTTTTTTGCCTTTCACCTTGCACTTCTACAAATATTTTTTTAAACGAAATTGCCCTTATAATTTGCTCAAATTGGTCGTTCTTTTTGGCAATATATTCCCTTATGTTTTTAATTGTTTCAGTATCTGGCAGATAAACACCAGCATAGAATGCACATTCTTCAGGACCAATTTCAAAATAAAAACCCGTAGGATTTAAATCTTTTTTTCCACCTGGTGAAATTATTGCACTTCGGTTTAATTTATAAGGCGATTTGTCTTTTGCAAAACGCACATCCCTGTTGATTCTGAATATGCAATCTTTGCCTTTAATATTGGCGTAGGATTTATCCAATTTTGCCATCTCAAAAAGGAGAGCATCTACCAAGTTTTCGAATGGCAATTTTACTTCTTTTTCGTAAGTTCTGCGGTTTTCGTCAAACCATTCGCGGCGGTTGTTTGCAGCAAGTTTTTTGAAAAACGTAAAAAATGCTTCGGATAAAAATTGTTTTTTCATTTTAAATAGAGATAATTCCTTCTTTGCACTCTGGTATAACATCGGAAATATTCATTTGCAAACACACATCCAAATCGCTTTCTACGTGTAAGGTTTTAAAACGCTGCACATGCGAAGCTTTCTGCAAGTATTGCGCAATATTAGGCTCTGCTTTTTCATAGAGATCCATTGCCATAAACATGGCATCGCCCAAGGGTTCAAAACTGCCCAACATTGCCTTTGCCAATGCACCAGCAAAAAGGGTGTCTTCCAGGTTAAATTTGTCTTTCCATCCGCTGCAAAAGAGCATTACATCTTTGTGGTCTTTTATTAAAACATTGGCCAAAGCCTCTAAGTTTATAAAGGATCCAATGAGCACCCTATTGGCATGTTTACACATGCGCAAAGCCCGCGTTCCATTGGTGGTGGTAAGTGCTACGTTTTTTCCTTGGATATTTTCTTTTGTGTAATCCTGGGGGGAATTTCCCAACTCAAAACCAGTTACTGTTTCTCCGCTTCTTTCTGCTGCAACCAAAAAACTATTTTTTCTAAATTGCAAGGCTTCTTGAGGATTATCAACAGGAACTATACTTTTTACTCCGTTTTCAAAAGCCACACATATGGTTGTTGTTGCCCGTAAAATATCTATAACAACCACATTTTTTTGTTCTATTCCTTGCTCGTAAAGATGAAATAATGCGGGGGTTAATATGGTTTCAATTTTTGGCATTTACTTGGGTCATTGTGTGAGATGCACCAATGGTAGCAAAAAGTTTAATAGCATCTGCAGCGGTTAAAATGGTGCTATTAATTGTTGCGTTTTCGTCTGCATTAAATTCACCCAAAACATAATTTATCTGTCGGCCTTGTGCAAATTCATTGCCTATGCCAAAACGCAAGCGTGCATAATTTTGGGTACCTAAAGTGGCATCGATGCTTCTAAATCCATTGTGACCGCCGTCTGATCCTTTCGTTTTGAGCCGTAATCTGCCGGCAGGCAATGCCAAGTCATCGGCAACTACCAACACATTTTCCAATTTGATTTTTTCTTGCTGCATCCAGTACGAAATTGCCTTTCCGCTTAAATTCATAAAAGTATCTGGTTTAAGCAATATCAAGGTTTTTCCTTTTAAACTTCCTTGGGTTACCCAGCCATTTTTTTGTTTTTCCCAAACAATACCCATATCTGCGGCCAGTTTATCCAATACCTTAAACCCAATGTTGTGTCTGGTATTCTCATATTCAACACCGGGATTTCCAAGACCAGCCACAAGAAACTTCATTAATGATTCGGGTCGTTCAAATGGTAATTTTGAGGATAGACGATTACATAACGCCCTTTTTGATCTACCCAATAACCGGGAGATATTTTTTTCTCTGCAAAAAAAACATAGGCTTCTTCCAAATTCTGCCAAAATTTTAGCAATGCGGGTTTGTGGCCATAATTGGTTTTTAAATAATTCCAATTTTTTTTGTTAAAATGGCATGGGAAAATATCAATGGGAATTTTGGCATTCTTGCCTTGATAATTTTGGGCCAAAACGGTAATCCAGTATATTTCGTCTACCGTAGAATCTGTCATAGGCATGCAACCTACGCTGGCGCAACCTCCATGAATGTAAATTTCATTGCCTGGATTTTCTTTGTCGCCAAGCATCATATCACTTTCGTTGGGGTAAGCAACCTTTAAACTCAAATGAAAATTGCTGTTTGGATTGAATCTTTCTATGTAATAAAGGCCCTCTGGCACTTGCATGTCGCCAAATTTGCGCTTCGGCCCCAAATCTCCACTGCCTTTGCAGATTTTATATGTTTTTATGCGTTTATACGGACCACTCGCACTGTCGGCACCCCACAATTCAATTTCATCTTCCAATTTAAACGACCGCCAATATATAAAGCGCGGATCTTTTAAACCGCTGTCTTTGAACATTCTACGCACCTTTGCATCGCAGCGTTTTTTGGCAACTGCCACACGGTCAAAATTCAATTGTTGTTCTGCAAATGAGGTTTGGCCAAAAACATACGTTGAAACGGAAACAAGGACGAATAAAAATATACTTTTCATGAATACTGCTGCAAAATTAGGGGATAATTGTGATTTGAACTATTTAGGGCTTGCTGAAAAACACACAATCAGCTTATTAACCCTTATTTGGCTAATATTCCAAAGAAATTGATGAATATTACAATAAGCAATAAATTCGGTGCACTTATTAATTGAAATTAACCAAATTGGATATTTCTAGGTTGCACATCAATAGCGTCCTAAATAAAAAAATGAGAGAAGCGGATTAAGTATCTCAAAGTTACCTTTGAGTTGTTAAACAAAAAACAACTTCTCTCATGGCAAATTTAAGTTTATTCTCTCAGATTGTCTCAAAATTAGACCGACAATCATT